>CALEIM010000063.1 GCA_937876395.1 uncultured Wenzhouxiangella sp. | reverse complement strand
CCACGATGCGAACAGCGTTAGCCCACATACCCGGCGAGGGTAGAAGCACCGACCGCTGAGCATGGGAGAGCCGGGCATGTCATCCAACCCCAACGACAGTATGGCCCCCCAGCAACAATCAGGCGATGGCGGCGCTCATCAGTCCGATAAAAAGATCTCCAGTACCGCTGCTCTGACAATCGGCGCCGTCGGCGTCGTCTACGGCGACATCGGCACCAGCCCTATTTATGCCTTGCGTGAAGCAATGCGTGTGGCTGCCGGCAACCGCCCGCCGACCGATGGCGACGTGCTCGGTCTTTTATCAATCATCGTCTGGTCGCTGACGCTGATCGTGACGGTCAAATACGCTTTGCTTGTATTGCGTGCAGACAATCGGGGCGAGGGTGGAACATTGTCGATGATGGTGCTGGCCCGTCGTGCCTCAGGGCGCCGCTGGATCGGGCCAATCACGTTCCTGGGCATGCTCGGGGCGGCGCTCTTTTATGGCGACGCCATCATCTCGCCAGCCATTTCGGTACTCTCGGCCGTCGAGGGGCTGGAGACGATCACTCCCGAGCTGCGCGATTGGGTTATTCCCATCACGCTTGCCATACTTTTCACCTTATTTGCAGTGCAGCGTTATGGCACGATGAAGATCGCAAAAGTGTTCGGGCCGATCACGGCGATCTGGTTTCTGGCGTTGGGTTCATCCGGCTTCTATCAGATTATTCAGAATCCATCCGTACTGGTTGCGCTCGATCCCACCCATGCGGTGATTTTTCTGCTTGAGAACCGGGGTATTTCCCTGATCGTACTGGGGACAGCTTTTCTGGCTGTTACCGGCGCGGAAGCGCTTTATGTCGATCTCGGGCATTTCGGTCGGCGACCTATCCTGCTCGCATGGTTCAGCCTCGTGTTTCCAGCGTTGTTACTCAACTATTTCGGGCAGGGTGCCTACATGTTGAGTCACGATGAATCTGTTGGACAGCCCTTGTTCGAAATGATGCCGGAATGGGGCGCCCTCGCATTCGTCCTTCTCGCAATGATGGCGACCGTCATCGCCAGTCAAGCTGCGATCACCGGTGCCTTCTCGCTGACGCGGCAAGCGATCCAGCTTGGATTTCTGCCGCGGATGGATGTGCAGCATACATCCGCTTCTCAAGAAGGCCAGATATACATGCCACATGTCAACCTGTTCCTTATGATTGGTGTGATGCTCCTTGTGGTTGCATTTGGCTCTTCAGCTGCGCTCGCTTTCGCCTACGGCGTTTCGCTTTCCCTCCTGATGCTAGTGACCGCCACCGTGCTTTTCTTCGTCATATGGAAAGTCTGGCATCGGCCGCTCTGGCTTGCACTTTTCGTGGTTGCGCCTTTTGTGGCGTTGGAAATGGCCTTTGTCGTTGCCAATTCGCAAAAGGTTCCAAGTGGGGGGTGGGTGTCGCTCACCGTTGCGGCTGTTTTGGTTATTGTCATGGTCACGTGGAGAAGAGGGAGTCGTTTGCTGTACCTCAAGACGCGCAAAAGTGATATCCCGCTGGCCGCGTTAGTGAATAAACTAGCAGACGAGCCCCCGCATCTGGTGGAAGGTACTGCCGTCTTCCTGACCAGCGCTCCGGAAAGTGCGCCAACCGCACTGCTGCATAGCCTCAAGCACTATAAGGTGCTGCACGAGAGCAACGTCATATTAACGATCGAAACGGTTGAGCAGCCGCGGGTATCTGAGGCTGACCGGGTAGAGATGGAGGTTCTCAACCCGCTGTTCACGCGTGTAACATTGAAATTTGGCTTCATGGAGCAGCCGATTGCTCCCAGAGCATTGGCGCTGTGTCGCAAGCACGGTCTCAAATACGACATAATGACAACCTCGTTTTTCTTGTCGCGACGCACACTCAAACCGACGGCGAATTCGGGGATGCCCATGTGGCAGGATCGTCTTTACATCCTCTTGGCGAGAAACGCTTCCAGCGCAACCACGTATTTCCAAATACCGACCGACAGGGCCGTGGAAATAGGCTCCCAGATTATTGCGTAACTGCCGCCGCATCGGTCGGCCGCCGACAGTCCGGGCATCAATCGCCGGCCGGGTCGGGAAAGCACCCGGCTCATCGTTGCTGTTGCTTGCGGCTTGGCGGCTGGATTCAGCGGCGTGATTGTCGTATTGTCTCCTCTGATTTGCCGTAGTCCGGTGAACATACGATCGGGTCAGGCGCGGGGTTTTTAGCCCGATTGTCGGTCGAGCGGCATCCACAATCAGTGTTACTGAAGGAGAGAACCAGATGTCTCGCTTTGCTTTTCCTGTGCTGCTGACGGCAGTTACCGCACTGTTTCTCAGCTCGGCGGTATCGGCCAATTCAGGTGATCGTGAGGCGCTGCACGAAATGGCGCAGCTCCTGTTTGCGCCGCTGCCGGAGGTTGTCGACAATCCCGACAACCCGCTCAGCGACGAAAAAGTCGAGCTGGGCAAAATGCTGTTCTATGATCCGCGCCTGTCGCAAAGCGGTCTGTTTTCCTGTAATAGCTGCCATAACCTGGCCACCTATGGCGTGGATAATCTGCCCACCTCCCTGGGCCATCGCTGGGCAGTCGGGCCGCGCAATTCGCCAACCGTGCTCAACGCGGCTCTGCACAGCAGCCAGTTCTGGGACGGGCGCGCCAAAGACGTGGAAGAGCAGGCTGCGGGGCCGATTCTCAACCCCATCGAGATGGCGATCCCTGACGAGAATCTTGCCGTGGACCGAATTCGCTCCATGCCCGAATACCTTGAGCGCTTCGAGCGTGCTTTTCCCGATGAGGATTCGCCCCTGAGCTACGCCAATATCGCCAATGCCATCGGCGCTTTTGAACGTACACTGCTGACCCCCGACCGCTTTGACCAGTTTCTCCAGGGTGATGCCGATGCGCTCAGCGATGAAGAGCTGGCCGGCCTGCAGGTGTTTATTGATAACGGCTGTGCAGCCTGTCACTCCGGGCCGGCGCTTGGCGGCAACATGCTGGCGCGCTTTGGCGTCGTTGAATCCTACTGGGAAGCCACGCGCGAGTTTCTGACCATTGATCAGCCCACCATGCCGATGGATGTCGGGCGCTTCGCGGTGACCCAGAACGCGGCTGATCTTTACGTGTTCAAAACCCCCTCGCTGAGGAACATCACCCGCACTTATCCCTATTTCCACGACGGCTCGGTCTGGAGTCTGCGCGATGCCACCCAGATCATGGCCCGCGTCCAGTTGGGGTCGGAGATCGATGAGGGCGATATGGCCAAGCTGATGGCTTTCTACCAGACGCTGGAAGGCGAGATCCCCGAACACGCTCTGCGTTTGCCGGTGCTGCCGCCGTCAACTTCCGACACCCCGCGCCCGGAGCATAATTGAGGCCGATTCGACTGGCCGCGAGCAGCCGTCAGCCGTTACACTAGGTGGTTTTGCTACGGCGAAAACCCTGGCTACGGAGCGGATTTTTATGGAACAGACCTCACTGAAGCAGTTGCTGGACGATCTGGAGCGCCGGGTGCGGGCGCTGAGGGGGTACCTTTGACTACGATGGCAAGGTAGAACGCCTCGAAGAACTGGACCGCGAGCTTGAAAATCCTGCGGTCTGGGATGAGCCTGAGCGCGCCCAGAATCTGGGCAAGGAGCGCTCGGACCTGGATCGCTCGGTGACCGCCCAGCGCACGGTGATTGATGGTGTTCGGGATGCCGCCGAACTGCTGTCGATGGCGCTGGACGAAGATGACCAGGAACTGAGCGAGAGCGTTTCCGACGATCTCCATCGCCTGGAAGGGCAGGTGGCTGAGCTTGAGTATCAGCGGATGTTTTCCGGAGAAATGGATGATCGTCCCTGTTTTCTGGAAATCCAGGCCGGTTCGGGCGGAACGGAAGCTCAGGACTGGGCCGAAATCCTGCTCAGAATGTATCTGCGTTGGGCCGAGAATCGCGGCTGGAAACATGAACTGATCGAGGTGTCCGGCGGTGATGTGACCGGCGTCAAGAGCGCGACCGTCCGGATGGAGGGCGAAAACGCTTATGGCTGGTGTCGCACGGAAACCGGCGTGCATCGTCTGGTGCGCAAATCGCCGTTTGATTCGGGCCATCGTCGTCACACCTCGTTTGCCAGCGTTTTTGTGACGCCGGAAATTGACGATTCAATCGAGATCGATATCAACCCGGCCGATTTGCGCATCGACGTGTACCGCGCTTCGGGCGCAGGTGGTCAGCACGTCAATCGAACTGAATCGGCGGTGCGTATAACCCATGAGCCAAGCGGCATCGTGGTGCAGTGTCAGAACGACCGCTCGCAGCACAAGAACAAGGATCAGGCGATGAAACAACTGCGCGCCAAGCTCTACGAGTTTGAGCTGCACAAACAGCGCGAGAAGGCCCAGGCCGCCGAGGATGAGAAATCTGATATCGGCTGGGGCAGCCAGATCCGCAACTACGTGCTCGACCAGTCGCGCATCAAAGACCTGCGCACCGGGATCGAGCGCAGCGACACGCAAAAGGTGCTTGACGGCGACCTCGATGAATTTGTTGCCGCCCAGCTCCAGGCCGGGCTGGCCTGAATGGAATGCAAGGAATGACGGACAAGAATCAGGAACAGGAACAGGCGCCCGAGCTCGACGAAAACCGGCTGATCGCGCAGCGACGGGAAAAACTCGATGCCTGGCGCGAAACCGGGCAGGCCTACCCCAACGATTTTCGAGTCGACAGCCAGGCGGCTGCCGTGCTTGAGCGCTTCAGCGACGCGGAACGTTGGAATCAGGCCGCGCTTGAGACCCACGACGAACGCTTCGTTCTGGCTGGACGGATCATGTCCCGACGCATCATGGGGAAGGCCAGCTTTGTTCATCTCCAGGACGGCTCGGGGGCGCGTATCCAGGTTTATCTCCGGCGCGATGATCTGCCCGACGGTGTGTACCAGGGTTTCAAGCACTGGGATATTGGCGATATTGTTGGCGTTGCTGGTCGTCTGATGCGCACCCGCACCGGCGAGCTGTCGATTCATGCCGATGAGCTGCGTCTGCTGAGCAAGTCCCTGCGGCCGCTGCCGGAAAAATGGCACGGCCTGAGTGACCAGGAGCAGCGCTATCGCCAGCGCTATGTTGACCTGATCGTCAACCCGGAGGTGCGCGCAACTTTTGTCAGGCGCTCACTGATCATCCGTGCCATCCGCCACTACTTCGATGAGCGTGATTTTCTCGAAGTTGAAACGCCGATGATGCACCAAATCCCCGGCGGAGCGACCGCGCGTCCATTCAAGACCCACCACAACGCACTTGATCTGGATCTTTATCTGCGCGTTGCTCCCGAGCTGCATCTCAAGCGTTTACTGGTCGGCGGGCTTGAGCGGATCTACGAAATCAACCGCAGCTTTCGCAACGAAGGCGTGTCCACCCGGCATAATCCGGAATTCACGATGCTGGAGTTCTACTGGGCCTATGCCGACTGCGATGATCTGATCGAGCTGACCCAGGATCTGCTTCACCGCCTGGTCATGGAGCTGCCTGACTCGGGCGATGGACGAATTGAATACCAGGGACAGATGATCGACTTCAGCGGCAGTTTTCAGCGCATGAACGTCGCCGACGCGGTGGTCGAACACTACCCGGAAGTGCAGTCCGGCGAGGTCAAGAATACCGAGAAATTACGGGCGGTTTGTCGCGATCACGGCATTCGCTGCGAAGACGGCTGGGCCTGGGGGCGGCTGTTGATGGAGCTGTTCGAGCATCGCGTGGAAGCGACGCTGATCCAGCCCACCTTCGTCACCCGCTTCCCGCTGGAGGTGTCACCGCTGTCGCGCCGCAGTGACGATGATCCGGACTTCGTCGACCGCTTTGAGCTGTTCGTTGCCGGGCGCGAAATTGCCAACGGATTTTCCGAACTCAACGATCCGGAGGATCAGGCGGAGCGCTTCCGGGCCCAGGTTTCGGCGCGCGACGCCGGCGACGTCGAAGCCATGCACTTTGATCACGACTACATCCGCGCGCTGGAATACGGCATGCCGCCGGCGGCCGGGCAGGGCATCGGCATCGACCGCCTGGTCATGCTACTCAGCGATTCGCCATCAATCCGCGATGTGTTGCTGTTTCCCTACCTTCGGCCCGAGATATTTGAGTAAATCAGGGCGCTGACTCGAATCGGTCGTGGAACACCAGCCCGGTTTCGGTGCCGGGTGCCAGGGTCGTGACGATCATTTCGGGGATGGAGGCATTCTCCCCCAGGTCCAGGGTCACCGAACTGTTGGTCGGCAAGGTGCTGACTTCGATTTCAAAGTTGAACAGCATGCCCCAGTCCAGCGTGTTGTCGGGTGGGGCGGTAAACAGAATATGGTCGGCGGCGATAGTGTGGGTCCAGTCGTTGCCTGGGTCGTCGTCGATATCGCCAAACCAGGTGGTGAACACTTCAGCGTTTTCAGGCAGGCCGATACGAAAGCCTTCAAGGCCGCGCTCAAAGTCGTAGTTCTGGATCGCGTAGTTGTAGCGATAGCGCCCCGGGCCGACCTCGCGAACCTTGACCAGCAGTCTCAGATGACCCTGTGGCATATTTTCGGGATACGGCTCGCCGGGTGTCGCTGAAGGCACCACGATTACGCTGTGGGATTGCATCGCGTCGTTTTCATCTTCAGCGATCCATTCATTAATGACCGGACCCTGCTGGAACGCTCCCGGATTCATGATCCATCCTTGGGCCAAAGGCTGTGGATTGAAGGGTCGAAAGCCCATCGAGTTCCAGATATTTACATCGTGCTGGATGAGGTACCAGGCATCCATGTACAGGGTTCCTGGCTGCGCGGTGTCGAATTCGTCCGGATCAATCAGCAGGCGATGATTCCACTGGCCGGCATAGCCGGTTTGCGCGCCGCTGCAGCCCGGATCGAAGAACGAGCCGCAGCTGTCCCACAGGCCGAGGCTGGCGGCGATTTCATCCCGCGGCGCTTGATAGGTAGAGGTGTCGTTATTGCCGCTGGAATAGGTGTCTTCGCAGCCGGGCCAGAGCGTTTGCCCGCCGCCACAGTTCAGATCACAGTTCTGGTTGGTGGCGAAAAAGGCGTGCTTGGCGCCCGAGCGTGCCAGCATGCGGATTCGCTGGCTGTCCACGCGATAGATGTTCCAGGCCAGAAACGGGTGCTGATCGGACGGCTCATACGGGTAGCCGGTCGGATTGGTGAACTGTGGGAACCAGGGTATATCGGCCAGGCTCTCGTTCTTGAGTCGGGCCGAAGGCGCAAGCTTGACCCGACCCGTTTCGGGCTCGATGCCCTGATAGGCGACCTGCTCCATGTCGATCAGTGTGACATCGGCCTCAAACTGACCGTCCTGTGGCCAGATCGGCCGTGCTTCACAGCCCGGTGGCGCGCCGTCGATGATCGCTTCTGCTGGAATTTCCAGGGCCAGATCCAGCCCGCCGACGGCGATCGGAAGCTCGGCCAGGGCGTCCAGATCAAGCGCTTCGGCCAGATAGCGGGAAGCCTCAACTTCGGCGTTGGCGATCTGCAGGCGGCCGCGTTCGCCGTCAGCGTGGATGTGCAGATGGCTCATCCGAAACAGCTCTCGATCCTGACCATCCAGGGCAAGGATCAGCGGAAGTCCACGGTCTTCGCCGGGAACCAGGAAGAGCGGGTCAAGAGCAAGCTGCCGGCTGCCGTGGCGAAAGCTCAAACCCGTATGGACCTGGAGGCGCCCGATTTCCTGGTCCAGGGATTCCAGATGGCCCCAGGGTGCGTGAAGCTGCAGCGCAGCGATTGCCACGACTGGAAAATCCAGCGTGGTCCGGGTCGTGATGGGTCGGCCCTGATGGATTAGCTCAAGGCCGAAATCGGGCAGATAGTCACCGCGCAGTTCAAGCTGCATCTGGCCGGCACCGGCTGACCAGATCTGGCTGTCGTCGAAGCTGTCGGCCCGGACATTTGTCACGCAGACCGAAGCGATCAGCAGAATACTGAGGCAGATCGATGAATGTCGCATGTGCGCAATTCCCTGGTAATTTCAACTGCGTTGAAGTTGGGCGCCCTGATCAATCGGAGCGGTGGTGAAAGCTGCTATCCGATCTTCTGGCCGGTCGGTCGAGGCAGGTGCCGCCGCTTGCCGGCGCTCCAGCCAGCGCCGCGCCTGCTGCGGATAGCGCTGCATGACGATTTTACGCAGTTCGCCGGCCTTGGGTGACTGGCCGAGACGCTGATCGAGAATCCGGGCGGCTTCCAGCCAGGCTTCCGCCTGGTGGTTGAAGCGCGGTTCGTCAGGCGTCAGGCCGATCAGCATGCGAAATGCGGTGCTGTGCTCGCCGCGCTGATCAAGCTCCAGCGCCAGGCGATAGCGGGTATCTTTCGAGCGCGGCATCCATCCATCGAGGCTGGCGCTGTGGTGCTGCCACAGGTCGGCGACATCACGGTACTGGCCTTTGCGAACCAGGCGTCTCAGGCGGCGCTCCAGGTGGTTCAGAAAGCCTTTCTGTTCGGAATTCGCGCGAATCAGCTCGTCAAAGCGCAGGTTGAGATCAGGGTCATCTGGATAGCGGGTCAGCGCCGCACCAAGCTGCAGCCGGGCGGATTTTTGCTGGCCGGTTGCCAGCAGAGTGTCGGCATCGGCCAGCAGCAATGCGGGTTCATAGATTTCGGCTGTTGGCGGCCGCGGGCGATCCCCGGGTTTGATGCCGGCCGGATAACCGAGCCTGCGGCGGTGGCGATACAGCAGGCGGCCCGTCTGATGGGCGAAGATGGCCAGCAGCCAGGCTCCGGCCAGGGCCAGCACGGAACCGGCCAGACCGGCCAGGTGCGCGCCGAGGCTCAGCAGGAAAACCGCCGCGACGGCGAGCGCTGCGAGTGCCACATAGTCGTGCTCGAGGATGCGGATGATGCGCCCGGCATGGGTTGCGTCGAAGGCGTTGATTGCCCCGTTAGCTGCGACGGTGGCCATCAGGATAGCGGGCAGGGCGATCGCACAGGCCAGCAGACCCAAAGCGAACAAAAAGCCCGACCCGCGCAGTCCTGCCAGGCCGAAAATGAGCAAAAACGGCAGGCTGAACCAGAAAGTTTGCACGATGTAGCTGAACTGGGTTGAATCCAGCAACTCGCCAAGCGCTGGAAAGCCGGGGCGGTTTTCGGCAGCGTGTCGGGCAAGGACTACCAGCCAGGCCGAGATCAGCAGCAGTGCCGGCACGCTCAGCACCAGGCGCAGTCCGCCCAACCAGGCCGCGCTCAAAATCACGGCAACAACGGCCAGCAGGGCGATTGTGACCGGTCGGGCCGGAGCCAGGATCAGTTTCTTAAGCTGTTCGGATCTCGGCACCGCCGGCTGGACCTCGGCCATCGCGCCTTGGCACAGCGGACAGTTCACTGCGAGAGGAATCTGTTCTGCATAGGGTTTGCAATCGGTGCACAGATCGAGCTGGCAGGCGGGGCAGTTCCAGTGCGCAGGCCGAGCGGAATGCCGGCGGCAACATGGGGCGGGGGTGTCGTTCATCGGGCTTATCTCCCTGGCTACCCCCTTGATTTACTTGGTATGTAGTGTCGCCAGAGTCTAGCAGGAATCGAGTCGATCGGTCGACGGCTCTTTGTGGGACGCGCTTTCGGGCTCCGCCGAAGAAGAGCAGGTCAAGGGCATCGCCAACGCTTGAAAAGCGCTCAAGGCTGCCGCAGTATGAAGACCATGAATACGGTCGGATACTGTGACAGGAAATGAGTGAGAAAGAACGACCCGGCGGCTCTGCCGGCGAAGGTCTGGCCCTGCAAGAGGCCCGGCCCAAGCTGCGCAGGCCGTCGCTGTACAAGGTTGTCATACTCAATGACGACTACACACCCATGGAATTCGTGGTCGAGGTGCTGCAACGCTTTTTCAGCCTGTCGCGAGAAAAGGCCACCAGCGTCATGCTCCATGTGCATACCCGCGGTCGCGGGGTTGCGGGGGTTTTTACCTACGAAATTGCCGAGACCAAGGTGGTCATGGTCAACGATTTTTCGCGCGAACATGATCACCCGTTGCAATGCACCATGGAAGAAACCGGATCCTGATGTTGTCCAGCGGGAATCATCCACGTTTGCACGGGTCATAGTCGGTTAAGGTAGCTTGGCACAGCTACCTTAGAAAGACACCAGCAACCGTTACTGGCAGAGGCGCCATCATGTTCAGCAAGGAACTCGAACTTTCGATCTCGCAGGCTTACCATACGGCGCGCAGCAAACGGCATGAGTTTCTGACCGTCGAGCATTTGTTGATGGCCCTGCTGGACAATGAATCGGCCTGCGAGGTGCTGCAGGCCTGCGGCGTCGACATGCACCTGCTCGGGCATGAGATCGAGCGCATTTTAAGTGATTCTGTGCCGGTGCTTTCCGAGGGCGATCAGCGCGATACCCAGCCGACTATCGGCTTTCAGCGCGTGCTTCAGCGCGCGCTTTATCACGTCCAGTCGGCGGAAAAAAAGGAAGTGCTCGGCGCGAATGTGCTGGTCGCCATTTTCAGCGAGAAAGACTCGCATGCCGTCTACCTGCTTGCCAAGCAGGATCTGACCCGTCTGGACGTGGTCAACTATCTCTCCCACGGCATCGCCCGGAAAGAAGAAGGCGCGGGCGATTCCGCCGGGGCCGCCGATCTCGGCGAGGCGCTGGCTGCCGAGGAAGAAAAGTCGGCGCTGGCCAGCTATGCCACCAATCTCAACGAGCGCGCCCGGGCCGACAAGATCGACCCCCTGATTGGCCGCGCGCTGGAAGTCGAACGTACCGTTCAGATTCTGTGCCGACGGCGCAAGAACAATCCGCTCTATGTGGGTGAGTCGGGCGTCGGCAAAACCGCCCTGGCCGAAGGCCTGGCGCTGAGAATCGTGCACAAGGAAGTGCCCGAAGTGCTTTTTGATGCCGAAATCTGGGCGCTGGATTTGGGTTCACTGCTGGCCGGGACCAAGTATCGCGGCGATTTTGAAAAGCGCCTCAAAGCCGTGCTCGCTGAACTCAAAAACCGTGACAAGGCGGTTTTGTTCATCGACGAAATTCATACCATCATCGGCGCCGGCGCGGCCTCCGGCGGGGTTATGGATGCCTCGAACCTGATCAAGCCGGCGCTGGCTTCGGGCGATCTGCGCTGCA
>CALEIM010000062.1 GCA_937876395.1 uncultured Wenzhouxiangella sp. | reverse complement strand
CAACGGCATCGTGGCCGAACGTCTTGCTGAGGCAGGTGTTCGGCACGTGGTGGGCATCGACCTGATCGAGGAAGCCGCGATGGCGGCTGAGCGCGACCGGCCGCACGTGTACGACCAGTACCTGGTCGCCGACGTCACGAAGATGCGCGAGAAGGACGTCGCCCGGATGCGGGAGGCCTCGCTCAACTGCCTCTGCACGGTCGCCGCACTCGGCTTTGGCGACATCCCGCCGCGAGCGTTCGCAGCGGCTTTCAACTTCGTGGAGAGCCCCGGTTGGCTGGCGATGGCGATCAAGGATGACTTTCTCAGCCGCGATGATGCGAGCGGGTTTTCCCGATTGATTCGTACGATGATGGCTGAAGGCATCATCGAGGTGCAGGCGCAGTTTCGGTATTGCCACCGACTTTCCCTTGCGGGAGAGAAACTCTTCTATGTGGGAGTGATCGCGCGGAAGGTGCGCGATGTTCCCGACGATATTCTCGATGCGATCGAGAATTCACAACACCAGATCAACTCCAACGGAAATCGCAGCGAGTTGATCACCACGCTGAAAAGGAGCTCATCATGATTACCGTCACGCCGGCAGCGCGAAGCCGCCTAGCGGAAGCGCTGGAGAACATCGAAGAGCCCACTTCCGAAGAAGCCTGCTTTCGCATCGTCCGCGGTCAGGAAGATCAGCTGACCCTCGCCATTGGCGTGCCGGACGAAGGCGATGTCAAGATCGACGAGGCCGACAAGACCGTCCTGGCCATCGCGCCTCCGATCGCCGAAGCCTGCGCGGACCGGACGCTTGACGTTGAAGAAAGCGGCCCCGGCGGTCAAGCCGGGATCATAGATCCGTCCCAGGCGAACACGCCGCCGGTGCCGATACCGAGGAAGACCGCCAACGTGATGAAGGTCGCCGCCGACCACACGTCCGGCGGCGGCTGAAACATCGCGATGACCCTGGTGCGGCGTGGCGTCGATCTGCACTTCGTGACCTGACTCGGAGCGACAGGGCAGGTCCGAGAAGGTGACGCTGCCGTTGGCCTGCTCGCAGCGATAAACCTGCTGGGCTGTGGCCAGGCCGGTCACCAGTACCATCGCTGCGCTCAGCACCACGCCGGAGCGAAGCGGCATCCATTTGCGTTCCATGCTTTTTGCACTCGTTTGCTCCATGCCGGGCATATCCTGACTGAAGGCTGCGGTGACGGCATCGGCACAACCGCTTCATTGCCGGTAGGAAAGCGGCGCGTCAGGTCTATAATCCCGGCATGAATTTCCCTGACCCAGCCTGTCAGCCGCCAGCTGATGTCGCCATACTCGGCGGCGGACTGGCCGGCCTGACCCTCGCCCTGCAGTTGCGCCAGGCCAACCCGGACCTGGCCATTACCGTGATCGAACGCAATCGCCACCCGGTGCCCGAAGCGGCCCACAAGGTGGGTGAGTCAACCGTCGAGATCGGTGCCGATTATTTTGCCCGGGGGCTTGGTCTGGCCGAACACATCCAGCGTGATCAGCTGCGCAAATACGGCTTGCGTTTCTTTTTTCACGCCGGCGAGGCCGACGATCTGGCCCAGGCCGAAGAGCTCGGCTCGGCCCGGCTGCTGACCGTGCCCAGCTACCAGCTCGACCGCGGCATTTTCGAAAACCACCTGGGCGAGCGCCTGCGCGAACTCGGCGTCGACTTTATTGACGGTGCACGCGTCACCAAAACCGACCTTGCCCTGAGCGACGACGGCGATCACACAGTACACATTGAACGCGACGGTGAGGCCTGGGAAATCAAGGCGCGCTGGGTGGTCGACGCCTGCAGCCGTGCCTCGCATCTGCGCCGCCAGCTGGACCTGGTCGAAGACAACGATCATCACTGTTCGGCCGTGTGGTTCCGCATCGACCAGCGTATTGACCTGGGCGAATGGAGCACGGACGCCGCCTGGCAGGCGCGTTGCAGCGAGCTGCCCCGCTGGCTGTCAACCAATCATCTGATGGGCAAAGGCTACTGGGTCTGGCTGATTCCGCTGTCGTCGGGATCAACCAGCGTGGGCATCGTGTTCGATAATGCGGTGCACGATTTTGCCGAGCTGAAATCCTGGGATGGTGCTATGGACTGGCTGCGCCGCCATCAGCCGCGCTGCCATCAGGCCATCCTCGACGCCAATGGGCAGCTGCAGGATTTCCGCTTCCTGCGGCATTTTTCGCACGGCTCACGGGCCGTTTATTCCGGCCAGCGCTGGGCAATGACCGGTGAATCCGGGGTCTTTCTCGATCCGTTCTACTCGCCGGGCAGCGACTTCATCGCCATTTCCAACACCTACCTGAGCGACCTGATCTTGCGTGAACGCCGCGGTGAAAGAATTGCCCGGCGCGCGCGCCTGTACGAGCGTAATTACCTGAGTTTCTACCAGTCTTCACTGGCCCTGTATCGGGGCCAATATCCGCTGTTCGGCCACTTCCGCGCCATGAGCACCAAGACGGTCTGGGACTACGCCTATTACTGGGGCGTGCTGGCCATGCTGTACTTTTCACGGCGCATCACCGACATGCGCTTTCTGGGTGCGCATGGCGAGGCACTGGCCGCGCTGCGCCAGGTCAATATCGAAATCCAGGCGATGTTCCGGCGCTGGGCCGAGGTGGAGCCCAACGGACGCTCGGCCGGGGTGCTGGTCGACCAGTCGGCCTCGCCGCTGCTGGCGCGGCTCAATCGCGAGCTGCTCGAAGTGGCCGAAGACAGCGATGCAGCCCTGGAGCGCCGGCTGAAAAACAACATCGCCTCCCTGCATGCCCTGGCGCTGGAAATACAGGCCATCGCACCGCTTGCGGCGCGCCGCGAGCTGCGCTCGGCGCAAGCTGATACAAAGCAGGCTGCCGGGCCGCTGGATGGGCTCCCCGCGGCTCTGCTGCGCGAGCCGTCCGGGGATCAGTAGCCGTTAACCAACGCCTCGATTTCGACCAGCAAATCGGATCGACAGATATCGCCGCGCAGACCGGCCAGGCGGGCTTCGGGCCAGCGCTGACGCAGGCGGCGCTCGACTAGCGGCCAGTCGCCGGCGTGGCGCAGATAGACCCTGAGCAGGCTTTCGGCATTGAGATCAGCCGGCTCCGGCCGCTCAAGTCGCTCGGCAGCTTCGGACAGCAGAATCTCCAGATTGCGGATGATTTCCTCAAGCTGGGCGGCGACGTCACCGACGTGCAAGGTCCGGTGACCGACCACACTGGCGGTGCCGGAAATCATCAGCAGCGCCTGCCCGGGACCGCCGTCCAGGGCGGTGGCGCGGGCGAAAGACGGGCTACTCGGCCCATACTCACGCGGATAGCGGTAGGCGCTGAGCTGGCGCGGATTCTCGATGTTCACGCCCGATTGTGCGCCGCACAGCAGGTAAATGCGCAGTTGGTCCTCATCGCTGCCGATGGCGGTGCCGGCGCACAGTTCACCGTCGCCGTAGCCGGCCGCCTTCAGGGCCACGGCCCGGCCGAGGCAGAAACGGCGATAGCGCTCGGCGTCACCCACACCGGCATTGATCGCCGGCAGATAATTCCAGGCGCGCAGCATCTCGCGACAGCCCTGCTCGGCGGCCACGGCCAGCAGCTCGCGATAGGCCGTTTCGGCAGCCGCAGCCGGGTCGCTGTGCGCATCGTCAGGCCATTCAGCGTTCAGAAAAAGCAGATCACCCGCGCGGCGCCAGGCCACTTCATCACGCCGGCCCGCACTCACCGGCCAACCCGTGAGCCAGCATTCTTCGCGCAAATCGCCGCCGAGCCAGTCCAGGCCGCAGCCGGCGCTACCGGTCGAAGGAGCGTCAAGCGCAAAACGCAGCAGGCTTTTGTCGGGGCACGGGCCCGGCTCAACGCGCAACCGGCCGGCTTGTGGAATGATGAGATTGTCAGGCGGCATGATCAGGTTCAGATAGCCGGCTCGGGCCGGTCATGTCAGGGTTTGATGGCATGTTGCGTATTATAATGATCCCAGGACATCGAACCGTCGGCTTTCATGTGTCGGCCCCAATCTTGGATAACTAATGAACCCGAGCGCAGCATGGCTTGCCGCGAACGGGGGGAGCAGATATGAGTACCGCACAAACGCCTGAAGAACAGGAACTGGCCGAGCTGATTGTCAGCGCGCTCAACCTTGACGATCTTGACGCCGCCGAAATCGAACCCGAAGCACAGCTTTTCGGCGGTGAGTACGGCCTGGATTCCATCGATGCGCTGGAGCTGGCAGTCGCCATCTCGAAGCGTTATGGAGTCCAGATCAAGGCCGACAGCGAAGACAGCCGGCACGCCTTTGCCAATTTGCGCGCGCTGAGCAAACACGTGTCCACGCTCCGGGCTCAGGAATGAACCCAGCCCCGCCATCGGCCCAGCGCAACGCACGCATGCCGTACTGGCGGCTGGTGGCGGTCCTGCTTTACCCGGTATTGGTCTATCTGGCCCTGCACCTGGGCCGGCCCGAGCTGCGCGCCCTGGGTCTGCCGGTGCTGGCCGTGCTGTTTTTGCCGCTGATTCCGTCGCTGGGAGGGCGCTTGGCATTGCTGGCCGCAGCAGCAGGCCTGAGCGCCCTGACCCTGCTGGTGCCGGGGCTGGCCCTGTGGCTGCCGAGCCTGGTCTTCGTGCTGTTCGGCCTGTTTTTCGCCAGTACGCTCCGAGCGGGCCACACGCCGATGATCACCCGCTTTGCCGAGTTGGCCGAGCAGCGCCCGGCGGCGGATCTGCCGGCCGGCGTGGATACCTGGCTGCGGCGCTGGACCTGGGCCTGGTCGGCCCTGTTGTGCGGCATCGGCCTGGTCGCCCTGTGGCTGGCTTTGGGCGAGCACGTTCGAGCGTGGCTGGTGTGGATGGTGGCCGCCGTTCCGCTGCTCATGTTTTCAACCCTGTGCGCCGAGCTGCTGCTGCGCCGCCAGGTTTTTCCCGATGACGAGCATCCGGGCCTGATTCGCTTCTTGATCGATATCATTCGCATCCAGCCGCATCACTTCGCCCGATGAACAGTCTGCCGCTGAGTACACGCTCGCTTGACGCCGTGGTTTCAATCGAGCGCGGCGAGCCGCTGGACCTGGCAGGTTTTCTCGGCCGCGCCGCCGCCCTGGCCGAACAGCTACCGGTGGGTCAGCCGATCATCAATCTGTGCCAGGGCCGCCAGGCCTTCAGCATCAGTTTCGCCGCCGCAATTCTGGCCGGCGGCGGCAATCTGCTCCCGGCCAACCGTCTCTATGGGACGATCGATGAGCTGTGCGCGGCCTTTCCTGAGGCCAACGTCGTTTCTGACCAGGCGATGGACGGCTTTACCGGGCGCCTGATTGATCCGGCCGACGCCCTGGCCAGCCGGGCGCGGGCAACCACCATACCGGCTGTTTCGGTCGAACAGCTCGCCGCCGTGGTCTTTACCTCGGGCAGCAGCGGGCCGGCCTCGCGAATTCTCAAGTCGTGGCGCTGCCTGCACGACAGCAGCCTGATCAACCTGGCTGAACTCGACCCGCCGCCGGGCAGCACCCTGATCGCCACGGTGCCGCCACAGCATATGTGGGGGCTGGAAACTTCGGTGCTGTTGCCCTGGTTCGGGCCGCTGGCAGTGGCCTCGTCACAGCCGTTTTTTGTCGCCGACATCTGCCGTGAGCTCGAAGCGGTCGAGCAGCCGCGCGCGCTCGTGTCGACGCCGGTTCACCTGCGCGCGCTGGTTGAATCCGGTCAGTCGCTGCCCGAAATCGAGCGCATCTACAGCGCCACAGCACCCCTGGGCCGACGGCTGGCGCAGCAGATCGAGACGCTGACCGGTGCCGAACTGATCGAAATCTACGGCTGTTCGGAGACCGGCTGCCTGGCCCGGCGGCGTACCGCACACGGTCAGGACTGGCGAGTTTTCGATGCCTTTGATCTGCGTCCGGGGCAAAACGGCACGCTCGCCTGCGCCGGGCATCTGCCGGCTCCGGTGCGCCTGATGGATGAGCTCAAGCTGCTCTCACCCGATCGCTTTCAGCTACTCGGACGTCACGGCGACCTGGTCAACATCGCCGGCAAGCGTGCCTCGCTGGCCGAGCTGACTGCGATTCTGGTCGATATCCCCGGCGTGCTCGACGGCGTGATTTTCCAGCCGCCAGACGATGACGCCGGTCGCGCTCCGCGCCTGGCGGCGCTGGTGGTGGCGCCCGGTCTGGAGGTGGCCGAGCTCCGCCGCGCCTTGGCCGAGCGCATCGACTCCGCCTTTATGCCGCGACCGCTCAAGCTGATCGAGCGCCTGCCGCGCGCCAGTACCGGAAAGCTGCCGCGCCAGTCTTTGCTGCAGTGCTTTGCGCAAAGCTGCGAGCGGGCCGGGTGAGCCCGATCGACCGGATCTGCCGCATCCCGGCCGACCATCCGGCGCTGGACGGGCATTTTCCCGGACAGCCGATCGTGCCCGGTGTCGTGCTGCTGGAACTGGTCGAGCGCCTGGCCCGCGAGCTGGCCGGCTTTCGCGCCGGCCCCAGCCACTGGCCGCGGGTCAAGTTCATGCGCCCGGTTCAGCCTGAACAGGCACTGCGTGTGCAGATCGACGGCGGTGCGGAAAACTTCAGCTTCAGCATTCGCAGCGAGGACGGCGCCTTGGTCGCCCGCGGACAGTGTCGCCATGGCTCACTGGCGTGATCGACCCGAGGGCGGCAACCGCTTCTGGCTGACCCTAATTCGCTGGTTGATCCTCAACGTCGGTCGCGGCTTCGCCCAAGTCTGCCTGTTACCGATCACCCTGTATTTCTTTCTTGTTCGCGGACCCGAGCGGCGCGCCTCGCGCGCCTGGTTGGCCCACGTCGGCGCACCCCGACGCGGCTGGCGCGGCGTGCTCACCCATATCCATATTTTCGCCACCACCATCGTCGACCGGGTGCTGCTGCTGGCCGGGCGCGGCGACGAGTTGGACGTTCGCTCCGAGGGGGTCGAGCTGTTGCACGCGATGCTTGACCGCGGCCGCGGCTGCATGCTGGTCGGCTCGCATCTGGGCAGCTTCGAGGTGATCCGGGTCTTCAATCGCCAGGCGCCGGAGCAATATCAGCGGCTCAAAGTGGTGATGGATCGCGACCAGAACTCGGTGCTGACCCGCATACTCGAAGAAATCGACCCCAGTATTGTCGATACCGTTATTGATGCGCGTCAGCCTGGTCCGGCAATCGTGCTTGAAGCCGCGGCCGAAATTGAGCGCGGCGGCATGGTCACCATGCTCGCCGACCGGACCTGGGAAGAAACGGCGTCGGTCGAGGTCGACTTTCTCGGCCGACCGGCCCGCCTGCCGGTCGCGCCGCTGGCCATAGCTGATACTCTGGAAGTGCCGGTGATCATCGTTTTTGGCCTCTACGAGGGCCGCCGCCGCTACCGCCTGATCTTTGAGCCCCTGCCCGAGCTCGGTCCGCGGCCCAGTGACCGGCGCGAACGCCGGGCCCGTCTGGAGCAGCGCATCCAAAGCTACGCCGACCGGCTTGCTCACTACGCCGCTCTCTACCCCTATAATTGGTTCAACTTCCATGATTTCTGGACTCCTGACACTGCTACTGATCGTCGCGCTCCAAGGCGCTGAAGCCTCGGACGACCTGGACGATCTGGTCAGCGCTCTGGCCGAACAGCCGAGCGGCGAGGCGCTGCGGTTTCGTGAAAGTCGTGAATCGGCGCTGCTGTCCGATGCCCTGGTCGTTCGCGGCCGCCTGTGGCGCGACCGACAGGGGCGCCTGATTCGGCACACCGTCGAGCCACGCGAGGTGACCTATACCCTCGGCGCAGGCATGGTCGTGATTGAACAGCCAGGCCGGGCCGCGCGCAATCTGAGCCTGCGCCACGCGCCCGAGTTGGCCGTGCTCTACCACGGCCTGTCGGCCCTGCTGGCCGGCGATGCCAACAGCCTGCGCGAGCATTTCGAGTACCGCGTTGAGCGCAGCGACGAGGCCTGGCAGCTTGAGCTGGTGCCACGTGCGGCCGATCTGGCCGAGCGAGTCGAATCCTTCACCCTGTACGGCAGCGCAGACCAGCTTGAGCGCAGCGTGCTCTCACTCGCCGACGGCCAGACCATCACCACCGAGATGACCCGCCTGCCGTGAGCTCCGTCTGGCGCCCACTGCTGGCACTGATTTTACTGGCGGTCGCCGGCGCCTACGCCCTGAGCCAGATCGAACTGGATTACCGGATCGACGCCTTTTTACCTGCGCCGCACAGCGCAGACCAGCAGATCGTTGCCGACCAGATTGCCGCCGGCGGCGCCGGGCGATTGCTGCTGGCCGCAATCGAAGGCAGCGACGCCCTGGCGCTGGCCGCTACCAGCCGTGAACTGGCCGAAGCCTGGGGCGCGCTGCCCGGGGTGGAGCGGGTCGATAACGGTGATTTCTCCGCTCAGCATGAGCTGCTCGACCGACTGATGCTGGCGCGCTTTGTGCTTTCTGACGACGCACCGGATTTAAGCCCAGCGGCCATTGCCGCAACCCTGGCCGAGCGGCGCGCTGATCTGGCCGTGGCTGGGCCCGGTATGGAGTCGCTGATCGCGCGCGATCCCTTTGCCCTGATCGAACCGCTCGCCGAACGCCTGGCGGGCCGGCAGGCCATCGAGCAGATCGACGGGGTGTGGGCTGATGCCGAAGCGGGCCGCGCGATGCTGATCGTCCAGTCCACGTTTGCGCCCTATGCGGTCGATTCACAGGCCGGTTTGCTGGCTGACCTGCGCGCCGCATTCGATGCCATCGCCGAGCCCGGGCAACAGCTTCGCCTGAGCGGCGCGCCGGTGATCGGCGTGGCCAGTGCCGAAGCCTCACGCAGCGATGCACTGCGCCTGAGCCTGTGGGGCAGCGCTCTTTTGCTGCTGGTGTTGGCCTTCGCCTGGCGATCGATCAGCGCAATCCTGGCCGGTGCCGTGCCGCTGGCTGCCGGAGTGGTCGCCGGTCTGCTGGTTACCGCACTGGTGTTTGGCAGCGTACACGGCCTGACTCTGGCCTTCGGCTTTACGCTGCTGGGCGTGGCTCTGGACTACCCGATTCATCTGTTCGGCCACGCTGACCGCCGCGCCCTGTCGGCCACCGCCCGCAGTGTGCGCGCGCCGCTGCTGTTGAGCGTGAGCAGCACACTGATTGCCTATCTCGCCATTGCGTTTTCCAGCAGTCCGGGCCTGGCCCAGCTCGGCACCTTTTCCGCCGCCGGCCTGGCTGCCGCTGCGCTGGCAACCTTGCTGCTGCCGCGCCTGGGTCCGGTGCTGCCGCCGCGCTCGCACCCGATCCAGTCGGAGACGCTGCACTGGCCGGCCCTGCCGATCGTGCTGGCTGTAGCCGCCCTGACGGCGCTGATCTGGCAGGGCGAGGCGCGCTGGTCGGCCGATCTGTCACGGCTGAGCCCGATCGATCCCGCTCAGGTGGCCGAGGATCAGGATCTGCGCGAAGCGCTGGCTGTTGGCGAACTGCGCTACCTGATCGCACTTGAAGACGACAGCCTGGAATCGGTGTTGCAGGCCAGCGAGACCAGCGTGATCCGGCTTGAGCAAGCCAGGGAACGTGGCTGGATTGATACCTGGACTGCGCCGAGCAATCTGCTGCCTTCCAATCAGCTGCAGTTAAAGCGCCTGGCAAACTGGCCCGAAGCGGACGACCTGCGCGCACGTCTGACCGACGTCGAATCAGGCTTCCGGCCCGACGCCTTCGAGCCCTTCCTTTCGGATCTGCAGCAGGCCAAAAGCCGCGGGCCGATCAGTCAGGCGTTCTGGTCCGGCAGCCCGTTCGAGGCCCGTCTGGACAGCCTGCTCAGCCAGACTCCGAGCGGCTGGCGGGCCATGATAGAGCCGGTCGGCCTGAGCGGCCCGGAGCCGCTCGATCAGTGGCTGAACGACACCGATTCGCCGGCCCGCCTGGTCGATCTGGCCGCCGGCTCCGAGGCCATGGTTGCCGCCTGGCGCCAGGAAGTCGGCTTGAGCCTGGCCGTCGCCGCCGTCTTGATCGTGATGCTGTTGTGGTTCAGGCTGGGGCGGCTGCGCGAAGCCTTCGCAGTGCTCCTGCCGCCAGCCGCCGCCGTGCTGGTCACCGCGGCCGGCATGAGCCTGTTCGACGGTGGCTTGAGCATTGCCCACCTGGTCGGATTGCTGCTGGTGACCGGCATCGGCCTGGATTTCACTCTGTTTACGCGCCGCTTTCGCGCCGACCCGCAGGTTGCGGCGCGCACGCGCCGGGCAATCAATACCTGTGCCCTGACTACCGGCGCGGTGTTTTTGGTACTCGCCCAGTCGCGCATCGGCCTGCTCCAGATGCTTGGCATGACGCTGACTGTGGGCATTCTGCTATCGTGGCTGCTTTCCCGCATCGGACAGCCGCGATGACCTCGGCCAAGCCCTCCATTGAATCGCTGGTGCCGCACGCCGGACGCATGGTGTTGATCGATGCGCTGCTCGATCATGACTCAACAAAGCTCAGGTGTCGGGCCAACACCGGCCCGCTTGAGGACCATCCTCTGGCATGCCACGGACATTTGCCGGCCACCGCGCTGGCCGAATACGCCGCCCAGGCAATGGCCGTGCATGGCAGTCTGCTGGCGGATGGCGATGAACCCGCGCGCCAGGGGCAACTTGTGGCCCTGTCGGCACTGGATCTGCATTGTGCAGCACTCGATCGGGCCGCCGAACTGCTGATCGAAGTCGAGCGAATTGGCGGCAGCGGTAGCGGCGAGGTGTATGAGTTTCAGGTCGCCGCCAATAATGAGCTGCTGGCCCGCGGCCAGGCCACGATCATGTTTCCCGACGCCGGAGCCGCGGCATGAGCCGGGCGCTGGGCGTGAGCCGTCCCCAATCCTGCCGCGCCCTGGTGACCGGCGGCTCGGGAGCCATTGGTGCGGCCATCTGCCGTCAATTGGCTGCCGACGGTTTTGAGCTGCTGGTCCACGCCGGCAGCCGCCTGGAGCGGGCAAAGGCCGTTGCCGAATCAATCCGCGCGGCCGGCGGCAAGGCCCGCGCCGTGCAGTTCGATCTGACCGACGGCGAGGCCAGCCAGGCGCGGCTTGCCGAACTGGTCGAAGAAGCACCGCTGGGCGTGATCGTGCACAACGCCGGCTACAACGACGATGTTCCGATGGCCGGCATGCGTGCCGACCAGTGGCGGCGCGTGATGGCAATCAATCTCGACGGCTTCTACCACGTTGTCCAGCCGGCCTTGCTCGGCATGGCGCGCCAGCGCTGGGGTCGGGTGCTGGCAGTTTCCAGCGTGGCCGCACGCATCGGCAACCGTGGCCAGGTCAACTATGCCGCGGCCAAGGCCGGCCTGCACGGGGCGGTTGCTTCGCTGGCGCGCGAGATGGCCAGCCGCGGAATCAGCGCCAACGTGATCGCACCGGGCATGATCGAAAGCGAAATGCTCAGCGAGATTGAACGCCCCTCCCTGGAGATGATTCCGGCCAGACGCCTCGGCCAGCCCGAAGAGGTCGCGGCGCTGGCTGCTTTCCTGTGTTCTGACGCGGCCGCTTATATCAACGGCCAGGTCATCGGCATCGACGGCGGCATGGCGCCAGGCTGATGGTTCAGAGCGTTGCTGGAGGCGGCTCGTTTTCAGTTGCCGGATCTGATTCTTCCTCGACATCCTCTTTCGAATCGGAGCCGGAGCCGAGTAGATCGCGCAGCAGGCCGCGCGCCGCTTCGCGACGCTGATCGCGTTCGTCGACTTCTTCTTCAACCGTCACGGACTCTTCCGCTTCGGCCGGTGCATCCGGCCGAGCCTGTGCTTCGTGCTGCTGCGGGACCGCCTCGTCGGGCGCATCGTCGTCACCCAGGGCTTCAAGCAGGCGACGGCCAAGCTCGTGGCGAACGGTGTCTTCGGCCAGGCTCGCCACATCAACGCTGACGGTCGGGCGGGTGAGCGGACCGACGATCGACACCGGAATCTGCCCACCGGTGGCACGTCTGAGCGCATCGGGCAGGCGCGCGCTGAATTCTTCGCCCAGGTCCAGGTCGAGCAGGTAATCGACCCGCCCGCCGGCCAGATCGATCTGGCCCCGGCCGGCGGCCGAGTAGCCGGCGGCGCTCAGCTCCAGCCCGGGCAGCTTGAGGATGCCGTCGACAATTTCCAGCGCGCCGGCGAGCGTATTGAAGCGAGTCTGACCACCGATGGCGCGGGAAATATTCTGCACTGTCGAGCCACTCAGGTCGTCATCAATGAGGGCCTCAAGATCAATGCCCTGGAGCACGCCCTCGGCCACGGCGAAGCTGCCGCTGCCGTTGAGCGAGCCGAGCAGCTGCTGGGCGGAAAGGCCCTGAAACTGCATGTCGAGGCTGAATTCCCCGCTGCCATCAACCGGCGACTGCTCGGTCAGCAGTCCGGCCAGCTCGGCCACGCGGATGCCCGACAGGCGCGGTGACAGGGTAACCAAAGGTGGCTGCTGCATGAAATCGACCCGCGCCTGACCATCAAAACGACCGCCGAACAGGCGCGCCCCTAGTGGGTCGAGCAACAGCTCACCGTCGCGCAGCCGACTGCGGGCGCTGACCTCGCTCAGTTCCAGACCCTCGGCGAGCAGCAGCTCATCGAGATCGAGAGAAAAATTCAGATCGAGTGCGGCCAGTGCCGAAAAATCATCGCCGGCGGCGCTGGTCTGATCCGTTTCCGGACCGCCCGGTAGCGCGGCACTCAACGCGGCCAGATCAAGGCGTTCGCCGCGCACCGCAAGCCGTGCGCTGATGACCTCGGCAAGGCTGGCCTCGCCGTCCACGTCCAGGCGTTGGTCGGCCAGTTCAAGCTGCATCGCCGGCGCGCTCACGCGGGGCGGATCATCCAGTCTCACTTCGACGGCCTGGCGGGCCAAAAGCGTGATCGGCAGCCCGCCGGCCTCCAGTTCGGTCGCGAACTCATCGAGGGTGACGATCAGCGGCCCGCCGCCGTTGGCAACGCTCAGATTACCCCGGGCAAAACCTTCGATATCAGCGTTTGGCAGCGCGTAGTCCAGAGTCCAGTCGCTCAAAGCGATCTGGCTCAAATCCGCACGCGCCAGCAGCTTGCCGGAAAAATCGAAGCTGAGCAGGCTTTGCTGATTGTCGAGCAGTCTGCCCGCCACGCTCAGCCCTACATCCCGGTTTGCCTGGAATGGATCGAGCCGAACTTCGTCGAGATGAACATCTGTGCGCGTGTCATCGGCCAGGTTGATCAGGCCGAGCACGACGTTGTGGAGGCGCACCGGACCGGTCTGGACCCTGGCCAGGTCAAAAGAGCCGTCGTCGTCAGGCGGCGGGTCTTCAGCACCGAACAGGCCATCGAGATTGCTGCGCTCATCGGCCGTGCTGACCAGATAGAATTCGGCCCGGTCGATACTCACCGTGCCGACTTCGATCTCACCGCGCAGCAGCGGCCAAACGCGCACCGCGACACTTGCCTGCTCGATGCTGGCCAGCGGCGGCGCCTGGGCAAAATCAGCCGGATTGCCAACCGTTACATCGCGGATATCGAGCGCCAGCCAGGGGAAAAGCTTGAGCTCCATCGGCCCGTCCAGGCGCACCTCGCGGCCGAGCTGCTGGCTGGCTCGGGCGGCCAGTTCCTCGCGGTAATCGTCGGGATCAATCAGCAGCGCGGCTGCCACAACAGCCGCGATGAGCAAAACGATCAGGATCAGTATGATCAGAACAATCTTGCGCAGCATCGGCCAGGCCCTCCGGGCGGGTGTGAGTCAAGCCCGCCAAGCATAGCAAAAGCCCCGCCGGCTAGGCAGGCCGGGCCCGATCATTGTTCAGCTCCGCTGGCCGGTTGCCGGCTCTTAAATGCCGAACCAGGCCAGCGCGTAGCCCTCCATCAGCTCCTGGCGATGCGGGGCAACCATCTCGATAACATCCTCGGGCAGCCGTCCTTCACTGAACTGTGCCTGGTCACCAAAGGATGCAACCGATACTTCCTCGCCCAGGGCGCGAAAGCTTTGGTTGCGCACGTACAGATATTCCTGCAGAGAGAAATTGTAGCGATTGAGCGCTTCGACCTGGGCGCCCTTGGCCTTGAGCAGCAGCTCGCCGAGTCCCTGGTAGGCGCCGAACAATTCACTGAAATTCATGTCACGTTCTTCGGCCTGGATGTCTGCGTTCATCGCCTCAAAGCGCGCCTTGAGCGTGTCGAATTCGCCTTCCATGGTTTGGCGCATATCGCGCTGGGCGACCAGAAAGCGCTGGAACTGGTCGCTGTCGAGGCCACCATCGGTCGGCGGCTGGTAGGCCTGCTGATGTTCAACCTGATCATTGAGCCGGGCGTACTCCTGGCTGAACTCCTGAATGCCACCGACAAACTCCCAGGCGGGTTTTACAAGCAGAAAATAGCCGGCCGTGCCTCCGGCACCGACCAGCACAACTACGACAATCAGGCAGCCGAGCAGAACTTTTTGCATGGAGATGGTTTCCTCTTAAGAGTTCAATTGGTAAAGAAGGCTGTTCATCAATACGGAATTGCACCCTCAAACGCGCCACGTCATGGCTAATTCACTCCCACTTGCTAGAATACGACCGTTGTCCGCTCATCGACTTTGGCCATGTCCCCATTTTCGCGTTTAGTGCTGGTCTGCGCTACCCTGCTGCTGACGGCCTGCCAAGCCATCGGGCCCGACGCGCCCGATGCACGCCCGACACCGCTTTTGCTGATCTCGATCGACGGTTTTCGCCACGACTATATCGGCCAGTTCGAAGGGCCGACGATCGCGCGGATGGCGCGTGAGGGCTTGCGCGCCGACAGTCTGCAGCAGGCCTTTCCGACCAAGACTTTTGCCACTCACTACACCCTGGTGACCGGGCGCTATCCCGGCACGCACGGCGTGGTCGCCAACAACATGTGGGATCCGCGCCGCAAAGCGCGCTTTTCGCTGGGCGATCGCCAAGCCGTCAACGACGGCTTCTGGTACCAGGGCGGCGAACCGATCTGGATCACCGCGGAAAAACAGGGCCTGACAGCGGCGACCTATTTCTGGCCCGGCTCCGAAGCGATCATCCAGCGCCACCGAGCCAGCCATTTCAAGCCCTACGACGGCCGGGTGGCGCATGAAGAGCGTATCGAGCAGGTGCTGGCCTGGCTGGATCTGCCGCTGGACCAGCGGCCCGATTTTCTGACCGTCTATTTCAGCCGGGTGGATTCGCGCGGGCACAGCGATGGGCCGGCCTCGTTCCGAGCGCTGAATGCGGCGGCCGAAATCGACCAGCGTCTGGGTGACCTGTTTGCAGCCCTGGAAGCCCGCGGCCAGCTCGATCAGATCAACATCATCCTCGTCTCTGATCACGGCATGTCGGCTGTCAGCCCCGAGCGCGCCATTGCCCTGGATCGCTACCTGGACCTTTCCCGGGTGCGGGTGTCCGACTGGGGTCCGGCCGCCCAGATCTGGGCTGAAAACATGGCGCCAGACGAGATTGTTGCCACCGTTGAGGACGTCCCTCATCTGCGCGCCTGGGTTCGCGACGACATTCCAGCCCGTTACCGATTCGGCAGCCACTATCGGGTGCCCGATGTGCTCATCGAGGCCGATCCGGGCTGGCTGATTTCCAGCCGGCCGTACATGGCCAATCCCAATCCGCCCAAGGGCATGCACGGCTGGGATCCGGCCCTGGCCGAAATGCACGGCCTGTTCATCGCCCGCGGCCCCGACTTCATCCCCGGTGCGCGCGCCCCGGCGCTGCGCAGCGTGGATCTTTACCCGCTGATGGCTCATCTGCTTGACCTGCAACCGGCCGACCACGAGGGTCGGCTTGAGCCGTTTTTGCCTTATCTGGGTGACGGCGCGCCGCCGGACTATCGCCAGATCCGCTTTGAGTGTGACGCACAGATTGTCGAAGCGCGCATCGGCCCACGCCATATGGCCCTGCACATCGGCCCATTCATACACGTGCTGGACCGGATCGACGAGCACCGCTTTGCCGAAATTGACCTGAGCTTTCACATCGACGGCGAGCTGGCCGGGGCGCAAGTGGATGGCCGCGATCTCGGCCAATGCCATCGCCTGCCCGGAGGCCAGGCATGAGCCGCTCGCTGGTGCACTGCGAGGCGCTGGAACAGCCGGTTGATGCCGAACTGGGCGACGCGATCTACGCATACTGGCTCAAGGTCTTCGGCGATCTGGATCGCGGCCAGGCCAATCAGCGCCTGAAACGGGTGGTGGCCATCGGGCGTGACGTGAACGGCGAAATCATCGCCAGTTGCGCGGCCATTCCGGCGCCAATTGCCGCACTCGGATCGCAGCGCCTGCTGGTTTACCGCTGCCTGCTGGCAGGCGACGCCGATACAGCCGAAAACTGGATGACGCTGCTCGGCGCGGCCGTGGATCAGGTCTTCGATCCGGGCAAAATCAATCAATACAGTGACTGCATTGGCCTGCTGGTTCCGGTCACCAACCCGGCGGTGGCCGGCGCACATCCCGAAGCCGTGTGGCCCGAAACCGGACTGCTGCACGCCGGCTATGGCGAGCGCGGTTTGCCGGTGCGGGTACGCTACTTCAAAAATGCCCGCCTGGCACCGGTGGCACCCGCATGAGCCTTGATTCATCAGCCGACTGGCGCCTGGTCAATCTGCGCGCGGGCGCCGACCCCGAGCAGATCGAAGCGGTCGAGCGGATGTGGCGCGAACAGGCGAAGCTCGGGCCGGAAGCCATTGCAGCGCGCAAGACCGAACTGCTGATGGCTGCGGTCAGCAACAACGGCGCGGTGATCGGGGTCAACACCATTCATCTGCACACGCCGGAACAGATGCGGGTTCCGCTGTGGGCCTACCGCACCTTCGTCGTCGCCGGCTATCGGCAGCGCGAGCTGGGCCTTGGTCTGCTGCTGGCCGCATTCGAATGGCTGGAAGCGCGCTATCTGGACGGCAGCGACACTCAGGCCTGCGGCCTGTATATGGAAATCGAAAACCCGCTGATCAACCGCGCGCGCAACGAAGCGGTTTGGCCGCGCTCGCAGATGGCCTTCGTCGGCTCAGGGCCGATCGGCCAGGTTCGTCGGGTCCGCTATTTCTCTGGCGCCCGCCTGGACTGAAGGCACAGCCTGACCAGCTTTCAGTCAACGCCGGCGCAGCGCTGAAGATCCGTGCTGTGTGGCGGCGCACAGGATCGGGCACCAAGGTTGCGGGCAAACTCTCCCGCCGCCGGAGTGAAATAGAGCTGCAAGCGGCAGTGCAGGCCACCGGATTCCAGGCGCGAGTAGACCGCCCAACCAGACGGGCTGCCGTCGCTTTCCCAGCGGACCTGCGCCTGCTCGCACAGTCGCTCGAGCTCGGCTTCGACCAGCATCGGATCGCCCAGATCAAGCCGGAACCAGCTTGCCATCTCAGATCCAGCGCCGCACCCGGCGACGGTAGTCCTGGTAAGCCTGACCAAACTGACGGCTCAAGGCCCGCTCTTCGGGAATGATCTGAAAACGGGTCAGCCAGGCCCAGCAAAAAACCACGCCAGGCACGGCCCAGGGCGCCTGGAGCCATACTGCCCAGGCGAGCACGATCAGCACCAGGCCCAGATACACCGGGTTGCGACTCCAGGCGAATACGCCGCTGTCGACAATGCTTCGGGTTTCTTCCGGATGCAGCGGGCTGACCGTGGTCCGGGCCCGCCTCAGACCGCGCACGGCACTACCAATCAGAATGAGACCGGCGATCAGCGGCACAGTCGTCAAGACCCCGCGCAGCAGCGGGCCCAGTTCAACCGATCCACTGAACCAGGAGATGCCCCACATCAGTACGGCTGACAGTGCCGCAACCAGCGGCGGCGGCAGCTTGAGTTCCAGCGCTGACATGGTTCAGGTTCACCGAATTGGGTAGTTTCCAATCGGCAATGTATCATCTGTACTCACCATGACTGAAGAATCTGCAATGAAAATCTGGATCAACGGCGCGCTGCTGCCTGACGATGAAGCCCGGGTGTCGGTGTTTGATTCCGGCTTCGTGCTCGGCGACGGCGTGTGGGAAGGGATCAGGGTGGTCGGCGGCCGGCCGGCGTTTCTCGACGCGCATCTGGCGCGCCTGGAGGAGGGCGCCAAAACGCTGATGATCAGCAATCTGCCGGAACGCGGTGCGCTGGTCAAAGCGGTCGATGAAGTCATCGCCGGCAATGCGCTCATTGACGACGCCCATTTGCGCCTCATGCTTACGCGCGGCCGGCGCAGCGCGCCCTATCAGGACCCGCGCCTGGCCAGCGGTGCGCCGACTCTGGTGATTATTCCCGGCCATCACCCGGTCAGCGCCGAGCGGCTGAGCCAGACGCAGCGGCTGTTTACCGTCCACATCCGCCGCAGCGCGCCCGATGTCCAGGACCCGCGCTTGAACAGCCACAGCAAGCTCAACTGCATTCTCGCCTGTATTCAGGCGTCGGTGGCCGGTGCCGATGAAGCCCTGATGCTCGACCCCGACGGTTTCGTGGCGACCTGCAACTCAACCCATTTTTTTATTGTGCGCGATGGCGTGGTCATGACCTCCGACGGCCGCTACTGCCTGGGCGGAATCACCCGCGGCCATGTCCTTGAGCTGTGCCGCACTGCCGACATTCCCCGTCAGGAAAAAACCTTTAGCCTGACCGACGTCTACGCTGCCGACGAGGCCTTCATCACCGGCACTCTGTCCGGCATCCGCCCGGTCAGCGAAGTCGACGGACGACGCATCGGCTCAGGGCAGCGCGGTCCGCTCACCGAGCGTTTGCAGCAGCTCTACGCTGAACTGATCAGGAGCCAGGCCAATGTCTGAACCGCTGCGTATCGCGATGTGGTCAGGACCGCGCAACATTTCCACGGCGCTGATGCGCTCGTTTGAAAATCGCCCCGACTGCGCGGTTATCGACGAACCGCTCTACGGCGCGTGGCTGAAAGCCAGCGGCGCGCGTCATCCGATGCGGGCCGAGATCATGGCAGCGATGGACTGCGACTGGCAGTCGGTGGTCGGGCAACTCACCGGCCCGGTGCCCGGTGACAAGGCTATCTGGTATCAAAAGCACATGACCCATCACCTCATGCCGGAGATGATTGACTCGGGCTGGTTGGCCGGTCTCCGCCACGTTTTTCTGATCCGCGATCCGCGTCTGGTCGTGGCCTCCTACCTGGAAAAACACGACCAGCTCTCGCCCGATGCCATTGGCATTCCGCAGCAGCAGGCCATCTACGACTACGTAGTCGAACGCATGGGCCGCCTGGCACCGATCATCGACAGCGGCGAATTTCTTGCCAATCCCGAAGCCCATTTACGGCTTTTATGCGAGCACCTGAAAATCCCGTTCGATGCCGCCATGCTCCGCTGGCCGCCCGGCCGACGCGACAGCGACGGCGTCTGGGCATCGCATTGGTATCAAACGGTCGAACAATCAACCGGCTTCGGCCCGCCACCAGACACCCCCACCGAACTCAGCGGCCGGGCCCGCGCGGTAGCCGAAAGCTGCATGCCGCTGTACAAACGCCTGTTTGAGCGTCGCTTGAAACCCTGAAGCTCGTTCCATCCCGAACCTGATGACGTATTGATTTCAGCCATCGACCGCCAAACCCCTGGAACCGCAGATTGCGCTGACTGACACCGATTTAAATGGCCAGCAACCGGTCGCCATGGTAGGCCGGATAACTCAAACGGCCGTATAACCGCCGTCGACCAGGTAGTAACCGCCGGTAATGAACGACGCGTCCCTGGACAGCAGGAAGCAGACCAGCGGCGCGACTTCCTCGGCGCGGCCGAGCCGGCCGAGAGGATGGCGCTCGACCAGCGCTGACCTGACCTCGTCGGGCAGGTTTTCCAGCAAAGGGGTGTCGATATAGGCCGGGCCGACGCAGTTGATGCGCAAGCCTTGAGGCCCGTATTCAGCGGCGGCATTTTTGGTCAACCCGACCACGCCGTGCTTGGCGGCGGTGTAGGCGCCGTTGCCGATGGCGGCCACCGCACCGTGGATGGAGGCCATGTTGACGATGGCGCTCTCGCCGGCGCCGGCGGCCAGCATGGCCGGGATCTGGTAACGCATTCCGTACAGCACGCCGTTGAGGTTGATATCGATCACCCGCTGCCAGTCGGCCAGATCGGTTTCGCCGGCCGGCGCCGACGCACCGCCAATGCCGGCATTGTTGACCGCGTAGTGCAGGGCGCCCCAGGACTCGACGGCAAAATCCACGGCTCGCTCGTTGTCCTCCGGGCTGGCGGCATCCTGACGCATGGCCTGCGCCTCACCGCCGGAATCGACAATATCGGCGGCTACCCGCTCGACCGCAGCCAGGTTGATATCGGTCAGCAGCACTTTGCTGCCCCGATCGGCCAGGGCTCGGGCGATGGCCTCACCGAGGCCTGAGCCGGCTCCGGTTACCAGAGTGACTTTACCGTTGAATGACGATGCGCTCATGGTGTGCCTCCTGTCATGGTGGGACCTGACCGAACCGGTCAGGTCCATTCAAGTCAATCCAGCGCCCGCTCAGCGTCCGCCCGGTTCGGCGAAATCGGCGAACCACTTGCGGACTTCCTCATACCAGTACAAGGAGTTGTTGGGCTTGAGGATCCAGTGATTCTCGTCGGGATAGTAGATCAGGCGCGATTCAATTCCCTTGCTCTGCAAGGTACGAAACAGCTCGAATGCCTGGCCAACCGGCACGCGCAGATCGTTCTGGCCGTGGATGATCAGCGCCGGGGTAGCAAAATCCTCGGCGAAGTAGTGCGGCGAAATCTGACGATAAATCTCCGGCACCTCCCAGAAGTGACCAAAGCGGTCGGCGTGTACGGCAAAGTCGGCCGCCATCTGTGAATACATGTTGTACACCGGCGCATGGATCATCAGGGCCTGGAAAGGATGGTCTTTGCCGAGCAGAATCGAGGACAGATAACCGCCGTAGCTGCCGCCGCCGGCGACCATGCGCTCCTCATCGATCCAGTCCTGGTCGCTGAACCACTCGGCTGCGGCAATGGTGTCGTTGTAGGGCGCGGTCACCCAGTCGGGATTGATATAGTCAACGAAGTCCTGGCCGTAGCCCGACGAGCCGTGGAAGTTGTGCCAGGCGGTGACATAGCCCCAGGAGGCAAAGGTCTGGGCGTTCCAGCGATAGTGGAAACTGTCGTTGATGGCACCGTGCGGACCGCCGTGAATGAGCAGAAACAGCGGGTACTCTTTGCTGTCATCGAAGCCGGGCGGATAGTTGACCCACATCTGGATGTCGGCGCCGTCGTGGCCGGTAAAGCTCACCGATTCGTAGCGACCCACGTCGACATCGGCGAGCAATTCGTCGTTGAAGGTATCCAGACGGGTGATCTGGCCGCTGTCGGTATCAATGCGCACCAGTTGATCGGGGTGAACATAGCTCTGGTTGGTACCAACCAGGGTGCCGTCATTGGCAATGGCCAGGTTGCCGAAGCTGGTGGCGTCAGTCAGGCTGCGCGGCTGGCGTCCCTCGGCGTCGATGAAAAACACCCGCACGGTGCCGGCATCTTCAATGCTGCCGTAGAAGCCACTGGCGTCCGGCGCCCAGACCAGACCACCGGCGGAGCGATCCCAGTCGGCGGTGATGTTCTGCCGCTGTCCGCTGTCGAGATCGTGGACGATGATGTTGCGGGTATCGGCATAAAAACCGACCAGGCTCTGCTGCAACCAGGCCAGGCTATCACCGTCCGGACTGAACATCGGCGTGGAATCACCGCCCGGATTGTCTGCGGTCAGGTTGAGTGCCTCATCCGCACCCATCGCGACCAGGAACAGGTCGTAATCGGAAGTCACCCCGCCGCCGTGACTGTCGCTGACAAAGGCGAGGTGGGTTTCGTCGGGATGCACGTCATAGCTGGAGCCGCCCGCGCCCGAGCGCGACAGCTCGCGGCCCAGCGGCAGGGTCAGGGCCTCGACATCACCACCGTCGGCGTTTAGGCGAAAAACGTGGTTCTGGCGATCTTCATCCAGCCAGCGATCCCAGGATGAGTACGGCATGGCGTTCCACTGTCGAGCCGATACTTTGGAGTCCTTGTCCTCTTTCAACCGCTCTTTGGTTTCCTCCCAGTCGAGATCCGGCCACACCGAGGAGATGAAATACAGGTGTTCACCGACCCATTTGAGGCTGCTGACGCCGGTCGGCACCTCGCTCAGGCGAGATGCCTCGCCCGGACCGCTCATCGGCAACACATAAATCTGCCCGGCCTCGTCATCGCTGCGGCTGGAAACGAAAGCCAGACGCGAACTGTCGGGAGAAAATGCAGGACTGGAAGCCGACTGACCCTGGCTGGTCAGTGGACGCTCGACCGAGCCGTCCGGTGAAAACAGCCACAGGCGGGTTTCACCCTTGTCGGTTTCAACGTCATAGCTGGTGACCGGCGCAACCAGCCACTGACCGTCCGGTGAAATCACCGGCGCACCAATGCGCTCAAGCTGCCAAAGAACCTCGGCCGACAAAAGTTTGCGTTCGTCTTCGCTGGCGTCACTCTGAGCCAGACCCAAAGCGGGCAGGAGAAACAGCAGAACCAGTAACACTCGCCTCATTAGCTTTACCCTTTGTTATCAATCGTTGGACTAAAAAATAAACCGCCGCCGCGTTTTCAACGCGCTGTTCAGCCTGAATACGGTCTGAGTGCGTCGACCGTCATGGTGTAGGCCGAATCAGCGGTCTGGTTGGAAATCTCTTCGATGTTCAGGGTGCCTTCCATGTAAAAGGCGTCCCAGATGTTGACCATCCTGATCGGCCGCTTGAGACGTCCGTAGATGATCTGGTTGGCCGGCGGTGGCGGCACGTGGATGCAGGCGCCGAAATAGGGCACCAGGAAAAAGGTCTCCAGGTTGCCTTCGCCGTCGGTTTCGACTGGCACCACGAAACCGGGAATGCGGACGCTTTGCCCGTTCAGTTCACCAACGGTGTCCCACGACTGAAATTCCTCGGCCGAGGCAAAGCCGGAGTGGTCGACATTTGCCGACGCCTCCTGCCAGGCATCAGCGACCTTCGGCGGCATCAGATCACGCCACTCGATTTCACGGGTTTGGTCGGCGGCCAACGGGCCGGCCAGCATCAGACCGCCAATCAGGACGGCCAAAACAACTCTGGGAAAGCTCAATTCAACGGCCTTTGGATTTCAGGAAGTTCTAATTCAATTCTACACGTCGCGTGTTCGCAGCTTCCGACAGCGGCCGCACGGCTGCGGTTCAAACCCGTACCTGCATGCCGTCGGCCAGGCTGCGCCGGTAGGCCAGCCCGGCCGGGATCAGCGCGGCCAGCAGACCGGCCAGGAAAATGCCGCCAAGCACGGCCCACTGCCAGGCCACCGGCAGGCTGACCCCCACGGCCAGGCCAAAGCTGGCCAGCAGCCACGGCCCGAGCGCGACAATCGCGGCCATCGCCAGGCCGACCCCGAGCGCAATCCCGGCCAGCACGATCAGCCCGGCCTCGAACACCAGCAGCGCGGCAATCTGCCAGGCGCGCGCGCCGTTGGCGCGCAAAATGGCCATTTCGCGGCACCGCTCCTTGAGCGTGGTCAGCAGCACTGTGACCATGCCGAGCAGGCCGGTAATGACGACCAGAATGGCGACCACGCGCAGCACCAATTCGGCCATGCCGGTCAGGCGCCACAGCTCCTGGAGGGTGATGCCTGGCATCAATGCGGTCAGCGCCTCGTCCGGATAGTCGTTGATCATGCGCTGTAATCCAAAGGCAGCCGCCGGGGTGCTCAAACCGACCAGCACAGCCGACAGGCTGTCCGGCTCCAGCGCATCGACCTGCGCTCGGGCCTGGTCCATGTCAATTCCGCTGCCCGGGCGATGAACGCCCGATTCCCAACCCACGTGGATGGCCGCGTAGGCGTTCAGGGGAATGTAGAGATTGCGATCCACCGGGGTGCCGGTCGGGGCGAGCACGCCGCGCACGGTAAAGTCGTGGTCTTCATGCTCGTGCAGGCTGACGTTGCCGCCGCCGTGGCCCAGGTGAATATGCTCGCCGACCGTATAGCCAAACCGCCGGGCGACCTGGTGGCCGATGACAACGTCAAACAGGTCTGCAAAAAATTCGCCTTCAGCCAGTTCCAGTGACTGCCGATTGGCGTAGCGGTAGTGTTCGAAGAAATCCGGCGTGGTACCAATGACCCGCTCGCCGCGGTGGCTGTCGCCGCTGAGCAGGGGGATCGTCCACTCGACCATGCGCTGGTTGTTCAGCTGCGCGTAGCTGTCGTACGACATGCTGTTGCCCGGCATGCCGATGCCAAACACGGTATTTAGCAGCAGTTGAACGGGTGCCGTGCGTGCGCCGACGATCAGGTCGGTGCCCGAAACCGAGCGGTAAAAGCCCTGCCGGACCTCATCTCTAAGCTGTTCGACCATCACCAGCAGGGCAATCGACACGGCGATGGTGAACACCGTCAACAGCACTGTTGTGCGCCGATTGAGCAGCGAACGCCAGGCCAGGTGCAGCAGGGTCATGACGTCGCCCCGGCCGTATTGATCGAGGCCAGGTCGACGGCGCGATCAAAGCGTGGCGCCAACGCCCGGTCGTGGCTGACGAACAGCAGGGCGCTGTTGGCGGCCTGTACGCGGGCAAACAGCAAGTCTAGAAAGCGGTCGCGGTGATCGGCATCCAGCGCCGAGGTCGGCTCATCGGCCAGCACCAGGGCCGGGCGGCCAATCAAGGCCCGGGCTGCGGCTACCCGCTGCTGCTGGCCCACGCTCAGCCGGTCGGCGCGCCGATCCCACAGCGCTGCATCCAGACCCATGGCGTCGAGCAGCTCGGCCGCTTCAGCGCGAACATTACCCGACCGCCGGGCTCGGGGGGGCGAAAACCGGCTGGGCAGCGCGACGTTATCAATCAGGTTCAACCAGGGCAATAGATTGAACTGCTGGAAAATCACGCCCAGGTGGTCGGCGCGGAAGCGATCACGACCACCGCGCGACAGGGCCGACAGATCCTGTCCACTCAGCACAATTCGGCCAGCCTGTGGCTGTACCAGAGCTGCAATGGCGGCCAGCAGGGTGGATTTGCCCGAGCCGCTGGGGCCGTGCAGAAAGATCCGCTCGCCGGCGTCAATCGAGAACCGATCAATGACCAAAACCGCCTCATCCTGGCCCGGCCAGGCAAAGCTGAGCGATTCGATAATCAAAACGCTTTCCATGGGCGCTATTCTGCCGCAGAGCGGCCGCGCTTTGTTCTGGAGCCGCAGATTTCGCAGATTGACAGAGATTTGATAGCAAAAGTCTGTCGCCATGACGGTTCGGCTTCCGGTGGGATTTTGGGTTTTCAATCAAAATCCTTGAATCGCAAAGGGGCAAAGCAGCAAAGAGCGCGAAAAATTCAAAATCGAAAGGTCAGACTCGGTGCATGGCCTTCTTTGCGTCTTTTGCTGCTTTGCTGCTTTGCGATTCAAGACTTATTGATTTCCCTTTCAGCCTTTGAATCGTGTTCATCTGCGGTTTCGCCCGTTTTTTCGCGGCCATTTGCACCAACCCCGTCCTTCCCGCACAATTGCCGGCACAAATCAAAATGTCACCTGGCTGAATTCGAGGGAAACAAATGAAAACCACTTCCATTCACGGCATGTGGTCGTCGCGGCTGGCGTTCTTTCTGGCCGCCACCGGCTCGGCGGTCGGTCTGGGCAATATCTGGCGCTTCCCCTACATCACGTCTGAAAGCGGCGGCGGTGCCTTTGTTCTGATCTACCTGGCCTGTATTCTGATTGTCGGTTTGCCGGTGATGCTCGCCGAGATTCTTATCGGTCGACGCGGGCGCATGAGTCCGATCAATTCAATCCGGACACTGGTTGACGAGGTCGGGGCCAGCCGTGCCTGGATCGGCATCGGCTGGATTGGCATCGTTGCCGGTTTTCTGATTCTGTCGTTCTATTCGGTGGTGGCCGGCTGGACCATGCACTACGGCTTTCTTTACGTGAAGGAGCTGTTCGGCGGCGTGTCGATTACCGATGCCGGGGCGACATTCAACGCGCTGCTCACCAACCCTTCGGAAATGACCTTTTGGCACGGTCTGTTCATGGTCCTGACATTCAGTGTCGTAGCCCTGGGCGTTGAGCGCGGCCTGGAGCGTTCGGTCACCATTCTGATGCCGATGCTGTTCATTTTGCTGCTGATCCTGCTCGGTTGGGGTATGAACACCGGCCATTTCGGTGAAGCGGTCGGCTTTTTGTTCCAGCCCGACTGGTCAAAGGTATCGGGATCGATGGTCGTAGTCGCGATGGGCCAGGCGTTCTTTTCCCTGAGTCTGGGCATGTGCGCGATCATGACCTACGGCGCCTACCTGCCCTCGGGTGTCAGCATTCCCAAGGTCGGTCTGGCTGTTGCTGCGGCCGATACGTGCGTGGCCCTGATCGCCGGTCTGGCCATCTTTCCGATCGTTATTTCCTACGGCATCGATCCGGCGGGCGGCGGACCGGGACTGATGTTCACCTCCCTGCCGCTGGCCTTCAACGAAATGCCGTTCGGCATTCTCTACGGGGCGATGTTTTTCGGACTGCTGACGGTGGCCGCCTGGACCAGCTCGATTTCGCTGCTTGAGCCGGCCACGGCCTACCTGATCGAACGCGCCCAAGTCAGCCGCAAAACCGCGGCGGTGATTATCGGCCTGCTCGCCTGGCTGGCCGGCCTGGCCTCGGTGCTGTCCTTCAATCTCTGGTCGGAGATATCCATCGGTGGACGCAGCATCATGGATGCCATCGAACACGTCTCCAGCAACATCATGCTGCCGCTGGGCGGCATGCTGATCGCCGTGTTTGCCGGCTGGGCGCTGGCCAAACAGCTGACCCGCGAAGAACTGGGCCGATCGATGCCAGGGTGGCTGTACACCATCTGGCTGTGGCTGGTCAGAATCGTATCGCCCGTGCTGATTCTGATTGTGTTGATCAGCCTGATGGGCCTGATCTGAATTCCTGTCTGGGCCCGGGCAAGCCTGCTCGGGCCGTTTGCTGGCAGAGCTCGGCAAAGCGCCGCAGCAGGGCCGGGCCGGCCGGGGTTTCGCTGACCTCGGCAAGCAGCTTTTGCGAATCCAGGCCTTCGGATTCGAGCTTTTTAGCGCGCGCCTCGATGTAGGTGCGCATGATGGCGGCATCAAATTCGGGATGAAACTGAACCCCCCAGCAGCGCCCGCCAAAGTGCAGGGCGTGATTGGGATCGCCGGTGGTTCGGGCAAGCCGTCGCGCGGCCGGCGGCATTTCGAGCACGGATTCGAAATGGGTGATCTGGACTTTGCTGCCGGCATCGACGACCGACATCAGGGCATCGTCCTGGACCAGATCCTCAAGAACCACCGTGCCCATCTTCAACCCGTTTGGATTCGGGCCTACTCGCCCACCCAGAGCATGGGCGATGAGCTGATGTCCGTAGCATACGCCCAGGATTGGCAGGCGATCTGTGGCCGCCACGGTGGCCAGCCAGCGGGCCGTGTGCTCGGACCAGTCCAGCCGGTGCGAGACCATGGCCGCCGAGCCGGTGACGATCACGCCGGCAAAGCGATCGAGCGCATCGCCTTCCGGCAGTGGCTCGCCGGCGGCCGGTGAGACAATCCGGTCGTCGAAGCCAAGCGGACCCAGCACGCGCATGAACCAGCGATCGAAATCGCCATAACGTTCGCGCGCCAGGGGCGTGGCCGAACCAGTCTTGATGATCAGAATTGTGGCAGTACTCATGGCCGCCACAGTGTAACGTTATACTTGAGGGCTTGCTTTCAACCCGGACTATTGCACGGTGAATTTTCAGGATTTCATTCGCTGCCTTGACCGCTATTGGGCCGACCAGGGCTGTGTGCTGATCGCGCCACTCGATCTTGAAGTGGGTGCCGGAACCTTCCATCCGTCCACCTTTTTACGCTCGATCGGACCCGAACCCTGGAACTCGGCCTACCTGCAGCCGTGCCGACGGCCAGGCGACGGGCGCTATGGCGACAACCCCAACCGCCTCCAGCACTACTACCAATACCAGGTGGTCATGAAGCCCTCGCCGCTGGATTTTCAGAACCTGTATCTGGGTTCGCTGGATGCCGTGGGAATCGACCCGTCGGTTCACGATATCCGCTTTGTGGAAGACAACTGGGAATCGCCCACGCTGGGCGCCTGGGGCCTGGGCTGGGAAGTCTGGCTGAATGGCATGGAAGTCACCCAGTTCACTTATTTTCAACAGGCCGGCGGCTTGAGCTGCAAGCCCGTGATGGGTGAAATCACCTACGGGCTGGAGCGCCTGGCGATGTATCTCCAGGGCGTGGAAAGCGTCTACGATCTGATCTGGACCGAGGGACCTTACGGCACGGTCAGCTACGGCGATGTGTTTCACCAGAATGAGGTCGAACAATCCGCCTACAATTTTGAGCTGGCCGATATCGACGCCCTGTTCAAGTGGTTCGATACCTGCCACGGCGAAGCCGTCCGCCTGGTTGAGGCCGACCTGCCGCTGCCGGCCTATGACCAGGTTCTGAAAGCTTCGCACAGTTTTAATTTGCTCGACGCCCGCCAGGCCATTTCGGTGACCGAACGCCAGCGCTACATTTTGCGTGTACGCGATATCTCCCGTCGAGTCGCCGAAGCGTATCTGGCCAAGCGCGAATCGCTCGGTTTTCCGGGCCTCAAGAACGTCGGGGAGCAGGCCTCATGAGTGCCGCTAACCTGCTTGTAGAGATCGGCTGCGAAGAACTGCCCGCCGGCCAGCTCGACAGCCAGCTCAAGCTGCTCGGCGACGGCCTGGTTGCCCGCCTGCTTGACGCCGGTCTGATCGATGCTGCGCCTGCAATCGAGCGCTTTGCTACACCGCGCCGCCTGGCCGTGCTCGTGGCCAATGTTCGCGCCCGCCAGGCCGATCAGCTTATCGAGCGTACCGGGCCGAACGAAAAGGTCGCGCTCGATGGCGACGGCCGGCCAAGCAAGGCCGGTGAAGGCTTTGCGCGCAGCGTCGGCAAGTCTTTCGACGAACTCGAATGGGTCGACAGCGACCAGGGCCGGCGCCTTTTTTGTCGGGTGGAGCAGGCCGGGATGTCGCTTGAAGCCTTGCTGCCTGAGATGTTTGCTTCCTGCATTGCCGCCATGGCCGGGGCGCGCTCGATGCGCTGGTCGAACCGCGAAGAGCGCTTTTTGCGCCCGGTGCGCTGGCTACTTGCCATTCACGGTGAAGATGCGCTGGCACTCGACCACTTCGGGCTCAATGCGGATCGCCGCACCCGCGGCCACCGCATTCACGCGCCGGGCTGGCATTCAATCGGGCAGGCCGCAGATTACGCCGCGGTGCTGGAAGAAGCCCATGTCCTGGCCGATCCGGCGCGACGCCGTGAACAGATTGCCAGCCAGGCCAGAAAATTGGCCGCTGACGCCGGACTTGAGCCATTGCTCAACCTCGGGCTGATTGACGAAGTGGCCGGTCTGACCGAGTGGCCGCAAGCCGTTTTGGGCGGCTTCGATGCCGATTTTCTTGATCTGCCCGAAGAGGTGCTGATCGCCTCGCTGGAACAGCACCAGAAGTGCTTTGCTCTGCGCGATTCCAAGGGCCGGCTTGCCGCACACTTCATTGCCGTGGCCAATATCGAAAGCCGCGACCCCCAACTGATGAGCGCCGGCTTTGAACGTGTCATCCGGCCGCGCCTGGCTGATGCCCGCTTTTTCCGCGACCAGGACCGGCGCAGCAACCTGGCCAGCAAGCGCGATCGGCTCGATGCCATCCTGTTTCAGGAACAGCTCGGCAGTCTCGGTGACAAGGTTCGTCGGGTAGAAAATCTGGTCCAGACGACGTCGGCCGCCAGCGGCGCCGATGTGGACAGCGCGGTGCGCGCAGCAGGTCTGAGCAAATGCGATCTGGTCACCGAAATGGTCGGCGAGTTTCCCGAGCTGCAGGGCGTGACCTCCGACTCGGTGATGGCCGCATGCCCGGCGCCTCTTCCGATTGTGTCATCAAGCCACTCCCGGGTCACGGCATGTATCGACCACGGGACGTCCGCCCGGCTGACGGCCAGCGGACTTTCCCTCTCGTCCGCTTCTGCGGAACTTTTAGCTCGCGCCAAGTCTGATGGATCGAAAAACAAACTCATATATCCTCTCCCTGCCATTACTCTGTCTAATATCTATTCAGAAGTTCGAACGATTCTATTTTTGGGCAATACATATCTACGCGGGGTCAATCAATCATTCAATTGCAAAAGTCCCGCGCCGAGTTGGCCCGCGCGCACCATAGGCCTCAGGACAGATATTGACGGTGAAGCCGGCGGCGCAGCGCCTCCCCTACCCCCAGTACCTGCCCTAGAT
>CALEIM010000061.1 GCA_937876395.1 uncultured Wenzhouxiangella sp. | reverse complement strand
CGGAAGTCGGAAGTCGGAAGTCGGAAGTCGGAAGTCGGAAGTCGGAAGTCGGAAGACCTACAGTCGTCCGTGCGTTTCAGTCCTCAGACTCCCGTGCCAGCCAAGGTAGCTGACTGGGTCAACCCAGGACAGGTTGGGAACGAAACCGCTGCCTCGCTGGGGATATTTGGGGTGCTCCCACTGCTGATAGGCGATTGCTATGCCTTCGGCGTGGAAACGCGCTTCTTCCTGGGACAGGTAGGCTCTGGAGCCGGCGTTGGCAAGGTACTGATCACAGTCCAGTTCCTTGCAAATGGCCATCAATAAGTCAGCGCGCTGGCCGCTTGCTGACAGTTCCGAGGCGCGCAGAAAACGTGGTGTCAGTCCGAGTGCCTTGCTGGTTTGCTGGATCAGGCTGATGTTCAGATCGGCCAGGCGTTCATGCTGGAGATCGAAGCCTGTTTGCAGGGTGTCCAAAACCTGCTCAATATGCGGTGTGCGTCCCAGGTAGGTGCGTACGGAATTCAGGTGTTTGCGCTGCCAGTTGGATTTCTGATCGGCAATGCGGATTTCGCAGATTCGATCATCAAGATGATGAGCTGCCACCGGGACTGACAGCCACATCAGGCGTCCGTCCCGGTCTCGAATGCGATTGCGGGATTGCCAGGACTGTCTGGTGAACTGCACGGTGTCGAGAAATACGAAGATATCTGCACGGGCCATTTGTTCAAAATAACCCAGCCACGGCAGGTAGGTTGGCTGGGTGATCGCAACGCTGGTCATTTCAAACTGGCAACCGGCTGATGGGCAGTTTTGTGAAGATAAATGGTGAATTCGAACGGCAGCACGTTGGGCTTGATCTGGTAGTCGTGGCGGAGCACAACGTGGGTTGTCAGTCGGCTTTTGCAAAAATCAAACACTTCAACTGGGCTGAAATAGTAGAGCCCAGGTGACTGGAAATCGACATAGCTGCTCAGGCAGTTGAATGCCAGCCCGGTTCTGGTGCAGTTGAACAGGCTTGTCAGAGCGTGACGCAGAAATTCTTCGTTGCAGCCAATATCGTTGTTGAAAACTCCGCTGATAAAAACAAGATCGAATTTTTCTTCCGGCGGTTCTTCCAGGATGTTTTGACATACGAACCTGCCGCCGGGATTATTGGCCACCGCCACTTCGATCAAACGCTGTGAAATGTCATAGCCGACGTACTCGCCGGTAAAGCCCGAGTCTTTCAGAAGTCTGAGCAGATGGCCTGTTCCGCAGCCGAAATCAAGGATCTTGCTCTGATGAAAATCCGGAAAACCTTCCAGCAATACCGACAGGCGTTTCTCCTGGGTTTCGATACTACTTTGCTGCACCGCGTGCGGTGAGTAGCCGTGTTCTTTGGCCAGTTGGTTGTAGTGGATAGCAAGATTTTCCAGTTCGGATTTCATGTCAGGAATCCTTGTTGCTTCAGCTTCAAGTTTGCAGACACTGTTTGGTGAATGCGGCTGCCCGGCCGGCTGAGTTCTGAGTGAAATCGAACAGGCAGGCTATGTGTGCTGCGCGGCGGTGCTCGGTATTTTCAAATACTTCGCGCAGACCATCAGCGATTTGATCTGAAGTCAACTGTTGGGCAAAGCCCAGATCAAAGCACAAGTTTCTGGAAGAAAATTGCCGGGTTTCTGCATTCTCGGCTTCAGTCTGCGAAATGACGGCTGCCGGTTTGCCCATCCAGGCGCATTCGTACTTGGCCAGGCCGCCGCCGGTGATACAGAAATCGGACCAGTCGTAATGAGCGCCGATATCATGCGTCGGTGGAACAAACTGGACTTTCGGAAAGTTCTTCTGAAGTGCTTCGGTATGGTTTCTGATCACGCGGAGATTGTATGCTGTCGTTGTTGTCAGGGCATCCAATATGCGTGATGTTATTCCGTGCCGGTCACTACTGCCGATGATTATCAGAATATTGCGGATATTTTCCCGAGGCGGGCCAACAGAGCGCTCAAGCATCGGGTTGGGCAGAAAGAAAACTGGTCCGAGCGCCTGGGCGCCCGCGCCCCGACTGATGTAGTCGTACTGTCGGGCATTGATAGTGAAGTTCACCACGCCGGCAACCGGGTAGTTCTCAAAACAACAGAAATCATCGATAAGCACGTATTGGTGTTCAGTCGGAAGAGTCTGCGGGTCGTACTGGTAGCTGTCGATAATGATCCGACTTCCGGCCGGTAGTTGCCGGGCGCGCTGTTCAATGCTGGCTGTGCTCGGCTCTATCTCGATGCCAAGTTGCGTGGCCAGCTCAAGCGCCAGCGGCTGAAATTCACCAATAAAAGTAGTTGGCACGCCTTGTTCGGCCATCGCCTGCGCAAGGCTCGCACTGCGCATGAAGTGGCCAAGGCCGGTTTGGAGTGTGGCATCGCACAGTAGCGTAATCATTCGGCAAAAGCCTGTTCATGCGGCCGGCATATAGTTTCCACTCAGAGCCCGGTTGGCTTTGGTTCACAGATCGGGCTGTATGTGCTGGCGAATCAGGTCACGCAATTCATCCACGCTCAAAAACTCAGGGTTGGTCCCACTGTTGTAAGCAAAGCCCGGTTCGACCGGTTTGCAGCCGTTGTTTTCGCAGTAGCTCTGGCGGCTGTAGCGGGCTGATACCGGCAGGATGGCGTAGTAGTTGCCGAGATCAACGGTGTTGTAGCTGTCGCTGGCGGTGATCATTTCTTCGTGAATTTTTTCGCCCGGGCGGATGCCGACTACCGGCTTTTCGCATTCCGGGCCGATGGCTTCGGCGACGTCGGTGATCCGGTAGCTGGGAATTTTCGGCACGAAAATTTCGCCGCCCTTGGCCTGCTCAATGGTCCAGACGACCATGTCGACGCCTTCTTGCAAGCTGATGTTGAAGCGAGTCATGCGCGGGTCGGTGATCGGCAGCACGCCGGTTTCCCGTCGTGCCAAAAAGAATGGAATGACGGAACCGCGGCTGCCCATGACGTTGCCGTAGCGCACCACCGAAAAACAAATATCGCGGTCACCGCGGATGTTGTTGGCGGCGGTAAACAGTTTGTCGGAGCACAGTTTGGTGGCGCCGTACAGGTTGATGGGAGCGGCGGCCTTGTCGGTGCTCAGGGCGACCACTCGCTCAACGCCGCAGTCCAGTGCGCATTCGATGACGTTCTGGGCGCCGAGCACGTTGGTCTTGATGGCCTCGAAGGGGTTGTATTCAGCGGCCGGCACCTGCTTGAGCGCGGCGGCGTGGACGACGATATCAATGCCTTCCATGGCGCGCTTGAGCCTTTCCTGGTCGCGCACGTCGCCGATGAAGTAGCGCAGGCCGTTGTAGTCGGCTGGGTCGAAGGTCTGGGCCATCTCGAACTGCTTGAGTTCGTCGCGGGAGTAGATGACCAGCCGGCGTATATCCGGATAGCGCTGCAGCACGCTGCCAACGAAGGCTTTGCCGAAAGAGCCGGTGCCGCCGGTGATGAGCAGGGATTTTCCGTTGAGCATGGTTCAGTGGTCCTGATGGATTGGCTGTGTTGCTGTGGCCGGTTCGCCGATGATCTGTTGGAAGCTGCCGGTCTGGATGACGCGACCGGCATCAAGCTGGATGATCAGATTGCAGCTCGACAGTGTGGTCAGGCGGTGGGCGATCATGATGATGGTCAGGTCGTCGCCGAGATCATCCAGGCAGTTGATGACCGAGGTTTCGGTGTCGTTGTCCAGCGCGCTGGTGGCTTCGTCCAGCACCAGTACGCTGGCTTGACGATAGATGGCGCGGGCAATCCCCAGGCGCTGGCGCTGGCCGCCGGAAAGCTGGATGCCGCGCTCGCCAACCGGGGAGGCGTAGCCGCGCTGGCGGGCTGCGATGAACTCGTGGATGCGCGCGGCGCGGGCGGCTTCAACCACCCGATCGTGATCTATTTTCTTTTGCGGTACGCCGATGGCGATGTTTTCAGCAATGCTCGCATCGGCCAGGAAAATGTGCTGGGGGACGTGCGAGACATGGTTTTGCCAGCTCGCGCGATTATGTTCATCGAGCGGGGTGCCATCTACCAGCAGACGGCCCTGATCAGGTACCAGCAAGGTCATGATCAGATCAACCAGGGTGGACTTGCCGCTCCCTGAAGGGCCGACGATGCCGACTCGCGAACCGCGCGGAATGACCAGGTCAATGTTCTTGAGGACGCCGGTTTCGGTCTGTGGATAGGTGAAGCTCACGCCTTCCAGGCGCAGTTCGTGTTCAAAGGGCAGGCGCCGGGTTTCTCTGGTAGTGGCTTGAGGAACGGGCAAAGACAGCAGCTCCAGCACATCGACAAACATCTGGTGGCTGCTGATCAGGCTGGCCCAGGCATCATAGATTTTCTGCAGCAGGGGAATGAGCCGCTGGGCACCCAGCGCCAGCGCTCCGAGCAGCGGCAGGGTAGCGATCAGGCCGCCGTCGCGGTGCGAAAAGCTGTAGGCCAGGATGACGATCAGGACAATGGCCAGCGACTGCATCAGGAAGCTGGGCGTGCGCTTGAGTAGCTGCGAGCTGGCCTGGGCACGGCGCAGGCGCTGGTCGGCTCGGGCGTAATCGGTGGTGTACTGCGCCTGGCTGTGGTCGAGCAGCACGTCGCGAATGCTGCCCAGGCCTTCCTGAACGCAGCGAATGCGCTGGGTCTGGGCGGCGGCGATATGCTTTCCGTTAAGCCGCAGCTTCAGGCGGGTCAGACCCGAAATGATCAGATACAGGCTGATGAAAACCACCGCGGCAGCGATGGTGGCGACCGGCTCAATCAGGATCAGTGCGGTGATGATGGCAACCGCCAGAGCCGTGGAAATGATGCCGTCCATGATCGGGCGCACGGTGCCGTTGAGCACGGCCTGGACCTTGTTGACCGCCGCGATGATTTCGCTGGTGTTGCGCGTGATATGGAAGCTGTAGGGCTGGTTGAGCACGCGCGCGTACATGGAAACGCCGACATCGTAGCCCAATGCGAACACCCAGCGCGTGCTGACCCACAACAGCAGCAGACGGACCGCGGTGGCGCCCGCCACCACCAGCAGAAACAGCAGCGTCATCGGCAGCACGATGGAATCGGCTGACTGCCAGCCCAGCGAAGTGAACAGGCGTTGCAGCAGCGGATAGTCGAGCGCCGCGCTGGGGTCGGCCATCAGCGCGATGAACGGAATCACCGCGCCGAGCGTGATCAGTTCCGCAGCCGCCCCGGCCAGCATCAGCACCAGAACCAGGAAAAACTGCTTGCGCCGACGTCCCGAAATATGTGGGATGAAATCGCGCAGCAGGTGGAGGATGGGTTTGGAGGGCAAGGTAAATGCGGAGAAGTCAGGGTTCAAGGTTCAAGGATTTTAATTCCATTTGCGCTGGCGGCTTTGTTCAAGCGACGGTCAAAACAGGCGAACTGGATGCTTTGGTTCACGGGTTCCCCGTAGGGCGACCGATGGGGTGGTGTTCTATTCCGAGTTCGGCCATCTGTTCTGGGTCGTAGAGGTTGCGGCCGTCGAAAATGATCGGCTGGTTCAGTTCGGCTTTGACGAGCTGGAAATCCGGGCTGCGGAATTCGTTCCATTCGGTGATGACGATCAGGGCATCGGCGCCGTCCAGGGTGGCCATG
>CALEIM010000060.1 GCA_937876395.1 uncultured Wenzhouxiangella sp. | reverse complement strand
CGGTCGGTATCAAGCCAGACGTGCGGATTGTCGGCCTGGACGGCCGTGGCGAGCAGCAGCAGGATGGTCAGGGCAAATCGGGTCATGACGCCAGTTCAGTTGTGGAAGAGGACCGGATTCTACGCGACTCTTTGGCCCGACACCAAAGTACAGGTGACGGCAGGGCCTGTATTTGGGTACCCTTGGCCGGATTGTTTGGAAAATGTAATCAGGAGTTCGAGTTTTGGCCAGCACTGACGCCTTGTGGCAGCCTTCTGACGCGCGCCGTGCGCGTGCCAATCTGAGTCGGTTCATCTCGCTGATCCGGCAGCAGCTTGATCCGCGGGTGCATGACTGGGACAGCCTGTACCGCTGGTCGGTGGAGCATCCGCAGGATTTCTGGTCGGCGATGTGGGAGTTTGGCGAGGTGGTTTCGGAAACCCGTGGCCATGACAGAGTGGAGAACTGGCCGGCCATGCCGGGCACGCGCTGGTTTCCGCAGGCGCGGCTGAACTTTGCCGAAAACCTGCTCAAACATCGCGATGAGCGCGCGGCGCTCGTGTTTGCCAACGAAAACGGAGTGCAGCGCCAGATCAGCTATCAGGAGCTGTACGCCGAGGTGGCGCGGGTGGCGGCGGCGCTGCGCGAGATGGGTGTGCAGTCCGGCGACCGGGTGGCCGGCTACCTGCCCAATCTGCCCGAGACCGTGATTGCCATGCTGGCGACGACTTCAATTGGCGCGGTGTGGTCGTCTTGCTCGCCTGATTTTGGCGTCAACGGCGTGCTCGATCGCTTTGGCCAGATTGAGCCGAAAGTGCTGTTTGTGGCCGCGGCCTATCAGTACAACGGCAAGGTGTTCGATTGTCTGGAGCGAGTGCGTCAACTGGCAGAAAAAATGCCGTCGATCGAGCGCATCGTGGTGACCGGCTATATGGACCCTGAGCCGGACCTGACCGGTCTTGAGCAGGCCCGGATGTGGGATGATTTTGCTGATCCGGCAGCGACTGACATCGATTTTGCCCGGCTGCCGTTCGATCATCCCATCTATATCCTGTTTTCTTCCGGCACCACCGGCGTGCCCAAGTGCATTGTCCACGGCGCCGGCGGCACGTTGCTACAGCATCTCAAGGAGTTGCAGTTGCACACCGATCTGCGCCGCGAGGATGCGCTGTTTTATTTCACTACCTGCGGCTGGATGATGTGGAACTGGCTGGTGTCGGGGCTGGCCGTGGGTTCGACCGTGGTGCTGTTTGACGGCTCGCCGTTTTACCCCAGCGGGGAGGTGCTTTGGGACCTGGCCGATGAACTCGGTATTTCGGTACTCGGCACGAGCGCCAAGTGGATCGCGGCCTGCGACAAGGCCGGCATCAAGCCGCGTGAAACCCACCGCCTGGATCGGCTCAAGGCGATCCTGTCGACCGGTTCTCCGCTGCTGCCGGAATCGTTTGATTACGTGTATCGCGATGTCAAAACGGACGTCCAGCTCAGCTCTATTTCCGGTGGCACCGATATCGTTTCCTGCTTTGCCCTGGGCAATCCGCTGTTGCCGGTCTATCGCGGCGAGCTGCAGTGTCGCGGTCTGGGCATGAAGGTCGAGATTCGCGCCGACGATGGCCAGGTAGTTGAGGACCAGACCGGCGAGCTGACCTGTTCCTTGCCGTTTCCAGCTATGCCGGTCAGCTTCTGGAACGACCCGGACGGCGAACGCTATCGCCAGGCTTATTTCGAGAGATTTGCAGGAGTCTGGTCGCACGGTGACTACGCCCGCCTGACACCGCGCGGCGGTGTGGTGATCTACGGACGTTCGGACGCCACGCTCAATCCCGGCGGGGTGCGCATTGGCACGGCTGAAATCTACCGCCAGGTGGAAAAACTCGATGAGGTGCTGGAATCCATCTGCGTGGGCCAGGACTGGCAAGGTGATGTGCGCGTGGTGCTGTTCGTGCGTCTGCGTGACGGCATCGAGCTGGACGAGGCGCTGGCCGGGCGCATCAAATCAACCATCCGTGCCAACGCCACGCCGCGCCATGTGCCAGCGAAGGTCATTGCGGTAGCGGATATTCCGCGCACCGTGTCAGGCAAGATCGTCGAACTGGCCGTGCGCGACGTCATCCACGGCCGGGCGGTAAAAAACACCTCGGCGCTGGCCAATCCGGAGGCGCTGGAGGAGTACCGCGATCTGGAGGAGTTGAACTCCTGAAAAAACCAGGGAGGGTCCGAGCAGACTGAATGCCCGGAGTAATCAGATGAGGTTTTTCATTTCACCGTCTTTCCCTTTGCGCTTCGCTGCTTTGGGATGTAGAGGTTTTGCCTTTCGCGACTCTTTGCAGAAACTGTTGAAAGATCACCTTCAGGTCGGGCAGGGCGCTTTCCAGACGGTGGTCGCTATCGAGCAGATGCAGGCAGGCTTTGCTGGCTTCGGCAAAGCGCAGGCTGTGCTGCCAGGGAATGATGTCGTCGTGCCAGCCGTGGACGACGCTGATCCGCGCAGTCTGCGGCCGATAGCGTTCGGGCACCACGCCCCCGGGCACGCGGTCTTCGAGAAACAGGGCCGGCGCCATCAGAAACAGGCCGCTGACCGGTGCGCTTTCGGCAGCGTGCATGGAGACCCAGCCGCCCAGCGATGAGCCGACCAGAATCGGTGGCTGGGCCTGGCCGCGCACCAGCTCGATCAGGCGTTGCGCGCGTCCGGGTGGATCGTCACGCAGATCGCGGTAATCGATCGCCAGAGTTTCGAAGCCGGCCTGCCGAGCCAGCGGGGTCAGTTCGAGGATCTTGAGGCTTTCCGGACTGGAAAGATGGCCGTGGCTGAAGATAACAAGCATGTGTTTGGGCTGCGTTGTTCGGTTCAGGGATTGTGGCACTTGTTGCGCCAAGGTGCAGTAGAATCCGGGAATGGCATCCAATCCAACTCGAAATCTGGCGGTTTTCTGCGACTTTGAAAACATCGCCCTGGGCGTGCGCGATATGCGTTACGAGGAATTCGATATTCAGAAAGTGCTTGAGCGCTTGCTGCTGAAGGGCAATATCGTGGTCAAGAAGGCCTACTGCGACTGGGGCCGCTACCGGGACTTCAAGGCGCCCATGCACGAGGCGGCTTTCGAGCTGATTGATATTCCGCACTATCGCCAGTCAGGCAAGAACTCGGCCGATATTCGCATGGTTGTCGATGCCCTGGACCTGTGCTACACGAAGGGGCATGTTGATACCTTCGCGCTGCTCAGCGGCGATTCGGATTTTTCGCCGCTGGTCTCAAAACTGCGGGAAAACAACAAGATGGTGATTGGCGTCGGCGTCAAGAGCTCGACGTCTGATCTGCTGATGGCCAACTGCGACGAGTACATTTTCTACGATGACCTGATTCGCAAGCCGGACACAAAGCGTAGCGGCAAGAAAACTGCGACGAAAAAGAAAACGACCGCCAAGGCGGCCGATCCCAAACAGCAGGAGGCGATTGACCTGGTGCTCGAAACGGCCGAGGCGCTGTTTGCCGATCGCGGTCCGGAAGACAAGGTCTGGGGTTCGATGGTCAAGCAGGCGCTCAAGCGGCGCAAGCCGGGCTTCAGTGAGTCTTACCACGGTTTTCGCAACTTCTCCGAGCTGCTGCTGGAAGCTGAAAAGCTTGGCCTGGTTGAGCTCAAGCCGGACGAGAAGTCCGGCGGTTACATCGTTCAGTCAATCCGCGACCCAAACTGAAACCCTTATTTGGGTTCCAGCCGCACGGCGCCGTCGAGGCGAAGTACGGTGCCATTGAAGTAGGCGTTTTCAACGATATGCGCGGCCAGGCGGGCAAATTCGGCGGGCTGGCCCAGGCGTTTGGGAAACGGGATCGACTCACCCAGGGCCTGCTGAACCTTTTCCGGCATGACATCCATCATCGGGGTGTGGAACACGCCCGGCGCGATGGTCATCACGCGCACGCCAAAGCGGGCGAACTCGCGCGCCATTGGCAGGGTCATGCCGACTACGCCGCCCTTGGAAGCTGAATAGGCCGCCTGGCCGATCTGACCTTCAAAGGCCGCGATGGATGCGGTGTTGATGATTACGCCGCGCTCGCCGTTGGCATTGGCGTCGTTGTGCTGCATACGGTTGGCCGCCGCCTTGGCGACGTTGAAACTGCCGACCAGGTTGACCATGACGGTTTGCGAAAACGTGTCCAGCGCCATCGGCGCCTCGCGGCCGAGTACCCGGCCGGCCCCGAGTATTCCGGCGCAGTTGACGGCAACGTTAATTTCGCCCAGCCAGCTTTCGGCCTCGTCAATGCGCTCTGTGACCTGGGCTTCACTGGTAACGTCAGTTTTGAAAAAGCGGGCCCGATCAGCGCCCAGCCGGGCAACGGCTTCAGCGCCCTTGTCCGCGTTGAGGTCGAACAGGGCAACCTTGCCGCCTAGCGACAGGAAATGTTCGGCTACAGCCAGGCCAAGCCCGGAAACGCCGCCGGTGATGACGGCTTTGATGTCGTAGGTGTCCATGAATCACTCTTGGTTGAATTTGTATTAAATAAAATCTTTGGATCGCAAAGATGCCTCGCTCCATTCCTCGCTCTCTTACGTCAATGTTCCTTTTTTCTTTCTTCGCGCGCTTTGCTGCTTTCCGTCTTTGCGATTCAAGGAATTTGTACTCCCGGAACCTCTCCAAATTGTAGGTCGGGGCGACGCCCCCGACGACGGGCAAAGTCTGCCTAGTTTCTTTTCAAGATGGCTTGACCGGTGCGGGAGCGGGGGCGGCCGAGTTCGCCGGCGATCCAGTCGCCGGTTCGGGCCAGGGTGTTGAGGTCAACTCCCGAGCGCATGCCCAGGCCGTCGAGCATGTAGACGACATCTTCGGTGGCCACGTTGCCGGTGGCGCCGCGGGCGAAGGGGCAGCCGCCGAGGCCGGCGACGGAGGAGTCGACCACGCGCACGCCGGCTTCCAGGCAGGCGTGGATGTTGGCCAGGGCCTGTCCGTAGGTGTCATGAAAGTGGACGGCAAGCTGCGCTATGGGTATCGAGGCGGCAACCGCTTCAAGCATGGCACGCGCCTTGCGCGGCGTGCCGACTCCAATGGTGTCGCCGAGCGATATTTCCGCGCAGCCGGCCCGGTGCAGGGCTTCGGCAACATGCACTACATCGGCCAGCGGCACCTCGCCCTGGTAGGGGCAGCCCAGCACCGTGGAGACATAGCCGCGTACGCGAACATCATCGGCCAGGGCGCGCTCAATCACCGGCGCGAAGCGCTCCAGGGATTCGGCAATTGAGCAGTTGATGTTCTTCTGGTTGAAGGCTTCGGAGGCGGCCGTGAACACCGCAATTTCGTCAGCCCCCGCTTCGCGAGCGCGCTCATAGCCCTTGATGTTGGGCACCAGCACCGGATAGCGCACGCCGGGCTTGCGCTGGATGCCGGCAAAGACTTCGTCTGCATCGGCAAGCTGGGGGATCGCGGGGGCGGCGACAAAGCTGGTTGCTTCAACCACGCTCAGGCCGGTGTCGGCCAGGCGCTCGATCAGCTCGATCTTGACTGTGGTCGGGACCGTGTACGGCTCGTTTTGCAGACCGTCCCGCGGGCCGACCTCGACGATGGAAACAAAGTCACTCACGCAGCGCAGCTCAGAGAAGCTCAATGGCAATGGCCGTGGCCTCGCCACCGCCGATGCACAGGCTGGCAACGCCGCGCTTGCCACCGCGCGCTTTCAGTGCGTGAATCAGGGTGACCAGAATGCGCGCGCCGCTGGCCCCAATCGGATGGCCGAGCGCGCAGGCGCCGCCGTTGACGTTGACCTTCTCATGCGGCAGATCCAGCTCTTTCATTGCGGCCATGGTCACCGTGGCGAACGCTTCGTTGATCTCGAACAGATCGACCTCGCCGGCTTGCCAATCGGCCTTCTCAAGGACCTTCGAGATTGCTCCGACCGGGGCGGTGGTGAACCACTCGGGCTCCTGAGAATGGGTGGCGTGGGCGACGATGCGGGCCAGCGGCGTGAGCCCGCGATTGTCGGCCTGGCTGGCGCGCATCAGCACGGTTGCCGCTGCTCCGTCGGAGATTTTCGAGGAGCTGGCGGCGGTGATCGTGCCGTCTTTTGCAAAGGCGGGCCGGAGCTGCGGGATTTTCTCGACCGGACTTTTGGCCGGCTCTTCGTCAACGCTGATTTCGATTTCACCCTTGCGGGTGCGCACCGTCAGCGGTGCTATTTCAGCACCGAAGTTGCCGGATTCAATGGCCGCCATAGAGCGCTCGACCGAGGCCGTCGCAAAAGCGTCCTGTTGCTCGCGGCTGAAGCCGTAGCGGGCTACGCACTGTTCGCCGAACTGGCCCATCATCTGGCCGTCGTAGGGGTTTTGCAGGCCGTCAAAAAACATGTGGTCGAGAAACCTGGCATGGCCCATGCGCAGGCCGCGCTCGGCCAGGTAGGGGGCATTGCTCATCGATTCCATGCCGCCGGCGACAACGATTTCGGCCGAGCCGGCGAGCAGGGCGTCGTGGCCTTGCATGATCGCCTTCATGCCCGAGCCGCATACCTTGTTGATGGTGGTGCAGCCGACGGAAACCGGCAGATCGGCACCCAGCGCGGCCTGGCGGGCCGGCGCCTGGCCGGTGCCGGCCGGCAGCACGCAGCCCATGATGACTTCGCTGATGTCGCCGCTGTCGATGCCGGCGTCGGCTACGGCGGCCCGAATGGCGGCCGCGCCCAGTTCAGGTGATTTGAGGGGCGCAAGCTGGCCCTGAAAAGAGCCAATGGCGGTGCGGCGGGCCGAGACAATGACAATGGGGTCGGTCATGGGTATTTCCCTGGAAAGGCTTGGAGTCAATTCAGCCCGTCATTATCGCATGTTGAACCGCGGTTTTTCCCGTCCGGGCGGATTCCGGAGTCAGGCCGGATGAACCGGAAAGAAGGCGTAGATGGCCAGACAGGTGACGAACATCAAGGTCAGGTTCAGCAGTGCGCCGACCTTGGCAAAATCGCTGAAGCGATACAGCCCGGTGCCGTAAATCATGGTGTTGGTCTGGTAGCTGATGGGCGACAGAAAGCTGGTTGAGGCCGCGAACATGACCACCAGAACCAGCGGCAGCATGGCCAGTTCCAGCAGGCCGGCGATGGCAATGGCCACCGGCACCAGAATGACGACGGCCGCGTTGTTGCTGACGATTTCAGTCAGCGCGGTGGTGATCAGATACAGCACCAGCAGGACCAAAAGCGGATGCCAGTCGGTGGCGCCGGAAGCAACCAGGGCGGCAATCCAGTCGGCTGCGCCCGATTTGGTCATGGCAATGCCGAGCGGAATGACCCCGGCCAGCAGAAAAATGATGTTCCAGGCCACGCCGGAATAGAGGTCTTCACGCGCCAGACAGCCGGTGAGCATCATTGCAACCACGCCCATCAAGGCGGTAATGACAATCGGCAGCGGGGTCAGCACGGCGCCAAGCACCACGCCGGCAAGGATCAGCCCCGCACTCCACATGCGGGTGGTATCAAACTCATCCTCGAAGCTGTCGAGCACGATCACGTCGGGGTTGCGGCGCAGGCGGGCAAGCGCTGTGGCGGAAATCTGAATCAGCACAATCTGGCCGACACCCAGCGCTTCATCGACCAGGCGCAGCTTGGACAGCTCATCTATTTCCAGCCCGATCAGGCGGGCCCGGTAGCTCTGCCAGAAATCAAAGTGTTTGTCGCGATTGCGGCGGAAAACGCGGTCGTTGCGCAGCAGAACGCGGGCGAGATGACCGTCGCTGCGTACGCGGCTGGAAGTGCCGGAAGCTGAGAGCAGCTCCAGATCGCTGGACTTGATCAGATCGGCAATCTGGCGCCGGTTGCCGCGCAGTTGGAGCACGTCATCGGCTTTCAGGCTCAGGGTCTGGGCGCGTTTGATATGCGATTTGCCGGCCCGGACCAGGCGAAGAACTTCCAGGCCGGTGTTTTCGGAGAATTCGGCCTCATCAAGACTGGCGTCGACCAGCCCGCCGTCTTCAAGCACGCGCGCTTCGATGATGAACAGCTCGGCGTCGGGATTGTCGATCCGGATGCGGTCGCGCTGCGGCATCAGCCAGCGGCCGATGAGCAGGAAATACAGCCAGCCGCTGATCAGCACGACCAATCCGACGCTGCTGAACTCGAACATGCCCAGCTCACGGCCAAATCCGGGTGTGTCGGCCAGCAGGGTGGATGCGAGCAGGTTGGTCGAGGTCCCGATCAGGGTGAGTGTGCCGCCGAGCATGGCAAAAAAGCTCAGCGGCAACAGCATCCGTGCCGCCGGTGATTTCGAGTTTCTGGCCAGATCAAGAATGAGCGGGATGCCCACCGCAACCGCTGCGGTGTTGTTGATCAGGCCGGATACCGGGCCGATCAGCAGCGCGATGATGGTCAGGCGTCGCCATTCCGGCCCGGCCATCCATGGCGTCAGGCGCTGGCCGAGCACGTGAATCAGCCCGGAGCGCTGAATCCCGGCTGACAGGATGAACATGGCCAGAACGGTGACCGTTGCCGGTGAAGACAGCCCCGACAAACCTTCGCTTACGGTCGGAAAGGCACCTTGGAGATCAACCCCGCGGTCGATCAGCCACTGTGAGTGGAACAGCAGCGGGATGGAGGTGACCGTGATAAGAATCAGGATGGCGGTGATGTCGAGCGGGAGCTTCTCGGTTGCGAACAGATAGAGCGCGAACGCAACGACGATAAAGACCAGCCCAATTTCAACCGTCATGCATCACCTGTGATGATCCCATGATCCGCCTGCGGATCCACCGGTCTCAGCTTCGTCCGGCGGCAAGTTCACGGCCGATCAGCATGCGGCGGATCTCGTTGGTGCCCGCGCCAATATCGTAGAGCTTGGCGTCGCGCAGCAGGCGGCCGGTCGGGTATTCGTTGATATAGCCGTTGCCGCCGAGCGCCTGGATGGCTTCCAGCGCCACGGTGACGGCACTGGTCGAGGCATGCAGCAGGCAGGCGGCTGCGTCGATGCGCGAGCGCTCACCGGCATCGTAGGCGCCGGCTACCTGATAGGCGAGTCCGCGCGAGGACTGCAGGGCGGTGTACATGTCGCCGATCTTGGCCTGCATCAGGCCGAATTCGGCCAGCGGGCGGTCAAACTGCTTGCGCTCGCGAATGTAGGGCAAAACCTCGTCCATGGCCGCCTGCATGATGCCGATCGGGCCGCCAGACAGCACCAGGCGTTCGGAGTTGAGGCCCGACATCAGCAGTTTGACGCCCTGATTGACTTCGCCGAGCACGTTTTCGGTCGGGATCTCGCAGTTGTCGAAAACCAGCTCGCAGGTGTTCGAGCCGCGCATGCCGAGCTTGTCGAGCTTCTGGGCCTTGGAAAAGCCGGGAAAATCCTTTTCGACCAGAAAGGCGGTCATGCATTTGCTGCCGGCCTCGCGTCCGGCGGTGCGCATGTAGACCAGGGCCAGATCACACTCCGGACCGTTGGTGATCCACATTTTTGAACCGTTGGCGACCCACACATCGCCCTGCTGTTCGGCCCGGCAGCTCATCGAGCCGACCACGTCCGATCCGGCGCCCGGCTCGGACATGGCCAGTGCGCCCACCCATTCGCCGGCGACCAGGCGGGGCAGGTACTTCTCGCGCTGAGCGTCCGTGCCGTTGCGGTAGAGATTGTCGGTACACAGATTGGAATGTGCGCCGTAGGACAGGCCGACCGAGGCCGAAGCGCGAGAGATTTCCTCCATTGCCACCAGATGGCCCAGGTAGCCGATGTCCGATCCGCCGTACTGCTCGGGGATGGTGATGCCGAGCAGACCCATATCGCCGAGCTCTCGCCACAGTTCCTGCGGAAACTCATTGGCCTGATCTATCGCTTCGGCACGCGGCGCGATGGACTCCTGGGCAAAGCGGCGCACCGAATCGCGCAGCATTTCAATGTCTTCGGACAGTTTCATAACCTGGCATCTCGACAGATCGTGGGTTTATAAAAAACCGCAGATTTCGCAGATTAGCGCAGATTGACCAGGAAGGAGTAATCAGCGGGCAGGCTTTGCGGCCCGTTATTGAGTCGCCCGGTCTTCCCGGGCGACTTGGAGGCTCATTTAATCTGCCTGCAGCTGCGTAATCTGCGATTCACGGTTTCGCTTTTTAGTGGTTCCCGCGCTCGCGGCCCGGGAAGCGGTGCGAACGGCCCATGAACGGCAGCTTGAGCTTGCCGACCATGGTGATGCGCTCCTCGGCCATGCGGTCGGCCGCTCTCCAGCTTGGCAGGCCATCGCGCGCGGCAATCTCGAAAATTTTCGAGACGTTGTAGTAGATCGCCCGGGTCATGCGCTTGGCGCGTTCGCTGTTGTAGCCTTCAAACTCGATCGAGACGTTCATCAGACCGCCGGCGTTGACCGCGTAATCAGGCGCGTAGACAATGCCGCGGCGCTCCAGTTCGTCGCCGCACTCGTTAGTGGCGAGCTGGTTGTTGGCCGAGCCACAGACCACCTTGAACTTGAAGCGCGGGATGGTTTTCTCGTTCACTACCGCACCCAGCGCGGTCGGGCAGTAGACGTCGGTATCCACATCGTAGATTTCGTCTGGTCCGACCACCTCGCAGCCCAGCTCGACGGCGGCCTGAATGGGCTCGTCGTGAATGTCGGTAACGATCACTTTCGCGCCTTCCTTGCGCAGCAGCTTGACCAGCTCCAGGCCGACGTGGCCGACGCCCTGGACGGCGTAGCTGTATTTGCCGATTTCATCGTCGCCGAACTTGTGCTGCAGGCTGGCGCGAATGCCCTGCAGCGTACCGAAGGCCGTGAACGGCGAGGGATCGCCGGAGCCGCCGTGAACCTGATGGACGCCGACCACGTTGTCGGTTTCCTGAAACACGTACTCCATGTCGTTGACGTCGATGCCAACGTCTTCGGCGGTAATGTAGCGGCCGTGCAGCGAATCAATGAAACGGCCCACGGCGCGAAACAGGGCCTCGGATTTGTCGTTGCGCGGATCACCAATGATCACCGCCTTGCCACCGCCCAGGTTGAGACCGGCCACGGCAGCCTTGTACGTCATGCCGCGCGACAGGCGCAGCACGTCATCGAGCGCTTCCTGTTCGGTGGCGTAGGGCCACATGCGCATACCGCCCAGCGCCGGGCCCAGCGTGGTGTTGTGAATGGCGATGATCGCCTTCAGCCCGGCATCCTTGTGATGGCAGAAGATGACCTGCTCGTGCTCGGTCGTGTGGATGGTTTCAAACAGATTCATTGACAGTCCTCCAGAGCCTGCGCCGGTAAGGTCGCGGGCGTTTGCGCCGACCCCCTGAAGAATCGGCCGGGTTTGAATTTGTTGCCTGACAGGCCCGGCAGTGACGGGAATCCGGGCCGCGATTGCCACGACCGGCGATTCCAGAAAGGCCGGCAGGCAGCCGCCTATTTTAGCCTGATCAGCAAGGCCGTGCCACGCAACATGACCCCTCGGCTTGCAAAACGGTGTCTCGAAGCGGACCCGGGGACGCGGCCAGTCAGGGGAGGCGGTACCTCCAGGCCATACCTCAAGTGCGGGAGTCGCTGGTCACTCATCGGCACAAAAATAGCATCCGGCCGATATGTTTCCAAGGGTGGTTTACTCGCCAACACCCGCGCTCCGGGCGTCAACCGCAGCGATTCATTGGGCCGTATCAGCGAGCTGCGTACAGCGCTCGATAGCCGCCCCCGAAGTGCCATCTTCCCGGTGATGAAACAGCGTGCCTGGCGCGCCTGCTCCGGTGCCCTTTGTCCACCACTCCAGACCTTCGCCAACATAGCGCGCTCCACTTGCTGAGACCGCGATTTTCATTTCGAGGCGGTGACCGTCGTAATCCACGATGGCCTTACTATCCATAGGATATGACGCCTTGATAATTTGACCACTTTCACACCGGTACTTGAATGACAGGTCCGTATCACCATCGGGCAGGGTTTGCCCGCAACCGGCCAGAAAAACAATAAAAACAACTGACAAAAAACGCACGTTCCCAATCTCCTGCATTTGCAGCCTGGCCCCTGGGTTAAGCCGCGGCGAAGCCGTCGGGTGCAGCCTGGTCCGTCGGCCACGTCGGGCCGACCTACAACTCCCCAAGCTCGTAGCGGTAATCTTTTTGCCGATATTTCTCAGGTCTGCAAGGCTCCTGTTCTTAGACATAATCGCTCTGATACTCTTCGCCTGATTTTGAAACGAGGTGAATATACCAATCGCCTGAAAAGACGACATCAAAGCCAAAGTTCTCTGCGTAGAAAGTCTTCGCCGCATCAAGATTTTTGACAATGAATACCGGAAAGCAACCTTTGGGTTCGATCATCGGTAACTCCTTAAGTGCGAGTTGCATAGATAGCGATTACCCCGATGGCCAGAAAGACCAGCCAGGATAGATGCCGAGCCCGTGACACTATAAGTGCTACGGCTGAAGTAGCGAGGAATGTCACGCCGATAACCACTCCCACGGCATGGGCAGAAATGGGTGGGCGAGCCAGAAGAATGAATAGTGCGGCGAAGCCCCACCACGCAATGGAGGTTATGTGCCAGACAAACCTGAGCGTTCGTGTCGTAAATTCAGTGCCTCCAAACAGCTTTGGGAGATCTGGCCGGCGAAACAGGCGAACCAGGATGTATCGCTCGCCGAGCCAGGAGTGAGCAACGCCGACTGCAATTGCAAGAAATGCGGCAAAGTAGAGAATGATCGTCATAAGCAGTTGAGCGTGACGTCCGAAACCTGACAGGCCCGGTTCAATCGTAAGGCGGCGGAATGGCCGGTTAGTCTGTTGGGTTTGGTTCCGGCCGGTGTAAACACCTGTTTTGTCTCCCTATTTGTTCTGGTCAGGCTGTTGCTGTGCGGCGGTTCGTACGTGTAGTTGCGAAATTACCTACGGCCGGACGGGCCGGTTTGCCGCTGCTTTTTTGCCCTCAACGCGAACTAATATGCCACGGACTTTATTGGAAAGGCAAACATGGGCGAGACGCTGCTGGACCGGATGCGGCGGGTGCTGCGCACCGGACATTACAGGCCCATTGGGGGCGAGGTGGGATTTTCGCCGCCTGGATTTGATGGGCAGGTTAGGTCGTCAATCGCAGCTTATTCCATCGGGAATGGTCAGACGCTCAAGATCAAAGCTGCCTGCCTGGAACTGTGGCAAAACTGAATTGTATTCGGCCGTTCCGGTCCGGCAACCGAGCTGGACTTGCAGTTCACCCCAGTGGAAGTATTCGATATCTTCTGGATCAAAACTGGCTCCGAAGCTGGCACCGCGGGTGGCAGTTATTTCGGGAAACACGATCGCATCGCCCTGGGCCTGACCGACGCCGAGCATCCAGTAAGGGTTGCCCTGGGCATCAAAGGTGAACCAGTTGACCAGCGCATCGCCGGTGTCCAGCCACTGCAGGGTAAAACCCTGGCCGGCCTGCGCCGGGTCGTACCAACTTCCGCTCTGGTTGGCCGGCGCGGTGTCGATCGGCGCCTCAACATTGTTGCAGTCCTCCAGACCCTGGGTGCGGCTCAACCGCTCAAGGTCCAGAACCAGTTTGTCTTTTCCATCGGGCAGGTATTCGAACCAGGCGCGGTTGCAGCCAGTCCAGACCATGCGCACCTGGCCGGCCGGCGTGAACTCGACATCGGCGGGGTTAAATTGTGGGCCAAAACGCCCACCTCGCGCGGTTTCCATCTCGAACAGAATGCGGTTGGCGCGCACGGTGCCGGTGCCGATCATCCAGCTCTGTTGGCCGTGTTCGTCGTAGGTAAACCAGTAGCCCAGCGCCTTGTCATCTTCGAGCACTTCGATCATCCAGCCCTCACCGGCGCGCTCGGGGTGATACCAGGCGGCGGTGTGCGCCCGGGTGACCGGGGTGGGTGTTTCGAGCAGGGCAAGGCCGCCATCGCCAAGTGCTGCCCACACACCGTGGTCGGCCATTGTCAGATCCTCTGGCGTGCCGGGCAGGCGGTAGCGTGCGAGCAGAGCGGGCTCGGCAGGATTTGCAATGTCGAGCAATTCGGCGCCATGGTCGGTGGCCAGCCAGGCCTGTTGTGAGTCGAGCCGAACCTGTCGATTCATGCGCGATGGGTTGGATGCTGGCCAATCTCCAAGCAGCTTTGGCGAATCAGGGGCAGAAACATCCAGAAAACGCCAACCATCCGGGCACAAGATGACCGCAATGTTTTCGTGCACATCGAGTGCCCTAATGCTTGCGCAGCCACTGTAACTTCCGACCTCTTCCGGCGGCGAACCTGGGTTTGTTGAAAATACCGCCAGACGATTCTCCTGAGCCAGGACCAGGTAAAGATGCTGGGCCTCATGAGCCATCAGGCTTGCTGACATAACCAGATCATGACTGATCCGGGGCTTGACGGGGTCAGAAAGATCAAACTCAATCAGGCGACCGGGCACCGTAGGGGTCAGGATCCATCCGCGCTGATCGCCAACGCTAATCTGGCTGTAGGAATAGATCTCATCAGGAAGTGCCAACGAGGCGGTGAGTGACGGCTGCTCGGGCACGCCAAGATCTACGGTATGCAGACCCTGAGCCGACAGCAAAACTGCCGTGTCATCGTGAACATCGACACTGAAAAAAGCAGCGTCGCCTGATTCCGGTGCCAGCAGACCAAGTGGCGACAGCTCCGAATCAAACAACTGGAGCCTGCCCTGCTGATCAAGGAGCACCACCGCACCCGAGGTGCTTGTAACCGCATCGACTCCGCTTCCGGGCAACATCTCCCGCACGCCTGCAAGAACAGGGCGTGACGCATCCGAAATGTCTACCGTCAACAACTTGCCGGGGTCGGTGAAAAACGTCAACTGCTCGTCACCTGGCCCCTGGGCAATCAGACGGGTTCCGTCCGCAGGCGCTGTGACAGCAGCCAAAGGTATCGGATTGGCAGGATTGCCGAGATTCCAAGGGTGTATGGCACCCTCGTAGCCACCAAGCAGAACGTCGCCGGACAGATACCCGCGGGTGGAGGCAAAGGAGCCAAGCGTGGCCTGACTCCGGGGTGTGGTGGGGTGACGAAGGTCAACCACATATTTGGCCCCGCCAAGCATAACCGCATATTTGTCTCCGGCAAGAACTTGAAAGTCCGGTTCAGTCAGCCCCGCGGGCGCAAAGCCGGACAGCCGTTGTGGCTCAAGAGCCGTGCTGATATCAATGACCTCCAGCATCACTGAGGAAAACCCGGTCTGCCCCCAGTTCAAAAGCTTGCTTTGGTCCAGGACCGCAGTGCCGCCGGCCAGCGATGATGTGACGCCAACCCAGCCGCCGATTTCCGGAACCAGTGGTGTCGACAGATCAAAAGCGGTCAGAACAGCTTGCGAGTCGCTCACATAAAGAGTCTGGTCATGAACGACCAGCGCTATCGGGAATGCCGGAAAATCGTAGGCGTGTTCATAGTCAAAATCCTTGAGAAACCGGGGATGCCCGACTTCGTTCAATTCAAAGATTCTGATCTGGCCACTTTCCCCGGCGCGCCAAGCGGCATAAAGCAGATCATCGTATCGGGCAAGGCTGAGGATGGCTCCTGGAGCGGGCCTTGTGGTGTGGATCAAATTGAGATCGGAGTGTTGATCAGCCGCAAATGTCAAAATACGAGCACCCTGAGCGACGTAAACGGTTCCGCCGTGAATAGCGTCTGCATATTGTCCGCCGATCTGAATTTCGGGAACAATCTCGTAATAGCTGCCTGCATCGTGCGCAAAAGCAGTGGTTGCAAGAAATAGACCAACGGGCAGAGTTATGAGCGCCAATAGCTTTGTCATTTGATTCACCTCCATGCTAAAGCGATGAGATGTGGCAAAGAAGACCGCAGCGCCAATCAGAACTCTCCGCATAATTAGCATCTGTTGAGCATCATGAGAAATCAACCTAGCATGCGACCAGGCGTGACGCAAACTCATCAGGGCTTTGCGAGATCCGGATAGACCCAAAAAAAAGCCACTCCGCCATGGCGGAGTGGCTTGGTGGATCAATTCATTCCAGGTCTATTCCGGAATGCGCAACACTTGCCCCGGGTAGATGCGGTCGGGGTGTTCGAGCATCGGGCGGTTGGCTTCGAAGATTTTCATGTACTGGCTGGCCTTGCCGTAGTGTTGCTGGGCAATCGCGCCAAGCGTGTCGCCGGATTTGACTGTGTAAAACGTCGCTTGAGCCTGGCCGGGTTCATCAACGCTGATGTCTTCGTCGATGGTTTCAACGCCGTCAACATTGCCCAGTGCCAACAGGATTTTTTCTTTTTCTTCCTGGCTGCTCGCCGAGCCGCTGGCAACGACCTTGCCATCCTGGTAGTCGATGTTGACCGATTCGCTCTGAAGGCCGAGTGAACTGGTGTGTTCCTTGAGTGATTCAGAGTCGCTTTTTCCACGGCCAAGCAACTTGCTGCCGGCATTTTTTACAAAGTTGAAGATGCTCATGAGGCAAATCTCCGTGCAGTTGTTGTTGGGTTCAGACTGGGGCGTTATTTCCTGAACAGTCCGCCGAGTAGTTTTGTGGCGGTCTGGGCCAGTCCGGATGAGCCGCCTTTCTGGTTGCCGCCGAGCAGGCTGCCCAGCACCTGGCTGCCGATGGCGCCGCCAGAGCCTTCCATCAGCGAGCCCAGCGAGTCTTGCAGCAGTGACGTGACGTTGCTGGCGCTGGCGCCGCCCTCGGCCTGCGTCTGTTTGCCCAGCGCACCCATGACCAGCGGCGCGAGCAAACCCAGAAGTTGGTGTGTCTGGCCGCTGCTGAGGCCGGTTTTGCTGGCGAGCTGCTGTTCGGCGCTACCCTGGCGTGAGCCGAGCACGTGGCCGAGAATCGCCTCACCGTTGCCGATGTTGCCTTGGCGGATGAAGTTTTGTGCCTGGTCGAGCAGTCCGCCGCCGGCGTGATCTTTCTGAACGGCGCGGGCCAGGGCTTCACCACCCTGTTTGGACCGGCTGTTGTTGGCCATCATGCCCATGAGTGTGGGCAGGGCGGCGTTGATGGCGCCGCGGGTTTGCTCGGCCGGCGCACCAATCTGCTGGCCAATTTCGTTGATGGTGTCGCTATTGAGTGTTGATGAAAGTACCGAAAGCAGGTTGTTCATGATCAGGGTTCCCTTGCAGATTGCCACTATTCGCCCTCAGCGAGCGACTTGTTTACCTGATTGGGTATGTTTCGCAGCTATTGCTGAAAGGCTCAAGGCTCAGGCAGGAGACTTTGGACCGCGGCCGTTAGCTGAGAGATCGACGCAATCGGCTTTATTTATAGCACGTCTGGCCGCCTAACCCAGTATGGCGCGCAGGATCACGAAGAAAATCAGTGACAGCACGGCACCGGCGGGCACGGTGATGATCCAGGACATGAAAATCGAGCTGACCGTTTTGAGGTTGATGGCAGCGATGCCACGCGCCAGGCCCACGCCGAGAATGGCGCCAACGGCGGTATGGGTGGTGGAAATCGGCAGGCCGGTGCCGGATGCCACAACGATGGTGGCAGCCGCGGCCAGGCCGGCGGCGAAGCCGC
>CALEIM010000059.1 GCA_937876395.1 uncultured Wenzhouxiangella sp. | reverse complement strand
ATCGGGCAGTCACCCTCTTCGCCTTAAGAGAGGAATTAGTGGGACCCGATATTTTTCATAAGGACACACTAGTGGATCGGCTGGGAGAAATTGATTTGAAATTCGTATTTCATCCCCCAAGGCGCGCATGCAACCGTTCGAATACCAGCGACCCTGGAACCCCCTTTACCTTCCCTTCGACGAGCTCTCGATATCGTCGCTGAGATTCCTTGAGCCACGCCATTTCGACCTCGGCATCAGCCGGAGCATCCAAGTCGGCAATGAGCGTGCGCAAGATGGCTCGCTTCTGTTCGGCGTCAAGTTCGTGGATTTCTCGTTCAATTTCACAAAACGCTCTGCCCATGTCCAAATCACCTGTTACCACTGAGTCTTCAGAGTATACGCTGGCATTTCCACGACCGGCAACGCAGGCACGGAAACGGCGCGGTTCAGAAAGCTGAGCCGCGTTGGCAGGTTTGATTCGGCGGGGGCGAGCTTGGGGGAACTGCCGGGGGATGGGCGCCCGGCAGTGTGGATCTGTTTACTTCTTGCCTTTGCCGTAGCGCTGCTTGAAGCGGTCGACGCGGCCGCCGGTATCCATGATCTTGTGCTTGCCGGTGTAGAACGGGTGCGATTTGCTGGAGACTTCAACCTTGACCAGCGGGTACTCGTTGCCGTCTTCCCACTTGATGGTTTCCTTGCTGTGGATGGTCGAGCGGGTCTTGAAGGCAAAGTCGCTGGAGAGGTCCTGGAACACCACTTCGCGGTATTCGGGATGAATTTCGGGTTTCATGAGCGCTGTTCCTGGGTCGATCAAGTGAAAATAGCCGGGTATTGTCACTGATTCCCGGGCGGGAAGCAAGCCGATTGCGTACCCGTGTCAGGTCATGTGGTGCCGGCTGAGAGATTCGAACTCCCGACCCTCTGATTACAAATCAGATGCTCTACCAACTGAGCTAAGCCGGCCCTGGGTCGTGATGGCGGGCTTGACGGCCCGAATTGCCATTTTATCCGTTTTCCGCGGTCGGTTGCAGGCTTTGGTGCGAGCGTTGTTGCCGGTGGGGCAGTGGCCTGCTTTGATGTATAATAAAAGCATGAATGGTCGGGCTGCTCAATTGATGCAAGTTTCTGGCCTGCCGCGCTGGATATGGCTGAGCGTGACCTACTGCAGCCTTGGTCTGGCGGCAGCCGGCGCGGTGTTGCCGATTGTGCCGACGACGCCGTTTCTGCTGGTCGCTCTGTGGGCCGGAACGCGCGCCTCGCCCCGGCTGCGTTTTCGGCTTTATCGGCATCCGCGCTATGGCCCGATTCTGCGCAACTGGCATCGTCACGGCGTGGTGCCGGCTTCGGCCAAGCTGCTGGCCTGCTCGCTGATGCTGGCCAGCGCCATCATGTTGTGGTTTTCGCAGGTTCCAACGGCGCTGTTTGTGTTTATGTGCGTATTTTTCACCGCCGTAGCAACCTTTATTCTGAGCCGGCCCAGTCGGGTCGCCGATCCTCTGGAACAGCCTGAATCATGTCGACCGACGTTTTGACTCGCAGTCACAGAGCTTCCGGCGCGCTGTGGGCCTTTTCATTTCGACCGTTTTTCCTGGCCACGGCGATTTATGCCGTGCTGGGGCTTTTGGGGTGGCTGGGGATCTTGCTTTTGGGCTGGCCCCTGGCCGGTGACTTTCCGCCGATGCAGTGGCACAGCCACGAGCTGCTGTTCGGCATGGTGCCGGCGGCGATTGCCGGCTTTTTGCTGACCGCCATGTGCAACTGGACGGGTGCCGCGCCGCTGTCGGGCTGGCGCCTGGGTGGACTGTTTGCGCTGTGGCTGGCCGGGCGGGTGGCGATGTGGATGGCCGCGATTCTGCCCCACGGGCTGGTCGCTTTCATCGATCTGAGTTTCCTGGCCGTTGTGGCCTTGTACGCCGCCTGGATCATCATTGGTACGGGCAATTTCCGTAATCTGCCGCTGGTGTTTGTCGTGACCGTGCTGTGGCTGGCCAACGCCCTGTTCCATGCCGGCCTGGCGACCGGCGACACTGAACTGCTGCGCAGCGCCGAGCTGGCTACCATCGGCCTGATTACCCTGCTGATGGTGGTGATCGGCGGGCGCATCACGCCGGCGTTCACGCGCAACTGGCTGCTGCGCAACGGTCGCGATCCGGCCGCTGTGGTCACGCGGCGCTGGGTCGAGATGCTGACCATTGCCTCGACTCTTGCCCTGATCGTGTTTTTGCTCGCCAGTGCACCGAACTGGCTGATTGCGCCCACTGCGGCCGTCGCCGCGGTGCTCAACGGTTTGCGCCTGACAGGCTGGTCGGGTTGGCAAACGCGCTCCGATCCGCTGGTGTGGATTCTGCACGTCGGCTACGCCTGGATACCGCTCGGCCTGGCCTTGATGGCAGTGCAGGTCGGCACCGGAGTGATTGCGCCCAGCGTGTGGCTGCACGCGCTGGGGCCGGGTGCCATGGGTATTCTGATCATTGGTGTGATGACGCGCGTGTCGCTTGGCCACACCGGACGACCGCTTGAGCTGATGCGCGGCGCCTCCATGGCCTACTGGCTGATCATTGCCTCAGCCCTGTTGCGTATACTGACCGCCCTGAACTGGATCCCCTGGGACTTTGGCATTCGCTCCAGCACCTTGGCCTGGGTGGGTGCTTTTGCCGTATTCCTGTGGTTCTACGTGCCGATTCTGATCCGCCCGCGCGCCGATGGCCGCCCGGGCTGAGGAAATGCCATGCGATTGACCCAACACGCTGATCTGGCCATGCGGGTGCTGATGCACCTGGCGCTGATCGGCGAGCGCCGTGCCACCATTCAGGAAATCTCCGAGGCCTTTTCGATTTCGCGCAATCACCTGATGAAGGTGGTGCACAAGCTGGCGCTGGAAGGCTATGTCCAGTCCACCCGCGGCAGCGGCGGCGGAATCGAGCTGGCGCGCCGGCCGGACAACATCAATGTCGGCGAAGTGGTGCGCGACATGGAGCCGGATTTCGGCCTGGTCGAGTGCTTCAGGCCGGACAATCGCTGCGTCATTACTCCGGCCTGCCGCCTGCCGGCCATGCTCAATGAGGCGCTGGCCGCCTTTCATGCCGTGCTCGACCGCTATACCCTGGCCGACCTGGTCAGAAGTGGCAATGCGCCCAGTATGGCCCGGCTGCTCAAAATCCGTCTCGATCCACCCCAGGCGCGACCGAATTAGAGGTTTCCTGGTTTCTGAGCCGGTGCAGATGGGTACAATCGATGCGCCATGGAACTCATCGATATCGGCTGTAACCTGACCCACGACTCCTTTGATCCGGATCGCTCCGAGGTAATCGAGGCGGCGCAGGAGGTCGGGGTGGTCAACCTGATCGTCACCGGAGCGAGCGAATCCGGCAGCATAGCGGCACAGACGCTGGCCGAGCAGTGGCCGGGCGTTTTATGGGCCACCGCCGGCGTGCATCCGCACCATGCCAGTGAGGTCTCAGCCGACGCGTTGAGCGTGCTCGCCGAGCTGCATCGAGACGCGCGGGTGGTGGCCGTGGGTGAATGCGGTCTTGACTACTACCGCGATTTCTCTCCACGGCCGGCGCAGCGTCGTGCTTTTGAAAAGCAGCTTGAGCTGGCGGTCGAGTGCGGCAAGCCGGTGTTTTTGCATCAGCGCGATGCCCACGATGATTTCATGGCGATCTTCCAGCAGTTCCGGCCGCATTTGTCCGGCGCCGTGGTGCACTGCTTTACCGACACCCGCGAGGCCATGCTGGAGTATCTGGAGCTGGACTGCCACATTGGCATCACCGGCTGGATCTGCGACGAGCGTCGCGGCCGGCATCTCAAGGACTTTGTACACGAGATCCCTGCCGATCGATTGATGATCGAAACCGACGCGCCCTATCTCAAGCCGCGCAATCTTCGGCCCAAGGTCAAGACGCGGCGCAATGAGCCCAAATGGTTGCCCTGGGTTGCCGGCACCGTGGCCGCTTGCCGCGACATCAGCCCGCTTGAACTGGCGGCTGAAACCACGGCTACGGCCAGGCGTTTCTTCAGCCTGGCGGACTGAACGGCGCTTTTGGGATCTTCGAGCGGCGTTTTCCATCTGGCCGGAGCTGCGGGTTTTCGGTATGCTGGTCAAGCAAGCCAGAGTTCCCGATTCCGCCAGGAGGCCAGGGAAATGAAGCGCACCGAGACCGGCGAAAGCGAGTATTTCCACCGCGTGGTGGACTGCCAGTGGGCCTGCCCCGCACACACCGACGTTCCTGAATACATCCGATTGATTGCCCAGGGCCGTTTCACCGACGCCTACATGGTCAATCGCGAATCCAATGTTTTTCCCGGCATCCTCGGCCGAGTGTGCGATCGACCCTGTGAGCCGGCCTGCCGGCGCGAGCGGGTCGACGAAAAGCCGGTTGCCATCTGTCGCCTCAAGCGCGTGGCGGCCGATCACCGCGACGATGTCCGTCCCCTGCTGCCGAAGATTCCCGAGAACCGCAACGGCAAGCGCATTGCCCTGGTGGGCGCCGGCTGCGCCAGCCTGACGGTCTGCAATGATCTGATGCCGTTGGGCTATGAGTGCACGATGTTCGAAAAACTGCCGGTGGCCGGCGGGCTGATGCGCTCCAATATTCCGGCATTTCGTCTGCCGGCCGGGGTGCTCAACGAGGAGATTGGCTACATTGTCGACATGGGCGTGGACCTGCGTCTGGACTCGCCGATCGACAGCATGAAGGCCCTGCTGGCCGAGGGTTATGACGCCGTATTTGTCGGCTCCGGCGCGCCCAAGGGCAAGGAACTTGACCTGCCCGGTCGCGAGCAGGGAGATGCCAATATCCATATCGGCATCGACTGGCTGGAATCGGTGGCCTTTGAACATGTCAAGGAAATCGGCCGGCGCGTGCTGATCATCGGCGTAGGTAACACGGCCATGGACTGCTGCCGCACCAGCCTGCGCGTCGGCGCCAGCGAGGTCAAGGTCATGGCGCGCAAGCCGCGCGCATTTTTCAAGGCCTCGGACTGGGAGCTCGAAGATGCCGAGGAAGAGCAGGTCGAGATCGTCATCAATCATTCACCCAAGGAGTTTGTGGTCGAGAACGGGCGTCTGAAGGGCATGCGTTTCGATGTCATGGAATATGACATCGAAGACGGCCGCATCGTCGCCAGCCGGGTGATTGATGAAGCCTTTATTGAAGCCGATGACGTGATTCTCGCCATCGGTCAGGAAAATGCCTTTCCCTGGATCGAGCGCGACATCGGTATCGAGTTCAACGAGTGGGACGAACCGCAGGTTGACCGGACCACGCATGAGTCCACCTTGCCCGGCGTGTTTTTTGGCGGCGATGCCGCATTTGGTCCGGAAAACATCATCTGGGCGGTGGAGCACGGTCACCAGGCGGCGATTTCGATTCACAACCACGTCCACGGCAAGCCGGTCAGCGAGCGCCTGCCGCGTACGGTCAAACTGTCGACGCGCAAAATGGGCCTGCATGAATGGAGCTACTCGAATAATTTTGAGCCGGCCGCCCGCCGCAAGATGGAGCATGTGCCGCTGGTCGAGCGTTTTCGGGAGCTCGACACCGAAGTCGAGCTGGGTTTCACCGCCGAGCAGACCGCCTGCGAAGTCGAGCGCTGCCTCAACTGCGATATTCAGACGGTGTTTTACGATCCGCTGTGCATCGAGTGCGACGCCTGCGTCGATATCTGCCCTACGCAGTGCCTGACCATCACCCCGGCGGCCGACGACGAAGATCAGCTACGCCTGAATCTGACCGCACCGGCCGTCAATCCCGATCAGCCGCTGTTTTTGTCCGACCAGCTAAAACAGACCGGGCGTTTGATGATCAAGGACGAAAACGTCTGCCTGCATTGCGGTCTGTGCGCCGAACGCTGCCCGACGGCGGCCTGGGATATGCAGAAATCCCTGGTCGAGATTCCCTACGCCCGCGACCATGAGGTGCTGCCGTGTGTGCAGCAAAAAACCGGCTGACGGACGCCCCGACCCTATTCAAACCTGAAGGAACCCCGGCTGTGCCTGCAGTGGATTCAAGCAGCAATCGAGTCAATGATTTCGTCATCAAGATCGGAACCGTCAACGGCACCGGATCGGCTTCGGCCAACAGCCTGCTGATGAAAGCCCTGTTTCGCATGGGCATTCCGGTGACCGGAAAAAACCTGTTCCCATCCAATATCCAGGGCCTGCCGACCTGGTACGAAATTCGCGCCAGCCGCGACGGCCACAACGCCCGCAGCGGTCGGGTGGACATGATGGTGGCCATGAACGCCCAGACCTACCGCCAGGACCTGGCCGAGATCAGTGCGGGCGGCTACCTGCTGCATGATTCAAGCTGGCCGTGGGAGCGGCAACTTGCGCGCGACGACATCGAGCTGATCGGCGTGCCACTGGCCGATATGGTCAACCGCCATTTCAGCCCGGCGCGGGTCCGCACGCTGATGAAAAACATCGCCTACGTGGGTGCACTGGGTGCGCTGATGGATATTGATCTGGACGTCGTTCGCAAGCTGATCGAGGAAACCTTCGCCAGCAAGCCCAAGCTGATCGACTCCAACATGCAGGCCATCAGCCTGGGCCACGACTACGCGCGTGAACATTTTGAATGCCCGCTGCCGGTTCGGGCCCAGACCATGAACGGCACCGCCGGCCATATTCTGATCGACGGCAACCAGGCTGCGGCGCTCGGCTGTCTGTACGCCGGCGCCACGGTCGGGGCCTGGTATCCGATTACGCCTTCGACCTCGCTGATGGACGCCTTCGAGTCGCTGTGCGAACGCTACCGGGTTGATTCTCAAAGCGGTGAGAAGCGCTACTGCATCGTTCAGGCCGAAGACGAGCTGGCCGCCGCCGGCATGGTCATCGGCGCCAACTGGGCCGGCGCGCGCGCCTTTACGCCCACCTCCGGACCCGGCATTTCGCTGATGAGTGAGTTCATCGGTTTTGCCTATTACACCGAGATTCCGGCGGTCTTTTTCGATATTCAGCGCGTCGGGCCGTCAACCGGAATGCCGACCCGGACCCAGCAGTGCGATCTGCTGGCCGCGGCCTGGTGTTCGCACGGCGACACCCGTCACCCGGTGCTGCTGCCGGCTGATCCGCGCGAATGTTTCGAGCTGTCGGTCGCCGCCTTTGATCTGGCCGAACGGCTGCAAACTCCGGTGTTCGTGCTGTCCGATCTTGACATCGGCATGAACGACTGGATGATTCCCAGGCTGAGCTGGGATGACGCCTATCGTCCCGATCGCGGCAAGGTGCTCAGCGCCGAGCAGCTTGAAAAACTCGAAGTATTTCATCGCTTTGATGCCCCGGACGGTGACGGTATCCCCTATCGCACCTTGCCCGGATCGCATCCAAAAGGTGCCTATTTTGTGCGCGGCTCGGGCCACAACCGCTACGGCAAGTACACCGAGCAGGCCGACGAGTATCAGGAGGTTGTTGATCGTCTGCTGGTCAAGTGGGAAACCGCTCGCGGACTGGTGCCCGCAGCCATTCGCCACGACAGCGATCAGCGCACCGATATCGGCATCATCGCCTTCGGCTCCTCGCACGGCGCGGTCACCGAAGCGCGGCTGCAGCTTGCGGCTGAGGGCATTCATGCCAACTACCTGCGGCTGCGCGCCTTTCCGTTTGGCGATGAGGTGCAGGCCTTCCTCGACGATCATCGCCTGGTCTTCGTGGTCGAGCAAAATCGTGACGCACAAATGCATTCCCTGCTGACACTCAATACGCGCATCGACCCCGATCGCCTGCGCTCCATCCTGCACTACAACGGTCTGCCCATTCCCTCGCAGGCGATCACCGGCCAGATGAGTGAACAGCTCCGCAAGGAGGCCGCGGCATGAGCTATATCAGCAAACCCACCGTACAGTGGACCGGCCAGCGCCGCAATCCGCTTGGCCTGACCATTCGTGACTATGAAGGCGGCATGTCCACGCTGTGCGCCGGCTGCGGCCACGATTCAGTCACCGCCGCCCTGGTTCAGGCCTGCTGGGAGCTGGCCATCCAGCCCGAACAGGTGATCAAGATGTCGGGCATCGGCTGCTCGTCGAAAACCCCGGCCTATTTCCTCAGCGGCGCCCACGGTTTCAACTCGGTGCACGGGCGCATGCCCTCGATTGCCACCGGCGCGCTGGCCGCCCATCGTGATTTGATCGCCATCGGCATTTCCGGCGACGGCGATTCGCTGTCCATCGGCATGGGCCAGTTCTCACATGCGGTCCGGCGCAATATCAACCTGCTCTACCTGATCGAGAATAACGGGGTTTACGGCCTGACCAAGGGCCAGTTTTCGGCCTCGGCCGATCCGGGCAGCAAGAGCAAGGGCGGGGTCGAAAATCGCCACCAGGCCATCGATCCGGTTGCCACGGCGATCACCCTGGGCGGCAGCTTCGCGGCGCGCAGTTTTTCCGGCGACAAGGACCAGCTCGTGCCATTGATCAAGGCCGGCCTGGCCCATCCGGGCTGCGCTGTGATCGACGTGATCAGCCCCTGCGTGACCTTCAATGACCACGTCGGCTCGACCAAAAGCTATGCCTGGACGCGCGAACACAGCGCGTCGATATCAACCGCCGACCTGGTCCCGCACGCTCGGGCCATCGAGGCCAACTACGTTGCAGGCGAAGAAATTCCGCTGCGCATGCACGATGGTTCGGTGCTGGTCTTTCGCAAGATCGAGGCGGACTACCAGCCCGGCAGCCGGGCCGGCGCGCTGGAATACCTGGAACGCCATCGCGAGCAAGGCAAGATCGTGACCGGGCTGCTCTATCTGGACGCCGATCTGCCTGAATTTCATCAGCTTGCCGGCACGGCCCTGAGCCCGCTGCGCGATTTGGACTACCTGCAGCTCAGCCCCGGAGCCGCGGCCCTGGACGAAATGCAAAACGGGATGGGCTAGGGCAGCAGCGCCGTCCACTCCGGCGTTGAAAACTTGTCTGCGGCCAGCGCCTCGGCGCGCGCCAGTTCGTCCGGGCGCAGGGTGTCGCTGTTGAGTCCGCCGTGGCTGGATCGAAAGGTTTCGATCATGTGGTCAATCACGGCATGCCGCGGCAGTCCGGTCTGGCTGCGCAGCGGGTCAACCCGCTTGAGCGCGCTTTTGGTGCCTTTGTCGGACAGCTTTTCACGGCCGATGCGCAGCACGTCGAGCATTTTCACGGCATCGATATCGTAGGCCATGGTGACGTGGTGCAAGACCGCGCCACGCCGGCGGGTCTGCGCTGCGCCGCCGATCTTGCCCTTGGCGGAGGAGATGTCGTTGATGGGCCTGTAGACGGCCTGGACGCCCATGCCCCTCAGCGACTGCAGCACCCAGTCGTCCATGAAGGCGTAGCTGTCGATGAACGACATGCCCTTCACCAGCGCCTCGGGCGCGTACTCCTGCACGATCGCGTTCAGGTCGACGACGCCGCCCACCACCTGCGGGCGGCGCGGGCCAAGGCTTGAACGGAGGATGCGAGGGATCCGGCTGTACATAGGTCGCCGCGTTGGCGCACTTGGCGTTCAGATCCGGCGACTGTGTCGAGAAGAGCCGCGCGATGCGCCCGCCCTTGGGCAAGCTGATCTTGCTATCGCCCGGCGGCACGATGAGCAGTTGATGACCGTCACCGCGCACCGACTCACCGTTGGCCGTGGCCTCGTAAGGTGTGTTGTCGTCGGGCACGACGATCATGTACTCATCCACTTGAGCGACCCGTGTGAAACTCGCGCCGGGCTTTGCCTCGATCCAATGCACGAGCACATTCTGGCCG
>CALEIM010000058.1 GCA_937876395.1 uncultured Wenzhouxiangella sp. | reverse complement strand
CTTCGGCAAGCCTGCGCACGCGCACGACGGTGTCACAGGCAGCGGCGCCGCGCAGCGACAGCGCCAGCATTTCCGGCTGGCGCACCGCCAGTAGAGAACTCTTGGACGGCCCCTTTGCCCTCGAGACGATGTTGACCAACATCGCTCGCTACGAAGCGTTCATCGCGGATGAAGCACACGCCGACCCTACGCCAAGTATGTACACGTCCTTCGACTCCGCGGTCGCCGTCTTGCGCGATAGTATACCTGACTTACGTGCTCGGCTCGAAACGCTCATCGACCCCTGATCAATTGGGCAGGCGCACGATAAACACCCGCGCCTGGTCATCCCCGATCGCGACCGTGCCGTCTCCACTTACCGCTTTCATTTGGCTCGAGGCAATGTCCGCATCTGCGGCCAGCTCGGCCGCTAAGGGTGAAAGATAGATCACGATATCGAGTTGGTTGGTGCCAAGCCAGACGATTGGCCCGTTACACGACCCGGCGACCCGAGAGCCGTCCGCGCTCGCCCTATAGGCGAAACACACGCCGGCTCCGTCGGAGTTGAGCCACGCGAGTTCACCCTCTTCCAGCCGCCAAGCCGCGGCCCCGCTCGTGGTCCATCCGAGACCCACTGCGACTCGACCATCGTCACTCACATCGGTGACGGCTACGGTCGATACGTCCGCGACGTCAATCACGGTCGCGGCGTCAGGCGCCGTCCAAGTGATAATCTCTTCGGTTCCACTCCCCCACACCGTACTGCCATCGAAATCTACGGCACGTAGGCTCGCACTCACGTCATCGGGTTCGGTGTAGGGAGTCGCGGGGCTTGTCCCGGTCCAGACCAGCAGACTGCCGTCCGCGCCATCGCCAATCGCCAGCTGTCCGTTGCCGCTAACCGCTCTGGCGTAGGTGTCGCCATTGCCGCCGGTAAGTAACGTCCCGGTACTGTTACGGCTCGACCAACGTGCTGCGCGCAAACTATCGCCCGAGGTTGATTCTAGTGTGGCAACGAAGACCTCGCCGTCCGCGCTCAGATCCGCCAAAGACCCCGAGTTGTAGCCGTTGGGTAGGGCAAGATATTGCCACCCGCTGTTCGCCGTCCAATAGGCGGGCCGAGAGTTGCACGTTGCCCCGACGACGCTGCCATCGTGAGAGAGAGCGACTGCGAGGCACTCGGAATCGCCGGGCCCCAACGGTAAGACGACAGCCCGCGCTTCGTCACAATGTTCACCCGCGTACGTGGTTTCGCTACAATCACACATGTACTCGGCACCATCCGCGACACAAGCGCCGCCGTTCTGGCACGGACTAGCAGCGCACGGACAGTCCTCCACTTCGTTAACCTCACCATCGCAGTCCTCATCGAGGTCACCGTCACACATTTCAGCGCTGGCGCTCGCTTCGCACACGCTTGGGTCGGGCCAAACCCCCTCGATAGCGCAAACGAGCTCTGTGTCGCCACACACGCCTTGTGCCCCGTATGCTTGGGCGCAAGTGGTCGTCTGCCCTGCTATACAGTCGCATCCGTCGTTGGGGGTACCGTTGCAGTTGTCGTCGCTGCCCTCTACGGCGCACGAGTCCGTCGCTGCTGGGCCGACCGAACCGCTGCACGCCTCCCAAGCCGTGCCGCCGTCTTCCAGCTCGACACACGTCTGCGACCCCTTCTGACAAATGCCTTGGCCGTCCAAGCCCGGGTGTGTTTCACAGTCCCGCGTTTTCCCGAGCTCACACTGCCCGGCATCCGCTTCAATCCCGGAACCCGGGGAACGGGTGGAATTCCCGGAAGAATCACTTCCGGAATCGGCGCTTTGGCCTGGTCCGCCGCCATTGCCCGAGTCTGGCGTCGAAGACGATTGCGATTGGGCGTCACTTGACGTCCCGCCATCTGCTCTCACGGGATCAGCGCCCGCGTCGGAGCGAAGGTTTCCGAAAGACGGGCGGTCGCCCACGCAGCTCAACGCACTGAACGGTAGTAGACAGAAAGCCCAGGAAGCTGCCGGTATCTTCATCGTCCGCGAATGGTAGAACATCTTGAACCGTTTGCATGGTCCGATCGTGCGATCGCACGCCCCAGTTGGTGTCTAGTGATCAGATGCGTCCCAGGGTGCCGCCGAAATGCGCCAGCCATTCCCGCGGGCTACGCACAAGCTGGACAAAGTGTGCCGTTGCAGTGCAATACCGTCGTCCGTCCCAGCTCGGACCGGCCTGCACGGCCGTGGACACGGCAGCTTCGACGTGGTCGGGGTTGGTCCAGCTCACCTGGCCGACCTCGATCCGCTGATCGGCCGGTGAAAGCAACTTTTCCGGCTCGCTGTCAGCAGCCTTGCCGCCGGGCTGCGCCCGCCAGTCAGCGGTTTCGGCGGCTTCCATGCCGGTTTTGAGGGCCTGCAGCTCGGCCTCATGGACGAAGTTGAGGCCGCGGCTGTTGCTGCGGCCCGCGCCATAGATATCGGCCGGCAGCGGAATGCGCGGATGAGCCGCGCTTGCGTGGCTGGCAATTTCGTTGAGTGGATCATCGACCACCTCCTCGACCGACAGCTTTTCGTCGACTATTCGGTTTACGAACGAGGTATTGGCGCCGTTTTCCAGCAGTCTGCGCACCAGGTAGGGCAGCAGATCCTTGTGATTTCCGACCGGTGCATAAACCCGGCACTGGCCGTTGAAGCGCTCGCTGTCGAGCACTTCCTGGTAGAGGTCTTCGCCCATGCCGTGCAGACGCTGATACTCATATTCCCGGTTCGACCCGGCCAGCTCGGCGATGGCCGCGATGGTGTGCGCGTTGTGGGTGGCAAACTGCGGATAGAACTGCCCGGGCAGGTCCAGCAGCCGGGATGCGCATACCAGGTAGCTCAGGTCGGTGTTGGCCTTGCGGCTGAACACCGGATAGCCTGCCAGGCCATCGACCTGAGCCATCTTGATTTCAGTATCCCAGTAGGCGCCCTTGACCAGGCGCAGTGGAATGCGGTGCCCGGTGCTGCGGGCACGCTCGGCCAGCCAGTCAACGGCCGCCCAGGCGCGCTTCTGATAGGCCTGCAGTGCCAGGCCCAGGCCGTCCCAGCCGGCCAGCTCGGGTGATTCGAGCACCGCGGCAAACACATCGAGCGACAGCATCAGACGCTCGGCCTCCTCGGCATCGACGGTCAGGGCGATGCCGGCCGCCTTGGCACGTTTTGCCAATTCCAGCAGGCGCGGCACGAGTTCATCCATCACCCGGTCGCGCTGGGCGTGCTCGTAGCGCGGATGCAGGGCCGAAAGCTTGACCGAGATGCTCGGCAGAGCAAACACATCACCGTCCTCGCTCGCTTTGCCGAGAGCATCGATGGCCTGGCCATAGGCCTCAAAATAGCGCTGGGCGTCAACGCCGGTCAGGGCCGCTTCGCCGAGCATGTCGAAAGAATAACGAAAACGCCGGTTGGATTTTTTGCGCGAGCGTTCCAGGGCGTCCTCGATCGTGCGCCCCATGACGTACTGGTGGCCCATGATGCGCATGGCCTGACGAATCGCGGTGCGAACCACCGGCTCGCCGGAGCGGTTGGCCATTCGCGACAGCAGCGCGCCGATACCGCGTTTTTCAGAATCGCGCACGCTGACCAGACGGCCGGTCAGCATCAGGCCCCAGGTGCCGGCATTGACCAGAACCGAGGAGCTCTTGCCGAGGTGCGATTCCCAGTCGGCATCGGACAGTTTGTCGGAAATCAGCTTTTCGGCGGTGTCATTGTCCGGAATGCGCAGCAGGGCCTCGGCCAGGCACATCAGGATCACCCCCTCTTCAGAGGACAGGTCGTACTGGCGCATGAAAGCTTCAATGACGCCGGCCTCGCTGCTTTGCTTGCGCACGTTCCGGACCAGGTCCAGGGCGACCTCGCGAATTCGCTCGCGGCGCTCGCTATCGAGCCTGACCTGGGACTGCAAAAAGCGCACATGCTCGTCTTCATCGCGGTGCCAGGCCTCGTCAAGTGCCGTCCGAAGCTCGTCGGAAGGCAGCGGATCGGTAATTACGAAAGGGCTTGAGGGCTCATTCATGGCGGTGTCGATACTTGAGGAATGAAGGCGGTTGGCAAGTGTAACCGAATGGGCGGGTATAGCGCGGATTCCGGGCGGTCATGGCAATTTTCACTGCCACCGGGTGGCGTGCTTGGGCTAGAATAGTTTGTTGAGGATCAAGAAATATCGATCGTTGCGATGTTCGGCGGTAAACGCAGCTCAGGCGGCCGTCGGCCCGGGTTCGGGTTTTGGTCGAAAGAGCAACGCATGGGTGCGCGGCAGGTCGTTGGGCAGTTTTTGCCCGTCAACGAGCGGCTGGCGCTGGCCGAAGTATTGTAAGGAGTGCCTCGGAGCAACTGCGGCCCGGGGAAACACTGGCAAGCACAGGTGATTCGAGGATGAAAAGAACTAACGAACTGATCGTGGCCTTGGCGGTGTTTGCCGTCATCATCGTGGTGACCTGGGGCATCTATGCTGTCGGCGACAATATGCCTCGCGGCGTCACGGCCTACGCCCAGGATGTCTATAACCTGCACAATCTGATTCTGGCCGTTGTGACAGTGACCGGCGTGCTGGTGTTTACCGCGATGTTCACGTCCATCGTCGTGCATCGCAAGTCGAAAGGTTACCAGGCTTCACAGTTTTCCCATTCGACGGCTGCCGAAATCACCTGGACCGCCATTCCGGTGCTCATCCTCGTGGTCATGGCAATCCCCTCCACGATCGTACTGATCGATATGGAGAACACCGGTGGTGCCGAGATGAACATCAAGGTGACCGGCTATCAGTGGCTGTGGAAGTACGACTACCTCGAAGACGGCATCACCGTTTACTCGGCGCTGGACCGGGAAAGCAACGCGGCCCGCCAGATCAATTCAGGGATTGACGTTCGCAGTGTCGACAACTACCTGCTCGAAGTCGACAATCGTCTGATCGTGCCGACCGACACCAAGATTCGCCTGTTGCTGACCGCCGAGGATGTGATTCATTCCTGGTGGGTGCCTGAGCTGGGCTGGAAGCGCGACGCCATACCCGGGCTGGTCAATGAAGCATGGACCATGATCGAGGAAGAAGGCATTTACCGCGGCCAGTGTGCCGAGCTGTGCGGCAAGGACCACGGCTTCATGCCGATTGTCGTTGAAGCCGTTTCACCTGAAGAATATCGTCGCTGGGTGGAAAGCCAGCAGGAATCCGTGGCTGGAGCGCCGTCGGGTGAACGTTCGACCGCCGCCCGGACCCTGACCGAAACCAGCGATCGCAGCTGATCAGCGGACCGTCCAAAGAGGAATTCAGAACCATGAGTCACGCCACAACAATGACCCCAGACGACCACCACGCTGACCAGCCGACCGGACTCAAGCGCTGGCTGTTGACCACCAATCACAAGGAAATCGGCAGCCTTTACCTGATTTTCTCCCTGAGCGCCTTCATCGTCGGCGGTGCGATGGCGATGATCGTCCGCGCCGAGCTGTTCATACCGGGCCTGCAGCTGGTCAACCCCGAGTTTTTCAACCAGATGACCACCATGCACGCGCTGGTGATGATCTTCGGTGCGGTAATGCCGGCCTTCGTCGGCCTGGCGAACTGGATGATTCCGTTGATGGTCGGGGCCCCGGACATGGCCCTGCCGCGGCTGAACAACTGGTCGTTCTGGATCCTGCCCTTCGCATTTCTCCTGCTGCTGATGACCCTGTTCTTGCCGACCGGTGGGCCGGCATCGGGCTGGACCCTGTACCCGCCGCTGTCGCTGCAGGGTGGCACCAATATCGCTTTCGTGATCTTTGCCATCCATCTGATGGGCATTTCCTCGATCATGGGCGCGATCAATATCATTGTCACGATCCTGAACATGCGCGCCCCTGGCATGACCCTGTTGCGCATGCCGATGTTCGCCTGGACCTGGCTGGTTACCGGTTTTCTGCTGATCGGGGTCATGCCGGTACTGGCCGGAGCGGTGACCATGCTGTTGTTTGACCGTTTCTTTGCCACCAGCTTCTTCGATGCTGCCGGCGGTGGTGACCCGGTGCTGTACCAGCATATTTTCTGGTTCTTCGGGCACCCGGAGGTCTATATCATGATTCTGCCGGCCTTCGGCATTGTCTCGGAGATTTTGCCGACCTTCTCGCGCAAGCCTCTGTTCGGCTATGTCTCGATGGTCTATGCGACCGCCGCGATCGGCTTCCTGTCGTTCATCGTCTGGGCCCACCACATGTTTGCCGTGGGCATGCCGCTGGGCGCCAATCTGTTCTTCATGTACGCCACCATGGTCATTGCGATACCCACCGGGGTGAAAGTTTTCAACTGGGTGTCGACCATGTGGCGAGGCTCGATGACTTTCGAAACACCGATGCTGTTTTCGATCGCCTTCATCGTGCTGTTT
>CALEIM010000057.1 GCA_937876395.1 uncultured Wenzhouxiangella sp. | reverse complement strand
GCACGAGCCAGCCCTTCGATTGCATGAATTCCGAAGCATTCACGACCATCCTCGTGAAGGCGGGCAAATCTGCGCCGAAACCCCGAAACATGTCCTCAAACTGCGGGATAACCACAATCAGCAGCAGGGCAATAACGCCAAAGGCCACTGCAATGACTGCGGCCGGATAGAACATGGCTTTTTTGACCTTGCCCTTGATTGATTCGATGCGCTCCTTGTAGTTGGCAATCGAATCCAGTACTTGATCAAGCACACCCGCACTTTCGCCAGCTTCGACCAGGTTGACGTACAGCTCGTCGAAGTAGGCCGGATGCTTGGCCAGAGATTCCGCCAGGGTGCTGCCCGATTCCACCTCACTGCGAACATCCGTCAGCAGCTTTTTCATGCGCGGGTTTTCCGATGCCTGCGAAATGATGCCGAACGATTGCACCAGCGGAATGCCCGAAAACAGCATGGTGGCAAGCTGACGGGTAAATACTGCGATATCTTTGGGCGAGATACGGCTTCCGGCACCGCCGAACAGAGGCTTGGGCTTTTTGCGCACCCGGCCGGGCACAATGCCCTGCTGGCGGAGCTCGGCCTTGACGATCATCTCATTTCGGCCGACCCGCTCGCCCTTCATTTTCTTCCCGCGTCGGTCCTTGCCCTCCCACAGGAAGGTTTCCATCTGTTCGGGGGTGGTTGCCATCTAGCGCTGCTCCTGCTTCTGTGCTGGTTCAGGCCAAGGTTCGCACCTGACCTGAAAAGTTCTCCCTAATGCCGTGATTTTGCGCATAATCCCGTGCAATTGCAAGGCCGAGCGGCAGTGCTTGGCGGTGCCTGGCTAATTCTTGGTCACCCGGTTCATCTCCATCAGGCTGACCTTGCCCAGTTTGACCTTGTTCAGCGCCGCCCGGCGCAAATCGATGATGCCTTCGGCGGCAGCCTGCTTTTCCAGATCCAGCGCGCCGCCGCCCTTGAGAATAATGCGCTCCATCTCCTCGGAAACCGGCATCACCTGGAATACGCCCGAACGGCCCTTGTAGCCGGCGGTGCACTGGTCGCAGCCGGTCGGCTGGTAAATCGTGATGCCTTCGGCCACCTCTTCTTCGGTAAAGCCGATTTTCAGCAGGGCCTCGTCGGGCACGTCCTCGCGTTTTTTGCAGGTGTGCAGGTTTCGCGCCAGGCGCTGGGCCAGCACCAGGTGAACGGTCGAAACAATGTTGTAGGTGGGCACGCCCATATTGGCCAGGCGCGCCACTGAAGCGGGCGCATCGTTGGTGTGCAGGGTCGAAAGCACCAAGTGACCGGTCTGGGCCGCCTTGATGGCGATTTCGGCGGTTTCCAGGTCACGGATTTCCCCGACCATGATCACATCCGGATCCTGGCGCAGAAACGAGCGCAGCGCGACCGCAAACGTCATGCCCTGACGGACGTTCTGCTGCACCTGATTGACGCCCTTCATGCGGATTTCGACCGGGTCTTCCACGGTCGAGATATTGCGTCCCTCGTCGTTGAGAATGCCCAGAGCGGTGTACAGGCTGACCGTTTTACCCGAGCCGGTCGGGCCGGTTACCAGCACCATGCCGTAGGGTTTGGAAATGGCGGCCAGATAGTCTTCCTGCTGCTGGCGTTCAAAGCCGAGCTTTTCCGGACCAAGGTAGGCGCCGGAAGAGTCGAGAATACGCAAAACAATCTTCTCGCCCCACAGGGTCGGGCAGGTGGAGACACGAAAGTCATAGGCCGTGCCCTTGGATATATTGAGCTTGATACGGCCGTCCTGCGGCACCCGGCGCTCGGCAATGTCGAGATTGGACATCACCTTCAGGCGCGCAGACAGGCGCGGCGCCATGCGTTTTGGCGGGCGCACCTGGGTGACCAGCACACCGTCAATGCGGAAGCGCACTCGGTAGTCCTCTTCATACGGCTCGAAATGAATATCCGAGGCGTCCTTGCGAATTGCGTCAATCAGCACCTTGTTGACAAAGCGCACCACCGGCGCATCGTCGCTGCCGGCGGAGTCGCTGGCCTCGTCTTCCTCCTCGGCAGTATCGCCAAAGCCCAGGTTTTCAAGATCATCCTCACCCTTGGTCAGCTCGCTGAATGCTTCCGATGAGCCTGCCATGGCGCGGTCCAGTGCCGGCTCAATGGCGTTGTAGGGCGCCAGCACGGCTTCAACCGCCAAGCCGCTGGTAAAGGTCAGCTCATCCATGCCGGATTTGTTGCCGGGGTCGGCCGTGGCCACGAACAGACGATTACCGCGCTTGAGAATCGGCACAATCAAATGTTTGCGCAGCAGTTCTTCCTTGACCTGCTTGACCGGCGCGTATTTGAGATTGACGGCCGCCAGATCAATCAGCGGCATGCCGAAATCCTCGGCAGCAAGATGCGCAAAGCCAAGCGCATCAACCGCCTTTTCCCGCACGATGTGGCTGGTGAACGTGCGACGCTTTTCATTGGCCTGGGCGGCCAGTTCCAGCGCCTTTTCCTCGCTGAGCAGGCCGGTATCGACCATTTTTCGCGCCAGCGACGGCAGGCGCATCAGAGTTGCTGGTTGAGCCGACATGCGGCAAACTCCTTGAGACTTGCTTAAATGCTAGCCTTTACATATTGAATTTGCAAAGGGTTTCCTCCCTCACCACCCAGAATTCCAACCACAGAGCCGGGATCCTCCTAGAAAGCCTCCAGATCACCCCCCGAATTCCCGGCCAAGCGCAGCGCCGAGCTGGAAACCCCTTCCCGATGCCACCACTCATTAAAGACGCGGAATCAAGTCCGGCGATATGCAGCAGGAAAGCACGAAGGCGCGCAGCGCAACCCATCAACTCTGCTCACTGAACGTTACTCATAGTGACTCCAAAGCCGCAAAACCTTCACTATTCGATCTTCCTCCAGCACTTGGTAGACCAATCGATGTTGAATGTTGATTCGTCGCGAATAGGCGCCGGCAAGATCTCCAATCAGCTTTTCAAAAGGTGGCGGCTTCCGGAACGGGTCTTCGGCCAGGATGGTCAACAATTCCCGCGCTTTGGGCTTCAGCCCACTTGATGCCAGCTTCTTCGCGTCTTTTTGCGCTTGTTTCGTATAAACCAGCCGCCAGCTCACCAATCCAGGTCCTCGCAGCATTCGTCAGCGGGCGTATCCATGCCTTCGCGAATCGATTCGCGCATGCCGGGCACAGATAACAGGAACAGGGTTTCCTGGATGGCCTGCCAGTCTTCCTCGGAAACCAACACCGCCTTATTCCGCTTCCCCGCGATCAGCAACGGCTGATGCGAGGACGCCGCCTCGTCGATCAGACGATACAGGTTAGCGCGTGCTTCGCTGGCCGTAATTGCAGTCATGACACACATCCACAAAGATACAAATCGTATGGTACGTCATATTGCACGTACGTCAAGGGGTACGTCAGATTCCGTATAATCCCCGAATTCCTGGCCAAGCGAAGCACATAGCCGGTAATCTTCCAGACAGTCAGGTTCTATCCCGACGTCATTGCAACGCTGCTCCTCGGACCGAGCGAAAGCAAAGCACCGGTGCTATTTCTGCTAGAGGACAGCTCATTGGTCGGACAGGTGGAAACACGAAAGTCATAGGCCGTGCCCTTGGATATATTGAGCTTGATACGGCCGTCCTGCGGCACCCGGCGCTCGGCAATGTCGAGATTGGACATCACCTTCAGGCGCGCAGACAGGCGCGGCGCCATGCGTTTTGGCGGGCGCACCTGGGTGACCAGCACACCGTCAATGCGGAAGCGCACTCGGTAGTCCTCTTCATACGGCTCGAAATGAATATCCGAGGCGTCCTTGCGAATTGCGTCAATCAGCACCTTGTTGACAAAGCGCACCACCGGCGCATCGTCGCTGCCGGCGGAGTCGCTGGCCTCGTCTTCCTCCTCGGCAGTATCGCCAAAGCCCAGGTTTTCAAGATCATCCTCACCCTTGGTCAGCTCGCTGAATGCTTCCGATGAGCCTGCCATGGCGCGGTCCAGTGCCGGCTCAATGGCGTTGTAGGGCGCCAGCACGGCTTCAACCGCCAAGCCGCTGGTAAAGGTCAGCTCATCCATGCCGGATTTGTTGCCGGGGTCGGCCGTGGCCACGAACAGACGATTACCGCGCTTGAGAATCGGCACAATCAAATGTTTGCGCAGCAGTTCTTCCTTGACCTGCTTGACCGGCGCGTATTTGAGATTGACGGCCGCCAGATCAATCAGCGGCATGCCGAAATCCTCGGCAGCAAGATGCGCAAAGCCAAGCGCATCAACCGCCTTTTCCCGCACGATGTGGCTGGTGAACGTGCGACGCTTTTCATTGGCCTGGGCGGCCAGTTCCAGCGCCTTTTCCTCGCTGAGCAGGCCGGTATCGACCATTTTTCGCGCCAGCGACGGCAGGCGCATCAGAGTTGCTGGTTGAGCCGACATGCGGCAAACTCCTTGAGACTTGCTTGAATGCTAGCCTTTAACTGCTGAATTTGCAAAGGGTTTTCAATGGGAGAGCGGGCAGGGTTCGTCGGCCTGTGCGGCCGGGTCAAACTCAAAGGCATTTCCCGTGGAATCAAGTGATCAGACCTGAGTTTGGCCCCCGGGGTGACCCAGGGGTTCGGCACCGAACAACGCGCAGGTCGGCCCGACGTGGCCGCCGGACCATGTAACAACCTTCGCCACCAATCAATACCGATCCGAATATACGGATCTAGCCACACCCTCAACCCGATGGAGATGGATTCGGCATGGACTTGCAGAAGAGTGAGGAATTTGGCGCTGTTCATCGCTGCGTCTGGTGTACTCGCCATTGAAGAGCAGGATGGCTGATCAGCTTGTCGGCAAAATCGGGTTCAAGGTTCAGGAGATGCGGCTGAATGCTGCCATTTTCGAGCATCACGTCAAGAAATTCGTGCTCGTTGGATGTCAACGGCAGCAGTTGGCCCAGAGCGTTTCGGGTTTCTTCAATGATTTTCTGGAGTAGCGCCTTTTGCTCGTTGGCCCGCGTCAAATTCTGTTGGACCAGGAGTGGAAAGAGTTGCCGTCGGGCCTCGTTCAGATCGACATTGACGTTGTCAGGACTGATGGTGCGCCAGTCCTTGCGATTCATCGCGCCGTAGAGCACAAATGCAAGGCGGAGTCGGGTCGGGTCAGTATCTATGGATGTCAGCAGGCGGTGGGCGTCAAAGAGGTCGCGTGCAGCGGTTCGGGAGAAGAGTGCGGCGAGCTTGCCGCCGGCCAGCTCGTGTAGGTCCAGCACAGAGATATTCCGCGCACGAAGGGCGCCAAGAACGTGCGAGTTTCGCTGCTGGATTGGCCATAGTGGCTGGCGGTACAAATAGTTCAGGTCAATCTCCAGCACACCGCCCGAGCCAAGAACGCTGGCATAACGAAAAGTCCATTTTGATCCGGCATGGCTTGTAGGCGCGCGAGTCAGTGTAAGATTTTGTCGGCTGGCAATGGCTCGAACTCGCTGCTCGATTTTGGGTCGTTCGGACAACATGCTTTTACGATCAACTGAACCAATATAATTCAGGTCGATATCAACAGACAGGCGCGGTAATCCAAAATAGAAGAGGTTAAGTGCAGTGCCACCTTTGAGTGCCAGTCGATCAGCGAGATAGGGATCCTGGAACAGGGTTTGAAGCAGCGCTACCAGCCGGTCTACTTTCTCCAGAATTTCGATTCTGAAACCGGTTTCTGCAGCCAGCTGGTTCAGGGACTCAGCAGACTGGCTCACGTCAGCTCATCCCAACTTCTTTCAGCCAGGGCGGTTGGAACGATCAGGTTCCAACGGGGTAGGTAACGCGTTGCTTGCTCGCTGTAGCGCTCCAGGTAGTGTGGGCTGGCCGGAGTGAGTCGCTGAAGTTTGTTGAGCGTTTGCTCATCGACCATCAGTGAGTCCCGGTTGATCTCAAGATACCAGCCGACCTTCGCTGCTGCGGTCGCGTTGTTCAGCACTTCGACATAGCGTTGGACGGTCGAAAGATGCAGGTACTCGATCATGTCGAGCGAGCGCCATACTTCCTCCCAGCCCCCGCACAGATCAGGGCGGTCCAACGTATCAACAAGGGTGCGCTCCAACCCGGATACCTTGACCGGGTTGCCGGTACGATCAAGGGTTTCGACTCCAAAGCCTTCTTGGCCCGCTCGCAAAAGTGCCGGTGGTGCAGTTATCGACCGATACCTGGTACCCCGAAACTCGAACGGCCGCATTTTACGCTCAGTGATGAACTGAACCTCATTGAAACTGCTGTAGGCTCGACCATGCAGTTCCAGAGCGCTGTGATAGGCGATGATGGCCTGGGGAGTGATATGGCTGGCAATCAGGATTGAGTCAACGGCGCAGCTTTCCGGATCGGCGCCGGGCGGCACGACCCAGTAAATGCCGCGCCGGACGGGAATGATGTGACCTCGCTTGCGATGATAGTCGAGCGACGCCTTGCGCCCCGCTCCACTCAACCCAGTCGCCGCCTCGAACTGATCGATACGAAAGACCTTATGCCGCTTGAGGAAGTTTCCCGGAGTCATTACTTGATGTTTCTGGGCGGTAGGCATAAATATGTTATGCCGAACAGGCATACTTATCAAGTCGAACCAAAGCAGCAGACTGCTTCCAACTTTTGCCGAGAGCTCTGAGCCTTTCGCCCTGAGCCTGACCCTCCCCCTCAGCCCTCAGCAATCAAGTCATCAATATCGACACGAAGCGCTTCGGCAATCTTGCGCAGAGCATGGACCGATCCGGGTTTTGCACCGGATTCAATCTGCGGGATATAGGACGTGCTCACGCCAGCCGCATCAGCCAGGGCCTGTTGCGTCAGAGCTCTGTGGCGGCGCCACACGGCCAGGGGATGCCTGCCTGCGAGCAGTTGTCGAAGCACTTCCAAAGGAACGACCTCGTCACGGCCCTCGTCCAGTTCACGCACGGCCAGCGCGCCAGCCCGGATATCCTCGGCATCTTCGGCCTGTTCACACACGAGTCTGGGGCGGCCTGATCAACGACTCTGCCGGAATGCCCAAGTTCTTGTGGAGTTTCCAGATCATCTTCAGAGTCAGCGAACGTTTGCGATTCAGAATCTCGTAAACGCGATTGCTTTTTCCGATCATGGGTTCCATATCTTTGACGGTCAAGCCCTTGCGTTCCATTTCAAATTTGATCGCTTCAACAGGATCAGGCAAATCCATGGGGAAATGTCTGGCTTCATAAGCCTCGATCAGTGTGACCATGACATCCAGTTTTTCGCCTTCTGGCGTATCTGGCCCGGCCATCATCAGGCCTTCAACTTCTTTCAGTGCCGCGCGGTAGTCGGCATCAGTTTTAATCGGTTTAATATCCATGATCAAGTTTCCGGCAGTTAAATGGTTTGCACATCAATCTTGTCGTACTGCGCATGGGTGCCAATAAAGCGGATGTATACGACTCGGTAGGCGTAGTTGATCCAGACGACAAGTCGATACTTGTTTCCCGCAATATTGAACACGACCCGGCCATCTTTAAGGATGCTGGCATTCCCGAAATCCTGTTTTACCTCGGCCCTGAGGCGCCCGGCCGCCGGACAGACCAGTTCACTCTCCCCGCGCCTGCCACCAGCGCTGGGCAAACGCTTCGTGACCGGACTCCACCAGGGCATCGCGCACTATGCGCGTCCAGTTGGGGTCGCCCGCCCGTTCTGCTCCTGTGTTGAGAAGCGCGCCGGCCAGGTTTTCGTCATTCAGGTCATCAAGGGCCAGCAGGGCGAATTCGTAGTTGATTGACGGGGTGAGTCCCTGTTTGTTGATCAGGGCAATTCCGGCATCCATCAGCCGTTCGGCGTTCATGCGGTGCCCGCGGTTGTGAATTTCGAGCAGGGTACGCACAGC
>CALEIM010000056.1 GCA_937876395.1 uncultured Wenzhouxiangella sp. | reverse complement strand
CCGAACAGGTAGCCGATCTCGCGCGTGCCCACACCGCTGTCGCCGGCCGGCACGTCGGTGTATTCGCCGATGTGCCGATATAGCTCGGTCATGAACGACTGGCAAAAGCGCATGATCTCCCCTTCCGAACGGCCCTTGGGATCAAAATCGGAGCCGCCCTTGCCACCGCCGATCGGCAGTCCGGTCAGCGCGTTCTTGAACACCTGCTCAAAGCCGAGAAATTTGACGACCCCCAGATTGACCGACGGATGGAAACGCAGGCCACCTTTGTATGGTCCCAGGGCGGAATTGAACTCCACCCGAAATCCGCGGTTGATTTGGACCTCGCCGCTGTCATCGACCCAGGGCACGCGGAAGATGATCTGACGCTCGGGCTCGCAGATACGCTCAAGCAGCTTGGCTTCAGCATATTCGGGATGCTTGCCAAGCACCGGCACGAGAGTCTCCAGGACCTCGTTGACGGCCTGGTGGAACTCCGGTTCGGCAGGATTACGGCTGACGATGTTATCTCGCAGCAAGCGCAGCGATCGGGTGATGGTCATTGGCCTATATCAGGTTGCAGATCAATACAATAGCGTAGCCAGGCCAATGGTCGCAACCACGGCCAATATTGGAAACGCAACGGTGGCCAGGCCGCAAAATGCTCAAGCAGGGTCTCGGCCGCCGCGATAGACCCACAGGAGGCGCGGTACTCGCATCTAAGTGCTCAGGCCAATAGCTGAGGCAAGTACGTAATCAGGAAGCTTCCTGAATGGGAATCAGGAATTACTTGGTAATCAATAAATAAGCACAGCGAACTGCTTTGGCAGCTATATTACGACCGGAGGACCGGTCGCAACTCATTAATCGACTGGCGATCTACTGGCAAGGCGCTCCATGCACCTGGCCAGCAATTCTCAGCAATTCAAACATACCTGTTTCGCCATCGTTCATTTCCCAGGCAGCAACTCCAGAGTTGCAGGAATCAAATTCAAGGCTGATTGCACCAATCACTTCGGAACCTAACTCGTCGGGATCAAAATATATACCAAAGCCAGTGCCGCTCACTTCCAGCAGATCAAAAGTAATTTCCTTCTGCCCGCTATTGTAGGTACTGGTTCCGATCAACCAGTACGGCTTACCGCCCTTGTGGGTAAACCAGTAGATCGTTGCGACCGGTCCCGAGACATTCTGGCTGAAATCGATCGCGAAACCTTCGCCACTACGGGTCGGGTCATACCAGCTGCCGGACATCGAGCCGTGCATTGGCTTGGGTCCAGCACTTTGTCCGTAATCAGAAGGGTTATAAGCTCCAACCTCAAGGAAAACATTCGAATTCCACGCAAGATTGAAGGCGGCCTGGTCATTCCACTGGGTATCATGAGAAGCCTGTTCAACCAGAAACGTTGACTTGACGAGCATATCTCCACAAATACTGGAGCCGCCAGGACTTTGGCGCAGGCGCACGTTACTGTACTGCCCGCCACCCTGAATTACATCAAAACTGACACTGCATACCCACGGGGTTCCGTGAACCGCTTCCAACGTCAATAGCAACATAACTTCGTCGTCAGGGCACACATGGCGCCATGCGGTGACCTCTGCAGAGTACCTAAGCGTGCCACTACTCGATCGATCCTCATACACTTCCGACCAACTCGGCCCGCTAGGTGTAGTTGGCAGCGGTGCCTCCAGGCACGCGAAAGCAAACGAAGCCCAGAGACTGGAGGCAGCAATAGCTGCCATTATGAAAAAACGCATGAATAACTCCCGATAATTCGCCCGACCCCCATGACCGGGCTTGCCCAACCAACCTACCGCAAAGCTAGCCGCTGACGCAAACTGGGACCCCATTTAATACCGGCTTGATCGCCAAACACACTTAAACAGCAAATCAAAGTATCAATTTCTGATCCCTGCATGTCGCTATTGCGGTTCCACTGGATATGCAAAGCACCAGCAATCCTGATTACGTAGGTATCTCTGCCAATGTCGAGAGAGCTTGCATGGACCACCATCGTCCGTCGGCCACGTCGGGCCGACCTACAACTCCCTGAGCCAGTCGGGGCGACGTCTTCGACGGATGATGGTGATTCAATCGATCACTCTTTACAATGGCTGAGAATCGGGAACAGCCTGGAATCGATCCGTCGCCAACTGTCTGGAAGGCGGCGCCTGCTTGATTATTTCTCAAAACGATCATGGAACATGTCGCCACCAACAATGCTGAACAGAGCGCTGTCGGAGCCGATGTAGTTGGCTTCGACAATTCGCACCTCAACCAGGTAGGTGCCGATCTCGTTTGGTGGGTTTGGCTGGTCATCGTAGGTGACCACCACATCAAGTCCTGACGGACTGGTCGTAATGGTCGGACTCAAGGCGTTACCGGTATAAACCTGGCGCAGATCATTGAGGAAAACCTTGGCCGGTGCTGGGGTGCCCTCGCCGGCCAACACGACTTGCTCTGACTGGGCTTCGCTGCTGGTAACAATCAGGCTGGCATCAAAAATGCCTACACCATTCGGTTGAAACCTGATTTCAATGGCACAGCCTGCGCCCTGGGCCAATAGAATGGTGCCGGAGCTGCAAGTACCTGCATCTGTAATACTGAAGTCGGAATCACCGCTGATGGCTAGCGTATCAAGCTTCACGTTCTGGGCACCGGCTGCTGCCGCATTGGCCACTGTGACCGTGGTCAGAACAGCCTGATCGAAATCAATCTCGCCAAAATCAATCGAAGCTGCATCCAGTGCCAGCTCACCCGGTGACGGGCCCTCGCTGATAATCATACCGTCGCTCTGGCTGGCGCCAGCAGCAGGATTCGTCGCGGTGGCAAAAGCGTTGTCCCATACCAATGGAATTATTTCATCGACCGGCAAGGTGCCGTTCAACTGGAAGCGCAGGACGCCGGTGAAATCGTTGATCATCTGACCAGGCCCGGCATTGAGCAGTATGCGGATCTGGCCGGGTTGTCCATTCGGTTGCGAGCACCGGGTGCCGAGCTCCGCAGCACCAACAAAGCCATCAAGGCAGTCGCTTAATTCGACGCTGTTGATATTGCTGTCATCGAAGTTCAGACGTACCTGAAGGCCGCGGCTTTTACCGTTGCCAGTGACCTGAAGCGGCACTTCGGCGATGACATTATTGAAGGTCGAGACCGTCCCCAGGCTCACTTGAATATCGCTCTGGGCAAGGGCGGGAGCGGAAAGACTCACTAGCAGAATCAGGCCGAAAAGGCTAATCAGCAGCGCGATCCTGTTGGGTGAGTTTCTGAAACAATTCATGGCAGCTCCCCTTGCTGGCTATCCAGAATGTCAACGATGCAGGAGATATCACTGGAATCAATTTCGCCGTCCTCGTTACAGTCGGGCTGACCGGGTGCAAAGCCCAAAACGTTGATGTCATCGGCAATGGCAATGATGTCGGCGACGGTGATGGTGCCGTCATCATTAGCGTCACCAACCAGCAGCCGCCCCGGCCGCTCAATTCGCCGGGAATCAAAGTTGTCAAAGTCAATACCGCCGCCGGTGTTGGCGCCGTTGATATTGCCCAGATAAGCACGGTCAATATACTGCCCACTGGTATTTATTGTGGCAATCAGGTCAGCGGCACCGTCCACACTGAAAGCGATCTCAGCAGCGGCGTCGGCGAACCAGACAAGCTCAATGGAGTGCCAACCGCTGTTGACGCTTTTGAAGGTCACATCATTGGCCACAGACTCGGAATCGTAAACTCGCAGAGTCAGATCACCCGTAGCAGGCTCGTTGTACCAGACTTGAATCGAGTCATCCCAACCGTCATCGGCCGCAAAGATCTGGATCGGATCGCTACCGGCGTGGTCCAGAAAAGTGTAGAAGCGTGCGATGTAGCTGGCTTCGCCCAACGGCGAGTTATCGCTGACGAAGCGCGCTGTGCCATCAACCGGCACCCGCAGCCCGCAGACACCGCCATAACGACGGTTACTGCCGTCTTGCATGCCGGCATTGGCGTCCGACAGCCCCGAAACCATGCCCCAATTCGCTACGGTACACGTGTCCACCCCGCTCTCGAAGCGATCAGCAAAGATACCATCCATCGCTTGCGCAGCCACTGGGTTAAGCACCACGATTGCCAGGCAGGCCAGAGTGAACACTACCGAGGCGCCCGCCAGCATCGACACAGATCTGGGCAGGAAGATGCCTCGCCGCGCTGCGACCACGGTTATGGCCGTTTTCTGCGGGGAATTCCCAGACCCGCTTTCCGCCTCATTAACCTCAGCGAGTGAATTTCCCGATGGCTCTTTTGATGATCTGCACGATATTTTCATTCGTTTTCCCTTTCCCTGCCGGCTCCCTGCTCAGGACCTTGGCGACAGTCCAGTTTGCCACCAAGTCTCGATAGACCGAAGGGTGCCTCGCCAACCACTTGATAAACCTCTGGAACCTGGCGCGCCCGACAGGATTGCTGCGGCGCTGCGCGCCTTGGCCTGCGGCCTGAAACGCTGGCGCGTTTCAGCGAGCTCGCCTTCGGCTCGGTTCGAACCTGAAGTTTCAAATCCATATGGCGGACACTTCAGATATGTAATACCCCGCTTGCGCGGGGCTTTACATATCTGGCGCGCCCGACAGGATTGCTGCGGCGCTGCGCGCCTTGGCCTGCGGCCTGAA
>CALEIM010000055.1 GCA_937876395.1 uncultured Wenzhouxiangella sp. | reverse complement strand
AGCCGGCTGGCAAGCGTGGCCAGAACCAGGCCGCATACCAGCCCGGTACCGAAACTCAGCAGGTGACCGGAAGCCCCGGGATTGCCGCGCTTTGCCTGACGACGCGCCACTACATTTCCTTCGGCGCAGTCACGCCAATCAGGTCCAGACCGTTGCGCAGCACCTGGCCGACCGCAGCAACCAGGTTCAGACGGGCGTTACGCAGTGCTTCGTCATCGACCAGAAACGCCGTGGCGTTGTACCAGGAGTGAAAGCCGGCCGCCAGCTCGTGCAGGTAATGGGCGACCAGATGGGCGGCGCGCTGACGGGCGGCCGATTCGATCAGCTCCGGGTAGCGTCCAACCGTGCGCAGCAACTCCTGCTCATGGTCCAGTGCCAACAGCTCGATGCTGCGCTCATCCACGCCCGGGTTGTGTTGCAAGCCGCGCTTTTCAAGCTCGCGAAACACGCTCATGATGCGCGCGTGGGCGTACTGGATGTAATAGACCGGGTTCTCGTTGGCCCGCGATCTTGCCAGATCCAGATCGAAATCAAGATGCTGTTCATGCGAGCGCATGACGTAGAAATAGCGCGCCGCATCATTACCCACCTCGTCGCGCAGTTCGCGCAGGGTCACGAAGCTGCCGGAGCGGGTCGACATCTGGACTTTTTTGCCGCCGCGGTAGAGCACGGCAAACTGGACGAGCTGAAATTCCAGCCGCTCCGGCTCTTCGTTCAGACCACGGGCGGCGGCCTTGAGGCGCGGCACATAACCGTGGTGGTCGGCGCCGAAAACATACAGCGCGCGGCCCGGACAGCGTTCCAGCTTGTCGAGCAGGTAGGCAACGTCGGAGGCGAAATAGGTTGTGCGCCCGTTGTCGCGCACCAGCACCCGGTCTTTGTCATCGCCGAGCTCAGTGGCTCGAAACCACGTTGCGCCATCCTGGCGATAGACCCAGCCTTCAGCTTCCAGCCGCTCGATGGCGCGCGCCAGCGCACCGCTGGCTTCCAGTTCACGCTCGGAAAACCAGCGGTCGTATTCGACACCGAAAGCGTCCAGATCGGCGCGGATATCGGCCGTGATGGCATCGAGCGCGGTATCGAAGCAGGCGGCATAACCGGCTTCGCCGAGCAGTTCGCCGGCGCGCGCTATCAAGGCATCGACATGCTTTTCGGCGTCACCGTCCGGCGCATCGGCCGGTAGGCCCGCGGCCAGATCGGCCGAGGCGCGCTGAAACTTGTCGGCGTGTTGGTCGCGCAGCTTCTCGGCGATCGCGTAGATGTAATCACCACGATAGCCGTTGGACGGGAAGGCAATGTCTTCGCCGCACAGCTTCAGGTAGCGCAGCCAGACCGAAACGGCCAGAATATCCATCTGCCGACCGTGGTCGTTGACGTAATACTCGGTGTGAACGCGATGGCCGGCAGCGCGCAGAATGGCGGCCAGGCTGGCGCCGTAAGCCGCACCGCGGCCGTGGCCGACGTGCAGCGGCCCGGTCGGATTGGCCGAAACAAACTCGATCAACACGTCCTCACGGCTGCCGGCTTCGGCCATGCCGTAGCGCTGGCCGGCGGCCTGCACGTTTTTGAGTACGTTGCGCAGCTGCTGGCGGCTGGCAAAAAAGTTGATAAAGCCCGGGCCGGCGATCTCGATCCGCGCCACCTGCTCGGAATCGGGCAGGCGCCCGGCGATCAGATCGGCCAGTTTTCGGGGTGGCATTCTGGCCGCCTTGGCCAGTACCATGGCGATATTGCTGGCGTAGTCACCGTGGTCGCGATCGCGGGTGTTCTCGACCTCGATGCGGGGATCAAGATCCGCGCTCAGCTGAGCATCGCTCTTGAGCTGGTCAAGTGCCTGGCGGATCAATTGCTCGATATGGGCGCGCATTTTTTTGCCAAACAGCCGAAACAGCGGCTATTGTAACGGTGAGCACGTGGCTTGTGCCGCTGCGCTTATCCACAGAAGCTGTGGACAACTGTGTGAACAAGCACGGGGCAGCGGCCCTGAGGGCCACCGGGTGACGACTTCGTTACAGATTGACCAAAAGATTGCCAATGTCACGAATTCCATAAAATCAATAACTTGAGGGAATATCCAGAATGACAGACGAGGATGAGGCCGCTAAGCCACTGTTTCTGCTACCGCCCGATGACCATGTGCATAAAATCGAAGGGCGTCAGCCGTGAACAGGGCAATCCGGACCTGGCAATCGCACTCGCCCAAGCTCGGCCAGCGCGTCTATATCGACCCGGCCGCGAGCGTGATTGGCCAGGTCAGCCTGGGCGATGACGTCTCCGTCTGGCCGGGTACGGTGCTGCGCGGCGACGTCAATACGATCCGCATCGGGGCGCGCACGAATATTCAGGACGGCACGATTGGCCACGTCACCCATGACGGCCCGTACTCGCCCGGCGGCCTGCCGCTGATTCTCGGCGAGGACATCACCGTCGGCCACGGCGCGATCCTGCACGCTTGCACCATCGGCAACCGCTGTCTGGTCGGGATGGGTGCGCTGATTCTCGACGCGGCGGTGCTCGACGACGATGTCATGCTCGCCGCCGGCAGCCTGGTCAGCCCCGGCAAACGTCTGGAATCCGGCTGGCTGTACCGCGGCCGGCCGGCAGTGCCGGTGCGCCGACTCAGTGAACGGGAGCTTGAAATGCTGCGCTATTCAGCGGCGCATTATGTGCGCCTGAAAGATGGCTATCTGAATCAGGGAGACTCGGATGACTGATGTTGATGTGCCCCTTATCGCCGCCAACGGCGTCAATTTGCCGGCGCTGGGCTTCGGCACTTTCGAGCTTGACGAGAAAACGGTCGAGGAAATCCTGCCGCACGCCCTCGAGCTCGGCTATCGTCACATCGACACCGCCCAGATCTACCGCAACGAGGCGGCCGTGGGGCGATCAATCAAGCGGGTTGGCGTCCGCCGCGAAGAGCTTTTCATCACCACCAAGGTCTGGGTCGACCAGTTTGCGCCGCAGCACTTCATGCGCTCGGTGCGCGGCAGCCTCAAGCGCCTGCAGACTGACTACGTCGACCTGCTGCTGCTGCACTGGCCGGTGTTTGGTGGCAAAGGCATGAACCCGACCCTGGAGGCGCTGATGCGCGCCCAGCGCGAGGGCATGACGCGGCATATCGGCATCAGCAATTTCACCATCGACCAGACCGAGCAGGCCTGCGCCTTCTGCGGCGAAGGGCAGCTTGCCACCAACCAGATCGAATACCACGTCTACCTCGGCCAAGAGCGCCTGCGGCGCGTGCTCGCCCATCACAACCTGATTCTGACCGCCTATATGCCGCTGGCCAAGGCGCACACCGTCAATGATCCGGTGCTTTGGGATATCGGTGCGCAGTACGACAAAAGCGCCGCCCAGGTGGCGCTACGCTGGCTGGTCGAGCAGGACCGCGTGGCCACCATCCCGGGTACATCCAACCCGCATCACGCGCTTGCCAATCTCGAAATTTTTGACTTCAACCTCAGCACCGAGGATCGGGAGCGCATCGCCGGCCTCGATAGAAACCGGCGGATCTGTAATCCCGAAGGCCTGTCACCTGACTGGGATGCCTGACCGTCACGGTCCGAGCAGGCGGACTCCGTCGGCAATCAGACGATATTCGACCGGATCGGCCAGCAGCTTCGGATCAGCGCCATCGTCCTCGACCATGTGCCGGGCGGCATCCTCGCTGAGTTCATGGCGCTTGATCACGCCGTAGGCGATGGCCGGGCCACGAAAATCGTGCGGCAGGGCAAAGCCGTGGTCCCTGGCAATGATGCGCAGCATTTCACCGCCGCTGGCAAATACCGCCCAGCAGCCGCGATTGGTGCACACCTCGGTGATGTCACCGGAAACGGTCACGGTCTGGTCCAGCCAACGCTCCGGCGCAGAGGCAATCTCGGCCACATCGTGGGTGACCTCGCCCGCTTTGGCCGGTGCCTTGCCCAACCAGTCTGAATTACCGGCGATCAGGGCGGACGAAGCGGTCAGCAGGCCGATCAGGGCAAGGGTTCTCAGCAGCATGGCATGGACCTGTGTTGGTAAGGTAGACGGCCTATTTTATTCTCTTGAGCAAGTCCGCGTTCATCCAGATTTCTTTTCCGTGCCAGTTTGAAACGGCTTGATCAGGTCCAGCGGCATCGGGAAGACAATGGTTGTGTTCTGCTCACTGCCAATGTCGCTTAAAGTCTGCATGTAGCGAAGCTGCATGGCGCCGCTCTCCTCGGACAGCTTGCGCGCGGCTTCGACCAGCATTTCAGAGGCCTGCTGCTCGCCTTTGGCGTGAATCACCTTGGCACGCCGCTGACGTTCGGCCTCGGCCTGGCGGGCAATCGCCCGGATCATCGAATCATCCAGGTCAATGTGCTTGATCTCGACATTGGACACCTTGATCCCCCAGCCTTCGGTCTGGCGATCCAGGATGCGCTGGATATCGGTGTTGAGCTTGTCGCGTTCGGCCAGCATTTCGTCGAGCTCGTGCTTGCCGAGCACCGATCGAAGCGTAGTCTGGGCCAGTTGACTGGTGGCATCCATGAAACGCTCGACGTTGATAATTGCTTTCTCCGGGTCGATGACGCGGTAGTAGATCACTGCGCTGACCTTGACCGAAACATTGTCGAATGAAATGACATCCTGGGTTGGCACGTCGAGCACCACGGTGCGCAGATCCACCCGCACCACCTGCTGAATGAACGGGATGACAATGATCAGACCCGGCCCCTTGACCTTGTAGAACCGCCCAAGAGTGAAGATAACGCCGCGTTCATATTCGCGCAGAATCTTGATGGTATTGGCCAGCAACACCACCAGCAGTATCAGGATGACGCCAAAAAAAGTGATGAAGTCGAGATCCATAGCGCTTACTCCTTCGTCATTTGAGAAAGTTCGACCGGTCGAACCTTGAGAACCAGACCATCGGCGTCCTCGACCTCAACCATCTGGCCGGACTCGATCGGATACTTCGACGCCGCGCTCCAGGCTTCGCCGAGCAGGTGCACCCGGCCTCTGCCGTCGGCAAAATCGCTGAGTGCCTCGGCCTGCTGGCCAATCAGGATTTCCTGGCCGATCACCTGCGGGCGGCGAACCGATTTGACGGCCAGATAAACCAGAGCAAAGAACACCAGCGCCGAAATCAGACCCATTGCAGCGATCAGGCCGGTGTTGATGCCTGCTCCGGGGATGTCGCTATCCATCAGAATAATTGAGCCAATCACCACGGCCGTTACGCCGCCGATTCCGAGTATGCCAAACGACGGCACGAACAGCTCGACGGCGATCAGGGCAAAGCCGAGCAGCATCAGGCCCAAGCCGGCATAGTTGACCGGCAGAATCTGAAAAGCGTAGAGCGCCAGCAGCAGACAGATCCCGCCGATCACTCCCGGCACCAGAACGCCCGGGTTATAGCCTTCCAGAATCAGGCCGTAGATGCCGATCATCATCAGGATATAGGCCACCGAGGGGTTGGTCAGTATGCTCAGGAACTGATTGCGCCAGTCGGGCTGCTGTTCATGTGCCGGCGCGTGCCGGGTATCGAGAGTCACGTTGCGCCCGGCCAGCTCAAACTCTCGGCCGTGCACGGCGTCGAGCAAGGTGGACAGGTCGGCGGCGATCAGATCAATGACATTGAGTTCCAGTGCCTCGCTGGAAGGCAGGCTGACCGATTCGCGAACTGCCCGCTCGGCCCAGTCGGCGTTGCGCCCATAGCGCTCGGCCAGGCCGCGGATATAGGCCACCGCATCTTCGACCGCCTTGCGCGTGGCCGCATCACCCGACGACGAGCCGGCAGCACCATCTTCCCCCGCCCCGTTTCCCTCAGTGCCCGATCCACCGCCAATCTGAACCGGGGTGGCCGCCCCAAGATGGGTCGACGGTGCCATCGCCGCAATGTGGCTGGCAAAGAGCAGATACGTGCCGGCACTGGCTGCACGTGCGCCGGAAGGGCCCACCCAGGTCGCTACCGGCACCTCAGCATTGAGGATTTTGGCAATCATGTCGCGCATGGAAGCATCAAGCCCGCCGGGCGTGTCCATGCGCAGCACCACCAGCACCGCCTGATCAGCCTCGGCCGACTCGATCCCGCGCACCACATAGTCGCGAGTGGCAGGCCCTATCGGCCCGGAAACATCCAGCACCACGACCCCACCGCCGACATTGCCAGCACTCGCACCGGCCAGCAGCGCCAGCCCCAAAGCCAGCACGGCCGCCAGCGCAAGGCGAGAAACAGGAAGACCGGGGTGCGCTTTCAGGACTGCCTCCATACGTTGGCATTCCAACCCATTCTAAACCAACCAGAATTACCCGGAAATTCATTCAATCAGCCGGCGCAAAAATCACGCTCTTGAGGCACAGGGCTATTCGCCAATCGAGATCTGTTTGTCCTGGCGGCGGCCGAGTTCGATCAGTTCCGAGCGTAAGCCTTCGGGCAGGAGGAAGTCGGCGCTGATTCCGGATGCGTCCGGGGCCGGCGGCCAGGATGTCTTGTCAATGGCCTGCCAGCGCGACAGGGCGGCCTGAAGCTGCTGTTCGCGCCGGGCGGACGGGGCGGTGAAATCGAACGGCTCGACCACTTCGGTCACTGTGCTGACTTCGTCGGAGTCTGGCCAGTCATCCAGTACCGCCAGCAGGCTGTGATGGGCAAAGCGGCGACTGGAGGGGTAGCGGTCGGCCATGGTTTCGAGCAGATAGGGCACCAGCCAGGCGCGCTCACGGCCGCGCTGGAAGCTGTCTTCGTGGCCGGCCCGCCAGGCGGCAACGGCTTTTTGTACCGGATCGCCGGCCAGCAGAGTGACCGCCTCGCTCATGGTCGGGTCGGCGCCATCGTGGCGATACAGCTCCGCTCCATCGGTCTGGCCGTGCCACTCGGTCAGTTCGGCGGCGGCCCACTGCGGGCTTTGTTCCATATGGCAGTTGAGGCAGGCGTTGGGCCGCCCGGTGGCGGCATCGCGCAGCGCATCCGGGTTTTCGATGCGATGGCTGCGATGAATGTCCATCACGCCGTAGACCATGTGCGGCATGTGGCAGTTGTAGCATTGGCTGCCGGGGCTGTCGGCTGAATGCCGGCTGTGCTCGGTCAGCGCCTGAGCGCTGCGGAAATCCTGATGACAGCGCAGGCACGGCGCGTTGCCGCGGTTGCGCTCGGTAATCTGGCCAACCGGATCGCCGGCGTGCATGGTGTGACAGTCCATGCACGACAACCCCGGCTCTTCCTGATAGCAGGGTGATTGCATCAGGCCCTGGTATTCATAGGCGGTCAGGCGAGCGCTGCCGTCGCCCCAGAAGCGCTGCTCGAACAGATCTTCCCGGCCGCGAATGGGCGCCACGGTATCGTGTTGGATGGGCGATACGTGATCGTTCAAATCCATGCCGGGGCGGAAGGTCGGCCCTTCGTGCATCCAGGCGTGGAGCAGGTCGGGTTCAGCCGGCATCCGCTGGGCGTGGCACTGGCCGCAGACCTGGCTGGCGCGCTCGTGATCCAGGCGCACCGGGTTGATGATGCTGGTATCGCGCCCCGGGCTCAGGTGCATGGCCAGACGGGTGAACCAGCGCTGGCTGCGCTCGACGTGGGTTGCGCCCGGGCCATGACAGGATTCGCAGGAAATGCCAAGCTCGGCGACTTCCGATTCAAAGCGGCTGTCGCGGCTGACATCCACCGGCTGGCCGGTTCGGGCGCGCTCGGTCAGCTCGTCATAATTCTGCATCCCCGGCGCCGGGCCGGTGTTGTGGCAAAGGATGCAGTTCTGGTTCCAGATGGCCACGTGCTGGTCGAAGGGCTGGTCGTCGGGCCCCAGAAAGGCGGCGTTCATGTGCACCCAGCGCCGATCGCCGTTGTGCCACAAATAGTGCAGACGCACATAGGTCTGCTCGTCATCGAGGCGGGTCAGATACTGCTGATAGCGGTTGGAACCGACCGTGCGGAACACCTGGACGCGATCAATCAACTGGCCGCTTTCCAGGTCCTGATACTCGAAATAATAGCGCCCGCCCTGACGCACCGGACGGGTGCGAACGCCCTGGAAATCCAGCGCCTGGCCGTCAAATTGGCCCTGGACCGTGTCGCCGCTGGCTTCGCGGGTCATGGTTCGGTGGTAGGTGGCATACCAGGACTGCTGGCGGTCGTCGTGGCAGTCCTGACAGACGGCCGAACCGGTAAAGCCGATTTGCCCCGGGTCAACCGGCGCGGACAGCTCGGTAAAACCTGCACGCAGCCACAGGCCGGCCGCGGCCAGGCCGACCACGAGGAGTCCAACAACGATGACTATAATGGCGCGCAGCGAACCGGACATCGTTCAGGCAAGTCTGGGGAACGACTCAATCATTGCAGGATGATAGTACATGGCCCTTGCTGGTGCTGCACAAGGCAAACCCGGATGAGCCGGCGACGCGGCAGGCGCGAGCGGGCCAGTGAGCCGGTCGAGCCAGACCGGCCGTACACGGCCAGGATCTGGGATCTGCCCACCCGGCTGTCGCACTGGGCCATCGCGGTTTTATTCGTGCTGCAATTTTTTTCCGGCCAGTTCGGACTGTTCGCGCCGGAATTCCATCTGTGGGCCGGCTACGCGCTGCTGACTGCCGTGCTGTTTCGTCTCCAGTGGGGGCTGATCGGACCGCAGCGCTCGCGGTTCAGCCATTTCATGACCGGGCCGCGGGCCGTCGGACGCTATCTGGTCGGCCTGTGGACCCGCCAGCCTTCCCACTGGCCCGGACACAATCCGCTGGGCGGCTGGTCGAGCGCGGCCATGCTGCTGCTGTTGAGCGTCCAGATTGTGACCGGCCTGCTGATCGAAACCTGGGGCGAACTGCGCGGGCCGCTGGCCGAGCGAATCGGCCGTGATACCGCGATTTTCATGGCCGATGTGCATGCCCTGGTGCTGTGGCCGCTGCTTGGGCTGATCGGTCTGCATGTATTGGCCGCCTGCTCCTATCTGATATTCAAGCGCGACAACCGGATCGGCGCCATCTTCGTCAGCGGCCGCCTGGTGGTGCCGTCCGGCACGGCCGATACGGCCGCGGCCAGCCCGGTGCGCGTTGTGCTGGCGCTGGCGATCAGTCTCAGTATCACTGCCGCAATCGTCTGCTTCGGGCCGGTAGCCTGAATCGGGCAGACCCGGTTGGCCGACGACGCTTGATTCAGCGCATCCCTGCCCCAAACCATTGAGCCATGAACAGCATGCCCAATCAGGACCAGTTCCAGTTCGACCTCGACGCGATGGTGCGTGAGGATGTATTCACCGATATGCGCGCCGGCCAGATCCGGCGGCTGACGCCGATCAACGCCAACGGCCAGGACGACCCTGCCCGGGCGGTGCGCTACATCGGACAAACTCAGGTGATGACCAACGCCGGCTCGCTGCCGCTGAGCTTCGAGCTTGAGGTCGACAGCCTGGAGGCAGCCGGAAAGGCGTTTGCCGACGCGGCAGCCCAGGCGCTTGAGGACACTCTGGATGAGCTGCAGCGCCTGCAGCGCGAGTCGCAGTCATCCATCATGGTGCCCGGCCAGCAAGGTCCAGGCGGCGGGCTGCCCGGCGGCGGCTTCAAGCTCTGAGCTGCCAGCCAGCAAACAGCTTTTACCTGAACAACCCCCGGTAATGACAAGGGTAATGACAAGGGCCGCCCAATGGGCGGCCCTTGTGTTTATGGCTGCTTGTGCCGATGCCTCAGCCTTGCGGCGCTGCCTCGAAGCGATCGTGGAAGACCGGATCGGCACGCTGCTCACCCTGCCCGGCCAGGGCAACGTTTTCTGATTGGCCATCGGCAACGATGCGCAGCACGCCGGAGTAAGACAGGACCCCCGTCGGGGCAAAGCTGATCTCTACGGTGCAGCTTTCCTGTGCGGCCAGACTGGTTCCGCAGTCGCCGCTGTCAACGGCAAACACGTTGCCACCCACAAGCACCTGAATCTGGGACAGGCTCAGATCAGCCGCGCCCTCGGCAGCGACGTTGCTCAGCACCAGCGACCGGCTGGCGACGTTGCCCAGCATCACTGCACCGAAGTCCACTGAGGTCTCGCTGAGCGAAAGCTCAGCCGGATCCAGCACGATGCCTTCACCGTAGAGATCAACCCGGCGCAGCACGCCGCTGGATCCCACCTCGACCTGGCCGGTAAAGGCGGCGTCCGTGGTCGGCTCGAAGCTGACTGCCACCGTACAGCTTTCGCCCGGCTCCAGCACTGTGCCAAGAGCACAGTCACCGCCGGTGATGCTGAACTCAGCGTCGCCGACAGTGGTCAGGGTGTCAATCTCGATGCTGCTGGCACCACCAGGACCGCTGTTGGAAACTTCAAAGCTCAATGTATCGGCCGAACCAACCGGCAGAATGTCGAAATCAAGTTCGCTGACGTCCACAGCCAGATCGCCGGCGGCCACGCTCACTTCCACCGGCACGACCATCACCGGCAGATCGGCATCGTTGGTTTCGATGCACAGGTGAGCCTCGAAATCTCCGGCGCCTTGACCGCTCATATCGACCACGATCTGAATATCAATATTCTCGCCGCCGGCCACGCTGCCGGAAGCGGGGGTGACGCTCAGCCAGGGCACGTCCGACGGGACCAGGCACGGCGCGCCGCCGGTGCCATAACCGCGGATGGTCCAGTTGCGACCGGCCAGGACGTCGTCCACCAAAGTCAGTGCACCAAGGTCACTGAACACGGGAGGATCATCTACGGAGCCGTAACCAATCCATGAACGCCCTTGCGACACTACGTTAGCATCGCTCAGAGCCGGGAAAAAGTCTTCGCGAGTGGTACGGGTAGCGATGCCGATCAGCACGTCTCCGGTGCTCTCGTCGATGACTACTCCGCCATCCGGCAGGACAATCGTGACCCAGCCCGGTGCCGAACCGTAGACCTGGCCGGTCATCGAAGCCAGCAGCACTTCATTGCCGGAGGCCGGATTACCATCCGGGCTGCTCCAGACATACACGTCATAGATATCGCCCGCCTGGGTATTGTAGTTGGGGCTCGGCAACTCCACCAGATCAATTTCCTGCAGAGTAAACGGTAGTTGCAGCGCGGTCGGCGTGAACCGGTTGAACCAGATCATGCTTTGATCACCAACCCCCACTCCGTTCGTTGTGCCGTCATGGTCGTCAACCTTCAACTCGATCAGCTGGCCCGCACCGACACGCTCACCGCGGAAGCCACCCAGTTCCGAAAGGGCCGGAGCCTGGCCGATATCAAAGGTCAGTGGCGTGTCGCCCAGATTGGCGATATTCAGGGTACCGGCATCGGCCTGGCCTTCGTCGAGTTCAAAACTGAACCCGGCCGGGGTGATCTCGGCCTGGGGCGGCAGGGAAAAGTCACCCTTCGCGGCCAGGGTCCAGTGCAGGTCGGGTGATTGATCACTCGCCTCGCTGAACACCAGCTCGCCAAAGTGGATGTTCGCCGACTGATTGCCAACCGGGCTGATGGTGACTGTCAGCTCCTGGGTTTCAGTGTCATCGCCGCTGAGGGTGAAATTATCCGGGCTGACGGTGACAGTGAAATCGCCGCTGTGGAAGGCACTGCTGACCGACCAGCTTGACGGCGCATCCAGGGTGTTGCGCACGGTGCGCGTCCAACTGCAGCTCGGCGTGCAGTCCATCTCGCGCAGCGCCGGCAGGTTGAGGGTACGCACATCACCGCCCTGGGCCGGGTTGGCGGCCAGGAAATTGTCAAAAGTCTCATCCATGACCAGGCCGGCGTTGGCGGCCAGGCTGACCTGGGTGCGGCCGTGACCAACATCATCGGCATCCCATGCCGAGGTGCCATCGGGCTTGAAGCCGCCGCCGGAGGCGGTCATCTGCAGGGCCGACTTGATCTCCAACGGCGTCCAAGCGGGGCGAGCCTGGCGCATCAGAACCGCGGCTCCGGCCAGATGCGGGCTCGACATTGAAGTACCGCTCATATAGGTATAGCCGCCGGCCGGGGTGCCGGCCGCATAGATATTGGTGCCGGGCGCGGTGATATCGGGCTTTTGCAGGTTGTGCAGCGGTGCCGGTGTGGGGCCAACCAGGCTGCCGCCCGACAGGACATCGCCGCCGCCCGGGAAACCGTAGGCCTGCAAGCCGGCCAGGGCAGTCAAGCTGGCCGTATCACCATCGAGGGCGTCGATCAGTGCCTGGCCATCAGACAGGCTGACCATGACTGACGGAATGGTGGTTCCTTCCAGGCCGCCCATCACGATCGGCGCACCCGGCAGGTTGTTGTAGACGACAACAAAATCAGCACCCGCATTGCGCGCGTTAGTGATCTTGGTAGCAAAATCACAGTTGCCACGGATAATCAGGGCCACCTCGCCATTGAAGGTGCCCGGCGGGAAGGCCGAACAGCCTTCCACATCCGCGCCGGCCACATCACCAGCCCAGCGCAGCGGGGCGGTTAAATCGGACGTGAGTTCCGGGCCGACACCCGGCAGTCCCGGTATATCACCAGGCCCGCCGTCCAGGCTCATCGGATGGGCCAGCTCACCATCATGCGAGCTGTTGGCCACGCTCATCAGCCAGGGCCCGAGATGGGCGACCTGACCGTACGGGTTGGGAATCTGGGCCGAAGTATTACCCGCCGAAGCGGCCACGAAAATGTCGGCGTCAACCAGATCCAGCTTGCGCCGGTCGTTGTCATTCCAGGGTGAACGCCCTCCGGAGATCGAGTAGTTCATTACGTCGACATCAGCATGGAGGAGAACCGAGTTCATGGCAGCCTGAAGCTGTCCGCCCGGACAACTACCGCCCGGACAGCTATTGTAGGAGCGCACGTGGGCACAGGGTGCGACACCGGAAATATCGGCTAGCGGCGGCGGCGAGGCGCTGCTGTCGAGCCGATTGCCAGCGACCGTGCTGGACACATGCGAGCCATGGCTATGGCTGTCATGCGGGCTTGGGCCATTGCACATGCCGCTCGTGTCCGTCGAAGCGCAGTCGAGCGCGCTGAGCAGCTTGTCACCGACCTCGCCCATGCCGTGTCCGCACACGGCATCATTGGCAAATGACGGATGATTGATCACGATACCGGTATCAATAATGGCCGCGATCATGCCTTCGCCCTGCAAAGGCTGATTGCCAGGGCTGGCGCTGCCATCCCAAAGACCACCGGCACCGATAAACTCCGGGCCGCGGTAGGTATTGATCTCGTAGACCCGCTCACGCTCGACGGCAGCAACACCCGGCAGCCGGCTGAGCTGACTCGCCTCGGCCGGGCTCAGCCGGGTGGCGATTCCGCTGTTGGTAACCAAATAGTAGTGGCTGACGTCCAGCGAGCGGCCAAGCACTTGGCTGGCTGACTGGATGTGCTGCTGCTGGCTGGCCTGAAGGCTGCTCAGAGCGGCCTGCATGGGTGCGGTCTGCAAGGAAAATTTTTCATTGTCGCTGCGCTGCTGGCGATGCTGCTCCAGCAGACCCGGCTCGGCAAATTCGATCAGGTAGACGTAGCGCCCGTGTTCATCGGCGGGGGAATACCGGACATCCGGTTCCGTCATGTCGAACTCCAAAACCTGGGCCTCAAAAACCTGGGCTTGAAGCGAAAATGCGGCAAACAGCGCCGCGAAAACAAGTGCAATTTTTCCGGCAGCGTTCACCGATTGACGGGATTTCATTAGGTATCACCCTCTGCTATAACTGGTTTTTGACGGCTGCGGTCATCGAACCGACCTCGCCGCTCCACACCCGTTCGGCCTGCGCAACGGCGGACTCGAAGGATTTGAGAACGCGCAGTATTGGGCGGCTTGGGGCCAGATGTCAAGGCGGGTCGGTCTGCAGTACTGCCCGAAGAGCCGGCGTGGCGCTGCGAGGGAGCAACAAGGGGCGCCCGGTGGGCGCCCCTGCTGTTTTCCGTAACCCAATTGCGGTATCAGCCCTCGAAGCGGTCGGAGAAGATCTCGTCTTCCGGCGGCTCGTCGCTGCCGGTACCGCTCAGCGTGGCCGAGCTGATTTCACCCGCAGTGCCCTCAGCCAACAGCGTGGCAAGGATGCTGCCGACGACTGTCGGGCTGAAGCTGACTTCAATAGTGCAGCTTTCGCCCGGCTCGAGCGCCGTGACTCCAACTTCGCAGCTACCGCCGGTCACGGCATAGTCGCCGCTGCCGACCACGGTCAGGCTGTCAAGCGCAACCGCCGCATGACCGGCCGGAGCGCTGTTGCTCAAGATGAGCTCCAGGCTGCTGGATTCACCCAGCCGCACGCTGCCGAACTCCAGCTCGGCCGGACTCAGCGCCAGGCTGCCCGGATCAGGCACGATGCCCACACCAATCAGCTCTACGAGAGCCTGTTGACCATCGGCGAGCACTTCCGCCTGGTCGCTTAGCGCACCTCCGGCAGTCGGCTCAAAGCTCACTTCAACCAGACAGCTTTCGCCCGGCTCAAGCACCGCACCGGCGACACAGTCACCGCCACTGATGGTGAAGTCAACGCCGTCGATCAGGCTCAGGCTGTCGAGTACCAGCGCACCGGCGCCGGTCGGAGCCTGATTAAACACGGTGAAGCTCAGTGTGGCATCGCCATCCACAGGCACCTCGCCAAAGTCCAGCTCGACCGGATCAACCGCCAGCTCGCCGGCCGGGATATTGAGGCCGTCGATCGTGACCGGAATCTCGATGACCGGGTTCTGGCTGTCGTTGGAGTTCAGGCACAGCAGTGCCTCATTTGGGCCTTCGGCGAGCTCGCTGCCGTCAATCGTCACCATGGCTTCAGCGCTGTCGCCAGCGCCGACGATGCCCGAATCAGGCGATACGCTCAGCCACGGCACGTCTTCCGGGAAGCTGCAACCGGAAAGCTCGGTCACCAGCACCGGGCGGATCATCAAGGCACGATACTCCGGGTAGTCCGTCTGAATCGGGGTCCACACAGCGGTGTTATCGGTCCACCAGAAGCCGCCGGCGTAGCCCACCGGACGATCAGTTGACTGGTCGGAAGCCATGAAGTAGCTGATGGTCTGCGGCACAAAGCTCACGCCGACATAGACGCTGCCTTCAGGAATCTCGATATTGAGCGAAGACAGGTCAATGCTGTTCCAGACCGGCGGATGATTCGGCGGAACCGGCGGGCTGAGCTGATCCACATCAACCGTGGCGGCCAGACGGCCAAGCTCAACGCCCGGGGTTCCACCCGCGCCGCTGTCGTCGTAGGCAATCACTTCAATGTTGAAGCTGGTGCCACCGTCAATGGTCAGGAAGGCGACACAAACCGCCGTCAGCATCGCCGGGTACTCTTCCGGCGTGAAGCGGTCGACGAAGCGCACCTGCGAAACCACCGCAACGTTGGCGCCGTAGGCGTTTTCAACGGAGCCGTCATCATTGATCATGATGCCCGGCTCGCTGTCGCAGTCGACCACCCGCAGGCCATAACCCGGCTGGGTCATGGACAGGCTGGGCAGCGCGCCGCCAAGCAGATCGGCCAGGTCGGATACCGCAGATGAACGCTCGGCCGCCGGATCGACAGCAAACGGCGCAAGTACCTGCTGGCCGGCGGGGGCCAGGGCCTCATCAACGCTCCAGATCAGGTCCGCTCCGCCAGCCTCATTGCCGATGGTCAGCGGAATATTGCGCAGTCCTGAAAGGCTCACGCCTTCGCTGATCGCGTCAGGCTCGACAGTGGCACAGGCCGCTTCCAGCACCAGGTCGAAGTCAACCACGGTGGTCTCCTGAGCAATCAGGCCGATACCGCTGACGCTGTCGCCCAGATGACCGGCTGCAGTCACGCTGACCGAGATCGGGCTTTCGCCCGCATCGATATGAAGCTGGTAGTAACCATTCTCATCGGCGATATCGGTCCATGTGCCGCCCAGGCTGCCTTCGACTTCGATCAAGGCACCTTCCAACGCGGATGGATCATCCGAGCAGTAGCCCAGGCTCGATACCGTGCCTTCGAGAATGCCGTCATCCGGGCCGCCAGCAACGTCCAGTGACACCGGCACGATCAGCAGATCCTGCTGGGGATCGTTGGAGACCACACAGATATCGGCTTCGTACAGTCCCGGGGCCAGGCTGCCGGCGTTGACCGAAACCACAACTTCATCGGTATCACCCGGTGCCGTGCTGCCGGAGGCCGGGGCAATATCCAGCCAATCAATGTCGGCCGCGCTGGTGCACTGGCTGGCTCCGGGGACGGCGATGCTGAACGACAGCAGTTCGGCGCCCTCCTGGACGGCGCCCACTGGCGCTGCCGCACCGGTGTCGATGTTGATGGTCATCACCTGACTGTTGCCGCCACCGAAGTAGCCGCCCCAGTACAGGGTGCCGTCGGACGGGTCAAAGTCCATGTCCTGGGCAAAGTTGGCATCAAGACCGAGCGGGCCGATGGAGACGGCCGCAGCGTTGGTCTTGTCGATGGCAAACAAAGCATCGCTGCCAATGTCCAGACCGTACATCAGACCTTCGGGCGAGATGGCGATGGCCACCATAAGACCGCCAGTTCC
>CALEIM010000054.1 GCA_937876395.1 uncultured Wenzhouxiangella sp. | reverse complement strand
CTGATTTGGCCGGACTGCTCGTCAAGGATCATTTGCTCGAAGCCGTGGGCAAAGCGGGCTTTTCGTTCACGCACTTCGGGCCGGAGCTGTGCCTTGACGATTTCCATCCAATCCTCGTCGTTCTTCGCAAACCACCAAGGTTCAGCCATGCCGGTTCTTTCCACATCCGCACGAAGCTGGATCACCTCCGGATCATCGAGCTTGGATAAAAAATCGAAGGGTATACACCAGCAGAAATCGCAGTACTCCATGTCGAATACCGCCGTGGGATAGCCGCATGCGGGACAGGGCACCCACCAGTCCCACCACTCGATGCGTTCCCAAGACCAGCCAAAGCGTTCAGCCGGGCTCATGTTTCTGCGCCCATCAACTCGGCGTAGCGCTGGAACAAAAAGGCGACGCGGTCGGCGTCGCCGGTGAAGGTTTTGCGGCTGTAGGCGCGGTCGACGGCGCGGTCCAGGTTCTGGTGGGCTTTGAGCAGGTCCGGCGGCATGGTGAGTGGATCGTAGAGGTCGGCCAGACTGGCTTCGGGGTGGCTGGCGCGGGCGTCGAGCACGGCCCGGGCGGCGGTTTCGATGCGCTGACGCTGCTCGGGCTTGGGGTGGTCGGGCCAGGGGAAGTTGTTGTAGACGATGCCGGCGGAGTAACGAAAGTCGCTTTTCAGTCGACCGCAGACGCTGCGTACCCAGGCCATGTGCATGGTGGAGGTCAGGATGCCGAAGTGATAGCGGCCAGCTTTCGGAATGATCAGACAGAGATTGCTTGCGATCACCCTTTCGGGCAAGAACCCCATGGGAATATATTCACGCCGTTCCGAAGAGACGCTTGGAATGATGATGTAGTCTGATGCCTCGTGAGAAACAAAGGCAAAACGGGATGGAATTCTGGCCAACTCACGGGTTGCGTCGCGTGTACTTTCCAGTCGGAAATCCCTGACGGCTTTCAGGCGCTCCGTTATGAAACCAACATTCCTGTATTCCGATGGATCTGACTCCTGAAGCCATAAGCAATAACGCTTTTCGCCATTAATAAACTCCCTGGCACCAACATACTCTCTGACAAATCGCAGTGCGGCAGAATGCTCGACTTGTAAGGCTGCATACTCTTCTTGAGAGAGAAGCAGATGACCTCCATCAATTGGCTGGTTTCCGAACTTTATTATCGGCACCTCCGAGATTGGTAGACTTCTCTTCGGTAAAACCACATCCGGCGCATCCACCAGATACGGGTTGATATTGGCAGCCGGCAGGGCCTGCGGTTCAGCTTTCGGATCGAGGTAATCAAAAATCCGCTTGTCGTCGCGCTCTTCACCGCCAAAGCCGATAATCACGCAGTGCACGGCGGCTTTGCCGCGCGCCTCGTTGGTCCACTGGAAGGTTCGGTGAGCAAAGTGGATGTGCATGCCTCTTTCCAGCATCCACTGCCACAACACGCCGACCTGCTCGCCCTGGCAGATGGAGTTGGTGGAGACAAAAGCCACGCGCAGGGCCGGGTTCTTGATGGTGCCGAACAACTCATCCATGGCGGCTGACAGCTCCGGATCGCTGTTGCCATATTCGCCCTGCAAGTAGCGCACGGCCTTGAAATACCAGGCGGTGACGTAATCGAGCACGCCGTGGCCTCTGATGCCGCCGCACACCTGCTTGAGCTGAGCGCGCTGGTCGGCGGTCATGAACTTCGAGCCGATAAACGGCGGATTGCCGAGCAGGTAGCTCAGACGATCCGGCGGCACGATTTCGGCCCAATCCACGTTCAGGGCGTCGTCGTGCACGATGCGCGGCGAGGTTTTCAGCGGGATGCGGGCAAAGTACATGCCGAACTCTTCGCCGACTTTCAGGTTCATCTGATGGTCGGTCAGCCACAGTGCCACGCGCGCGATCTGGGCCGGAAATTCTTCGATCTCGATGCCGAAAAACTGGTCAACATCGAGCTTGATGATGGAATGGATGTCAAGCATCATCTGGCTGCCGTCGCGCGCGGCGCGCAGCACGTCAAGCTCCAGCAGACGCAGTTCGCGATAGGCCACCACCAGAAAGTTTCCGCAGCCGCAGGCCGGGTCGAAGAAGGTCAGGTTTCTGAGCTTTTTGTGAAACTCGAACAGCTTGTTTCGATTGGCTCTGACGCGCTCGAACTCGGCGCGCAGATCGTCAAGAAAGAGCGGCCCGATCAGTTTGAGGATGTTGGCCTCAGAGGTGTAATGTGCGCCCAGGTTGCGGCGTGCCTGCGGGTCCATGATCGACTGGAACAGCGCGCCGAAGATCGCCGGCGATATGCCGCTCCAATCCAGCGCGCACGCTTCCAGCAGCGCTTCGCGCATACGGCTGTCAAAATCGGCTATGCGGATGGATTCAGCAAACAGCTCGCCGTTGATCCAGGGAAACTGATTGAGTTGTTCATCAATGGCGCTTGCCCGCTGATCACGCGGTGTATTGACGGCCTGAAAAAAGCGCGCCAGCAAAGCGCCCAGATCAGAGCCGTCTTCACGCGAGCGGGTGTCGATCCATTCCTCGAAGGATTTGGCCGGCTGAAAAATGCCGGTGTCATCGGCGAACATGCAAAACAGCAGGCGCACCAGCATGATTTCAAGATCATGGCCGTCATAGCCGGAATCCTTCAGCCGGTCATGCAATTTGCCCATGCGCTCGGCGGCCTTGACGTTGACCGGGTCTTCGGGACGGATTTCCTGGGTTTGATAGCCGGCGATAAAGCCGAACAGCTTGATGTGCTTTGGCAGTTCGGCGACGGCAATCTCGTGCTCGCTGCCGGTTTCCATGTCGTAGAGGCGCATGAATTCAAAATCGCTGACCACCAGATAGCGCGGCTGCTCGCGGCTTTTCAGGCCATCAAGATAGTCCAGCGCCTGCAGATGCGCCTTGTCGAGCGACTTGCCGCGTGACTTATGTTCGGTAATCAGCGTGCCGGGCCAGAAACAGTCGATAAATCCCGATGCACCATCCAGCTTCGCTACCCGTTTCTCAAAGCTGTAGACGCGCGAACGGTGCATGCCGAACACGGCAAAAAATTCATTCCAGAACGTCTGCGCCTGACCGCGCTCATCGCTGCCGTCCTGCCAGTCGCGGGCAAAGCGCGTGGCGCGGTCGCGGATTTCATTCCATGAAATGGGCACGAACTGCCCTCCCCTCGACAAAGGTTCAACCTACCCGGATTGAGGGGTAATGACAAGCTTGCGAGTGCTCTCAATCGCGGGCTGAACCCGCTCCTACAGAAACCATGGCAACCGGTCAGCACCTCTGGAGGAGCGGGTTCACCCACGATTGAATAAATGCCGTGCTACATTTCACCCATCGAGGATCCGAAAATACCGTTCTCATCAACGGTCCTCGAAGCGGTCGGAAAATAGCTCGTCGGGACCGTTGATGCGCAGGGTGAATTTTCGTTCCGCACTGTTGCTATCGGCATCCTCAACTATGACGTTGATCGTGAATGTGCCGATTTGTGCGGGTACGCCCGAGAGCATTCCGCTGTCTGGGTCCAACTCAAGATCCGGCGGCAAAGGACCTTGAGTGGACCACTCATAGGAAGGCTGGCCACCGACCGCACTCAGGGCCTGTGCATAGGGCTCA
>CALEIM010000053.1 GCA_937876395.1 uncultured Wenzhouxiangella sp. | reverse complement strand
GTTTCTCCTATGGGCTTCTTTGATAAACTGCTTGAAGATCTTAATGTCGCCATAGGTGGGGTTGATGGTATAGTAATCGGCAATGTCGTAGCCATCATCACGAAGGGGAGAAGGATAAAAGGGGAGCAACCAGATGGCGGTCACGCCCAGATCTTCGAGATAGTCCAGCTTTTCCAAAAGCCCCTGAAAGTCGCCAACGCCATCCCCGTTGCTGTCATAAAAAGCTTTTATATGTAATTCATAGATAATGGCATCTTTGTACCAATAGACATTATCTTCAATTTCATTTTTATCAATCATGTTTTTCCGAGTTTGTGATTAAAGGGTTTCGAGCCTGAACAAATGGGCTGGCATCTCATGGGGCCGTAATTCTACATAGTTCCATTCACCCTTCCATGAATACCTCTGGTCACTGATAAGGTCATGCAATACATAGGGTTCATTTTCGGGAAGGCCAAATTCATGCATAGGCACCTTCACCCAGCCGGATTGGGTGTGAAGGGGATCTAGGCTTACGATCATCAGGAGCTTGTTTTCTTTGGCCTCATCCATTTTGCTGTAGCAGAGCAGTTGCTGATTGTCAGTGTCATGAAAAGTGATGTTCCAAGTACTTTGTAGGGCTGTGTTCTCCTTTCTGATCTGATTGACCCGTGTGATCAGCTGTTTGGTTTTGGTGTCCCGCTCCCAATCCCAGTTTTTGATTTCATACTTTTCGGAATCAATATATTCTTCCTTACCCGGATACGCTTTATTGAGACCCAGCTCGAAAAGCGGGCCATAGATGCCATAGTTGGAAGACAGGGTGGCTGCCAGGGAGAGCCGGATCAAAAAATGCGCTTCTCCCTTTTCCTCCAGGGAGATCGGCAGGATGTCCGGGGTGTTGGGCCAGAACGACGGTCGCATGTACTCGCTGAGCGGCCCCTGGGTGAGCTCGGTGACGTAGTCGCGGAGCTCCCAGGCCTCGTGGCGCCAGGTGAAGTACGTGTAGCTCTGGCTGAAGCCGACCTCTGCCAGCTTGGCCATCATCGTCGGCGCGGTGAAGGCCTCGGCGAGGAACACCAGGTCGGGGTGGTCACGGCGGAGGCTGTCGATCACCCACGCCCAGAACGCGACCGGCTTCGTGTGGGGGTTGTCCACGCGGAAGATCCGCACGCCGTGGTCGATCCAGTGGCGGAGGACGTCCCGGCACGCCTCCCAGAGCGCGATGCGGTCCGCCTCGCGCCTGAAGACGGGGCAACGCTCAACAGCTTTGCGACCTTCCTGTGCCGCCAGGGCGAGTTTGTTGAATCCGGACCTTATTTTGATCGCGCCATCGCCGACCCGTTCTACCCCACCCGCGAAGTCGCACATGCCAACGCCGGAGCCTGTGCGCTCGACGGTGGTCAGACGGAACGCGCGGAGCACCAACTGCGTGAAGCGCTGGCCATCAATGCAGAATATCCCGCCGCGCTGTATCATCTGGCGAGACTTTATCAACAGCAGGGCGACGCCTTTCGGGCACGTGCATTCTTGCAGCGTTTCGAAGCGCAAGCGGGCGAAGACCCGGCTGCGCTGGCGCTGGGATACCGCGTGGAGCGTCGTCTGGATAACGAGCGAGAAGCCCAGCGCTACCTGCAGCGCCTTGAGCTGAGTTTTCCAGACTCGGCCGAAGCGCGTGAAACAAGACTACAGACCAGCCAAGATGATTGACACAAGCAGCGAAGAACTGACTGAACGATACGAGCAGCAGCAAGAAACATTCCGCCAGGTCGGCGCCGAGCTACGCCAGCAACGAGAGGCGCGCGGTCTGGATCAACGCGAAGCGGGGCAGGCCCTGCGTCTGCCGGGGATGATAATCAACGACTTGGAAACCGGCCGGGTCGAACATCTTTCCAGCATCTATCGGCGCGGCTACATACGCAACTATGCCCGTTTGCTGGAGATGGATGCAGCAGCGCTACTGGCCAGGATCGACGAAGATGCCATGCCTCCGCTGCAGCAGGTCATGCCGGCAAGCAAGGGGCAGTGGCAGTTCGAGCGCTACCTCAAGATTGTGACATATGCTGTTGTAACAATAGCAATTGTTGCCCCTCTTGCCTACTCGTTCATTGCCAATGGCTCGCGCATCATCGACCGTGAGGCAAGCCTGGTTGAACCCCGGCTTGCCGAGCAGAACAGCAGCCAGCCGGCAATCCACGGGCCGATGCCGCTCAGTGGGCGGAATCAAGCCAGCGGGTCGGAGGAGGCGGGACACGTCTCTGCATCCGTACTGCCGCTGTCTCCGATTCGCCCGCAGCGCAAGACGGAGCCGCCTGCACCCTTGATTGCGGATCCGCCAGATGATGTCGTCGTGCCCGTCGAACCGGATCCCGCGCTGTCGAGCCAGATTCGGCTGGAGCTGCTTGAAGATAGCTGGATCGAGATTCACGACGCGGCAGGCACGCGGCTGGAATACGATCTGATGCGCGCCGGTCAACAGCGCATGTACCAGGGCGAGCCACCGTTTACGCTGCTACTTGGACGCTCCAGTGCGGTGTCGTTGGAGCTCAATGGCAAACTCCTCGCCTGGGAAGGCCAGGACAGTGCGGACGTGGCCCGAATCCGCATTGGGTCCGACGGAGCGGTTGAACACTGAACCGGAGCCTGACGCCGCGCTGGCTGACCATTGCTCCACCGTCAGGATTCGAGTGTAGCCCGCCCCCGGCGGGCTTGTTTTTTTGGATTGTATGTCAAGGCCCGAAGGGATGAAAACCAATCAAAGCATTCGTGGAATGCACGATATTCTGCCCGCCGACACGCCGCTTTGGCGGTGGCTGGAGGGCCAGCTCCGAGAGCTGTTCACAGTCTATGATTTCCACGAAATCAGGATGCCGCTGCTGGAGAAGGCGGACGTATTTACGCGCGCAATCGGACAGGCTACTGACGTGGTCGAAAAGGAGATGTACGCTTTCGAGGATCGCAATGGCGAGCTGCTCAGCCTGCGGCCGGAAGGTACCGCCGGTGTCGTGCGCGCCGCCATCCAGCACGGGCTGCTGCACACCCCTGGCCTGAAAGTCTGGTACCAGGGGCCGATGTTCCGGCATGAGCGGCCGCAGAAAGGGCGCCAGCGGCAATTCCATCAGTTCGGCGCTGAGCTCTTTGGCCTGGAATCGGCCGCTGCCGATGCCGAGCTGATCGCCATGGGTGAACGAATGTGGCGACAGCTCGGCCTGACCGACCGGGTTCGACTCGAAATCAATACCCTGGGTGATCGCGAGGATCGTGCCCGCTACCGACAGTCTCTGGTGGATTATCTGCAGCCGTGGCGTGACGAGCTTGATGCCGACAGCCAGCGTCGCCTGGACAGCAATCCACTGCGCATTTTTGACAGCAAAAATGAGCGAACCCGGCAGATCATGGCCGAAGCTCCGCGCCTGGCCGATGCCTTGGGTGACGATGCGCGCCAGCACTTTGCCGAAGTTTGCCGGCTGCTCGATGAGTTGGGCATCAAGTACACACTCAACAGCGGCCTGGTGCGCGGCCTGGACTACTATTGCCGAACCGTGTTTGAATGGCTTACCGAAGATCTGGGTGCCCAGGGCACGGTCTGCGCCGGCGGTCGCTATGATGACCTGGTCGCCATTCAGGGCGGCCGTGATACGCCAGGCATTGGTTTTGCCCTAGGCGTCGAGCGCCTGCTTGGACTGCTCGAAGCCAGCGGCCGGCAGTGCTCGCAGCAGCCGCAGGTGTATATCGTCAGCCAGGCGGCACCAGCTGAAATGCTCAAGCTGGCCGAACGGCTCCGAGATGCATCACCGGGCCTGAGCGTGGCCAGCGCCCTGGGCGGCGGCAGTATGCGCGCCCAGTTCAAGCGGGCCGATCGCAGCGGCGCGCGCTGGTGCGTGATACTCGGTGAATCCGAGCTGGCCCGCGGCGAAGTCGGGCTCAAGGACCTGCGCGCCGAGTCGGGCCACCAGGAGCTGGTTGGCATTGAACGGCTGGCGTCACATTTATCCGCATTGCTCGCTGCCGATTTAGCATTAAAATAGGCGGTTGCGCCGACTTTCACTGCCGTTTTCTTGAGGACACAACACTATGGCCGTAGAACTATATGACGAACATGAACAGGGCGAACGCGTCCGACGCTGGATCAAGGAATACAGCTCGGCAATCATCATCGGGCTGATCCTGGCTTTCGCCGGGATCTTCGGTTTTCGCCAGTGGCAGGACCACCAGGCCAATCAGCAATCACTGGCTGCCGAGTACTACCATGCGGTCAATCAGCGCCTGAGCAACGAGGGCAGCGAGGCGGCGGCCGGCGAATACCAGACCATGGTCGATGAAGTGGGTCAGACTGCCTATACCGGCCTGGCGGGGATGCAGCTCGCCGCGGCGTGGGTCGAGGATGGGCGCTTGACGCCGGCTGAGCAGATCTATCGCGATGTGCTGGACAATCGTCGTCTCAGATCCCTTTGGCCTGTGGCCAGCCTGCGCCTGGCACGCGTGCTTGAAGCCCAGGGCGAATACCCGGATGCGCTGTCCCTGCTGGACGGCACGGCTCCGGCCGGCTATGAAGCGGCCTGGGACGAAACCCGTGGTGATGTGCTGTTCGAGCTGAGCCAGTTTGACCAGGCCCGCAGCGCCTGGCAGGCGGCCCTGGAACGGCGTGAAGCCGATGGTATCAACCCGCGTCAACTGCAGATCAAGATCGATGCCGCAGTCGCCAGCGGAGACGCTTCGTGACCCGCTACGGGCGCCTGATCGTCTGTTTGATGTTGCCTCTTTTTCTGGCCGGGTGCCAGACCATCGGCGGCTGGTTCAGCACCGGCAGCAACGCGCCAGAACCGGCTGAGCTGGCCGAGATTACCCAAACCGTTGAGGTCAGCCAGCTGTGGTCGTCCAATGCCGGCAGCGGCATCAGCCGCAGTCGCCCGGCGATTGAGCCGGTTGCCGAGGGCGCGCAAATCTGGCTGGCCGGTCATCGTGGGGATATCACCGCGATCGACGCAGAGTCGGGTCGGGTGGCCCAGCGCATTGATATTGATCTGCCGATTTCGGCCGGGCCGTCCCTGGCCGACGGTCTGATCATGGTTGGCACCTTTGAAGGTGAGCTGGTCGTAATCGATGAGAACAGCGGGACGATTCGCTGGCGCGCCCAGTTGTCGTCGGAAATTCTGGCTGAGCCGGTGCTGCACGATGGGGTGATCGTGGTGCGCTGCATCGACGGCCGAGTCTTCGGCCTGGATGCCGCAAACGGTTCACGTCGCTGGGTTTATGATCGCAGCGTTCCGCTGCTGACCCTGCGCGGCAACAGCCCGCCGTTTGTGCGCGCCGGACAGGCTTATATCGGCTATGACGACGGTCGGGTGATCGCGCTCCGCGTGGCTGACGGTTCGGTCTTGTGGGAGCAGCAGGTCAGCGTTGCCGAAGGCCGTACCGAGCTCGATCGTCTGGCTGATATCGACGGCCCGATGGTCGCAGTCGGGTCTGAGCTGTACGTCGTGACCTACCATGGTCGCCTGGCCGGGCTGGCGCTTGAGTCCGGCCGCATCCTGTGGGTCAAGGATCTGGCTTCGGCCAGCGGCATCAGCCTGAGCCGCACTCAGCTTGCAGCCAGCGATCGCGATGACAGCGTCTGGCTGATAGATCGGCGCAACGGCGCCACCCTGTGGCGTGACGAACAACTGCTGAATCGCAGTCTGACCCGTCCGGTGTTTGTCGGCAATTTGCTGGTCACGGCGGATTTCGAAGGCTATCTGCATTTCCACGATACCGACAGCGGGCGCATCGTTGCCCGAGCCAGAGGCTCTCGCAACGCACCGGCCACGGCTCCGCTGGTGGTTGGCAATCGCGTGTATCTGCTCGACGAAGATGGCGGACTCAGCGCCTGGCGCGTTGGCGGCTCCAACCAGTAAGTCGTCGCAATATGTCTGCCGTACCGGTCGTGGCAATTGTCGGCCGTCCCAACGTCGGCAAGTCGACCCTGTTCAATGCGCTTACCGGCCGCCGCGATGCGCTGGTAGCCGATATTCCCGGCGTGACCCGCGACCGCATTTACGGCCGGGCCGAGATGGATTCACGTACCCTGATCCTGGTCGATACCGGCGGCCTCGACGATGCCGGCGATGACGTTGAGCTGGGCGCCCAGGCGCAAACGCGCATTGCCATCGACGAGGCCGATCTGATCGTTTTTCTGACCGATGCCCGGGCCGGGATCGTGCCGATGGACCATGAGATTGCCCGGCAGTTACGTCAGCTCGGCAAACGGGTCATTCACGCAGTCAACAAGACCGATGGACTGGATGCCGACATGGCCCTGGCCGAAGCGTCTGAACTTGGTCTGGGCAAGGCCATTGCAATGGCCGCCAGCCATCGGCGCGGGCTGGAAAGTCTGCGTCAAGCGGTGCTGAACCAACTGCCGGATGACGGCAGCAGTGCGCTGCCGGACAAGGACGGACTGCGCCTGGCCCTGATCGGACGGCCCAACGCCGGCAAGTCCACCTTGCTCAATCGTCTGCTGGGCGAAGAGCGCGCTTTGGCCACGCCAATTGCCGGGACGACCCGTGACCCGATTCACGCCACGGTTGAGCGCGACGGCGTGACCTATCACCTGATCGACACCGCCGGCATTCGCCGCAGACGCGGCAGCCATCAGGGCGTCGAGCGGTTTTCAACCATCAAGGCACTGCAGTCGGTCGAGCAGGCCCGGATCGTGTGCCTGGTGTGTGACGCTGTCGAAGGTGTTACCGATCAGGACGCGCGTCTGGCCGGGCATGTGATTGAGGCTGGGCGAGGCCTGGTCATCGGGCTCAACAAATGGGATGCGATCAACGCCGAGCAGCGTCGCAAGCTGCTGGTGGAAGTCGCTGAACGCCTCGATTTCGCGCGTTTTGCGCCGGTAGCTACCATTTCAGCGCTGCACGGCAGCGGGCTTGGCGAACTGACCGATGCAGTGGAGCACGTTTACGCCGCCGCAACCCAGAGTTTGTCGACCGGGGCGCTGACCCGGACTCTGATCGATGCGGTCCAGGCGCACCCTCCGCCGGCCGTGCAGCGCAAAACACCCAAGCTCCGCTACGCTCACAGTGGCGGCCAGTTTCCGACCCGCATCATCATCCACGGCAGCCGAACCTCCGGCCTGCCCGAATCGTACCGGCGCTACCTGATCAACAGCTTCAGAAAGCGCTTCGAGCTCACCGGCGTGCCGGTTCATCTGATATTTCGTGAGGGAGAAAATCCCTATGCCGGCCGGCGCAATCCGCTCAGCCCGCGCCAGCTGCAAAAGCGCCGCCGGCTGCGCCAGTTTGCGCGCACCAAAAACCGCAAGGGCTAGGAGCCTGTCGGGTGAAATCCGACAGGCTCCTGGCGCTTAGACACCAATACCAAGTTGCTGATTGATGGCGCGCACCAGGCCGGGATCGTCGGGTGGCACTTCCGGTCTCCAGCGCTCGAGCAGATCGCCGTGTCGATCAAACAGATACTTGTAGAAGCTTGCATCAGGCAGCATCAAGTGGCCTTTTTCCTGCAATATTTCCCGAAACAGGGGATGCGCATCCGCGCCGGTGATGGTGGTGCGCCGGGTCACGCGGTAGCTGTACGGGTAGTTTTCGCGCAGAAACCTTTCTATGCCGGCTTCGTTACGCGGTTCATCACCGAAATCCGTTGCCGCAATGGCCAGGATGACCAGGCCGTGCCGACCGAAGCGGCTATGGAGCTGCTGGAGCTGCCTGAACTGGGAAGCAAAGCGGCCCCCGGTAGCGATATTGACGATCAGAAAGGGCTGGTTGCGGTAGCGCTCCGTGTAGATGCGGTCGCCGCTCAGATCCATGAAATGGTGGTTGTACAGATTCATTTTTGATCCTCGGGCTTGCCCCTTCATCCTACGCTACAATGCCGGCCATGATGAGCCAGGATGCCCAAATTCTCAATGGCCGGACGGTGGCCGATCGGCTGATTGCCAACGTCGCCGAAGCGGTATCGCAGGCTTGTGATGACGGCCATCGTGTGCCCGGCCTGGCCGTGATCCTGGTGGGTGATGACCCCGCTTCTGAGGTCTATGTGCGCAACAAGGTCCGCGCCTGCGAGCAGGCGCGAATCAACTCGACCAGCCATCGCCTCAACCACGGTGTGGGTCGCGGCGAACTACTCGCCCTGATCGATGATCTCAATCGCGACAGCAGTGTCGACGGCATTCTGGTCCAGCTCCCGTTGTCGGAACACCTCAACCCTCATGACGTGACCCGTCGCATCGCACCGGAAAAAGATGTTGACGGCTTTCATCCGGCCAATATGGGACGCCTGGCGATGCGCGATCCCGGGCTCAGACCGTGTACGCCGCGCGGCATCATGACGCTGTTGTCGGCCCATGGCATCGACACCAAAAGCATGAATGCCCTGGTTGTCGGGGCATCCAATATCGTGGGCCGACCGCTGGCGCTGGAACTGCTCCTTGCCGGCGCGACGGTGACTGTCGCACATCGTTTCAGCCGCGACCTCGAGGCCCATGTTCGACGGGCGGAGCTGCTCTGTGTCGCCGTTGGCAAGCACGGAATCGTGCCGGCTGAATGGGTGCGACCTGGCTGCATTGCGGTCGATGTCGGCATCACCCGCGGCGACGATGGCAAGCTGCACGGTGATCTCGATTTTGCCGCCGCATCCCGTCGGGCGGCCTGGATTACGCCGGTCCCGGGCGGCGTTGGCCCGATGACAGTTGCCACCCTGATGCAGAATACTGCCGAGGCGGCCGGCCTGGTGGTGCGTGCTCCGTGATCCGATTTTGGCCGGAGCTGGCGGCAGGGAACAATGTGTGAATGAAGGCCGCCCTGACTGGTTCGATCAACTCGACCGGCTGATCCGGCATCTGGAATACGGCCTGCTGAGCGTGATTTTTTTCGCGCTGCTCGGGCTCGGTCTGATCCAGCTCGGTACACGTGTGCTCGATAGCGAGACCTTGTCCTGGACGGATCCGGCGATGCGCGCTTTGGTGCTGTGGCTGGTGATGATTGGCGGCGTGGTCGCCAGCCGTGAGCTTCGCCATATCCGCATCGACCTGCTCGATCAGCTGGTACCGGCCGCGCTTTTGCCCTGGATGCAGCGTCTGACAAGCTTTGCTGCGGCCTTGATTTGCCTGGCCCTGACCTGGACCAGTCTGGGTGTCGTTGCGCTGGAATATGAATTTCGGACCACGGCCTTTTTGGCCGTGCCAAACTGGCAGGTCCAGGTAATCGTACCGATTGGTTTTGGCCTTATGGCCGCGCGCTTTCTGGCCTGGTTTGTCAGCCCGCCAGGTATCGCGCTACCCCCGCTTGAAGACCCAAGCAAGCATCCGTGATCACGCTCCTGTTAGTCGTTCTGGCGGTCCTCGGCGTGCCTTTGTTCGCCGTTCTCGGCCTGGCTGCACTGAGCGCATACTGGCAGGTCGGGCTTGACCCGGGCCTGGCGGCCATGGAGTTTATTCGCATCGGCGAGCTGCCGATGCTGGCCGCATTGCCTTTGTTCACCTTTGCCGGCGTGCTGCTTGGTCGTAGCAAAACGCCGGCACGGATACTTGACCTGAGTCGTGCAATTTCCGGCCGACGGCAGGGCGGTCTGGTCGTGCTTGCCCTGCTGCTGTGTGCCGTGATGAGCGCCCTGACCGGCGCTCCTGGCCTGACCCTGCTGGTCTTGAGCGGCCTGCTGCTGCCCGGGCTGGCCCAGGCCGGCTATTCCGATCGAGCCAGCCTCGGCATAGTTGCAGCTGGCCCCGGTCTTGGCTTGCTGCTGGCCCCTTCGCTACCGCTGATTCTGTATGCGCTGATCGTCGGGCAGGTGGCTCCGCGGGCTGCCGTACAGCTCAATGACCTGTTTTTCGCCGCCGTGCTGCCGGGCCTGCTGATCCTGCTTTTGATGGCCGGATACGCGCTCCGATCGCGGAGCCATCAAACCCTGGATCCGGCGCTGCGCAAACCGTTTATGCCCAGCCTGCGGGCCACCGCCTGGGAGCTGCCGCTGCCCTTGGTGGTGATCGGTGGCATCTACTCGGGCGTGCTGCTGGCGCTTGAAGCAGCGGTGATTTCGGCTGCCTGGCTGTTGCTCAGTCTGGTCGTGATTCGGCGCGAGATCAGATTTTCCCGTCTACCGGCCATCATCAGCGAGTCCATGGTTTTAGTGGCCGTCATTCTCCTGATTCTGGGTCTGTCGATGGCCCTGGCCACGGTCTTGATCGATGCCGGCATTCCGCAGCGGCTGGTTGCCTGGACCGCGCCTTTCATTCAAGGTCGACTGGCATTTTTGTTGCTGATCAACCTGCTGATTGTGCTTGCCGGCCTGCTGATCAACGGCTTTGCCGTGCTGCTGATTCTGGCACCCCTGCTCATTTCGCTTGGCCTGGCTTTTGGGGTTGATCCGGTGCACCTGGGCATCTTGTTTCTGGTCAATCTGCAGATCGCCAGCCTGATGCCACCGTTGGGCATCAATCTGGCTTTGGCCAGCCATCGCCTGGACCGCGATCAGGCCAGCGTATGGCGCGCGACGCGACCCTACCTGGGCCTGTTGCTGATCGCTTTGTTGATTATCACTCTCTGGCCGAGCCTGAGCCTGGCGCTGCCCGAACTGCTGGGCCGCTGATCGAACGCTGGGGTAAACTTGCAATAATCCCGCCTCAACAGTGAGAAGATCGCAGTCCATGCCTCGCCTTGGCGACCTTCCTCGAGTTTTCGTCCTGGTGCTGCTGCTGGCCGCTCTTTCTGCCTGTCAGTACATGCCGGTGCGCGAGCCCGGTACAGATGAACCGGAAATCGATGTTGCTCCGCATCACGGGCCGGCCGAAGCTTCTGAACTTGACCAGGCTCTGGAGCTGCTGCAGGAGGGTGATGCCGAACATGCCGAAGCCCTGCTTGAACAGATTCTGGCTGAGCGACCGGCAGACTCAATCGCCCGGCTGCTGCTGGCCCAGATCCAGCAACCACCGGAAGCCATGCTCGGCGACCAGTTTCAGCAAATTGAAGTCGGGCCCGGCGACAGTCTGTCGGCCATTGCCGCGCGTCATGCAGGAAATTCACTACTGTTTTTTTCGCTGGCACGTCTGAACGACATCCAGCGGCCGCGGCTGCTAAGGCCCGGGCAGCGCTTGGTCGTGCCGCTCGCGGCAAAACCCGTCGACAGCCTGCCGGAAGCGGCCGTTCCGCCTTCGTCACAAGACCATCTGGATTCGGATGAACTGGTCGAGGCCACGGATGATCTGATCCGCCGCGGCCAAGGTCTGCGTGCCTATTCGCTGTTAATCAGCGCCGCCCATGTCGGGCCGCTGGATGCGCGGCTGAGCAAACGCTTGGCCAAATTGGCCAGTGAACTGGCCGAAAGCGCCTGGATCGACGATGCGCCCCAGCGAGCACTGCAACTTTTGGAGCAGGCCGCGCCATGGCTGGGAGAGCACGTCGAACAGGCACCGTTTGCGCCCGGCATGAACAAGGTTCTTTTTCGGCTCAGCCTGCTCGAAGCTCGCGCACAGCTGGATGCCGGTGATCATGAAGCGGCCAGGATCACATTCATTGGCAGCCCCGAGGGTGAATCAGGCGGTCCGTACCAGGCTGAATACGACGCGACCCGCAGCGCGCTGGTCGATCATTTTCATGTCCGCGCCCTGTCGGCCTGGCGCGAACAGAAGGTGAATCAGGCGGTGTCTTTATGGCAGCAGGTGCTGGAGGTTGACGCGAATTTTGCACCGGCGCGCATCTATCTGGAGCGCGGGCTGCGCATCCAGCAACAGCTTGAGAACCTGCCGCCGGAGTGACGAACTCTTATTCCTGACTGCGACGGCTCTTGCGGTCGGTCAGGGGCAACACCTTGGTATCGTCAATCGGAGTCTCGACTTCAACGGTTGCATCGCTGCTGAACTCGGTAAGGTCGGGCAACACGCTTTCGGCCGGCCTGCGCTTTACAAAGCCATGCCGCTCCTCAAGCCGCTTGGCCATGTCGTTGAACCGTTCAGACAAGGGAGCCAGCGGATCCTGGCGATCAGCTTCCAGCCGCGTGTCGTACTGGCCGAGTGCGATGCGCGTCAAGCCGCGCCCGACGCGCTGCACAGAGCGCTGCTGTTGCCTGTGCATCAGGCTGAAGCCGGTGCCGATGACAATCAAACTGAGCGTAAAAATCAGGCCCAGCATGCCCAGAGTGATACGCGCCGCACGGGTCAACTGACGACTGTCAATACCGATCTGGACTTCGCCGATTCGGTGGGTTTGATAGCTGATCGGGGTCCGGAATTCGAAATGCTCATCCCTGCCCGAAAGCAGACGGACACCGCCAGCCTCCCGCACAACCGTGGCGGTGTCGAGCCCCGGGCGAGGCTCGCCCTGAAGATATGGGTTGGTGCTGGCCTGAACACGGCCGCTGCGGTCACTGATGTGCAAAAAGCTCACCCTGGGGCTCCGGGAGAAATCGGCCACCAGGGTGGCCAAAGCGCTGGTGTCGTCGAGCATCAGGGCTTCAGCGGTCTCCCGAGCAATCACGCGCGCCAGGGCGTCGCCGTAGCCGTAAGTGGATTCGGCCATGGCAGCGGTCTGGCTCTGGTAAACCCAGCCCAGTCCACCGCCAAGAACCACAATCAGCATCAGCCCAAACACCGCCAGCCAGCGCCAGAGTGCTGGCGTGCCGCGCACGGTTTTGAGCAGGCCGCGCTCCATGTCAGCGCGAGTTTCCTGGAGTTCTTCAAGTACAGCCCGGCCGCTGGCTGGCCTGGCATCCGGCTCCTTGGCCAGCAGTCGATGGACCAGATCGATCAGATCAAGCGGGGTGTGGTCGTCGTGAGCATGAAGCTTGGGCGGCGGGCGATACACGATCTGGTGAACGAGCGCGCCCATGGAGTTGGCGTTGAATGGCGGCTCCCCACTGAGCAAACGATAAAGCACGACGCCGAGGGCGTAGAGGTCGGCCCGGCCATCCAACTCGCTGCCCTGGATCTGCTCAGGCGCCATGAATTTTGGCGTGCCGGCGATCGTATCGGGCCGTTCGGATTCCGCGCCGCGCTCGCTGTGCTGACGATCAATGATGGCGGCGATGCCAAAGTCAACCAGCTTGACCAGGCCGGATTCGGGATCGAAGTAGATATTGGATGGCTTGACGTCGCGGTGGATGATGTTTCGTTCATGGGCATAGTCAAGCGCACTGGCCAGTTGGATGCCGATGGAAAGGATGCCGCTACTATCGAGGGTGCCACCGTCGTCGAGATACTCCTCAAGACTTTGGCCGCTGAGCCGCTCCATGACCAGGTAGGGCAGGCCCTCGTGCTGCCCGACATCAAATACGGTGACGATATTGGGATGGCTCAGGCCGCCGGCCGAACGGGCCTCGCGCAGGAAACGTTGCCGGCTGGTCAGATCACGCGCGTAGCGCTCGCGCAATACCTTGACCGCCAGATGACGGTTGATGTGCGGATCGAATGCCTCATAGACGATCGACATGGATCCTCGTCCCAGTTCGCTCTCGATCCTGTAGCGCCCAATTCGTTCCACTTTACACTCAAATATGTGACGCGAAGAACATGTTAACCCATCACTCCGGATTCAAAAAAAGCCGCTGCCGGCGATAGTAGTGAATCGCCACCCAGTCGTACAGGCTGTGCACCAGGATCGGTACCAGCAGATTGCCACTAAAGTGATAAAGACCGCCCAGATAAAGGCCGATCAGGCAGGCAAACAGGAAATAGGGCATGGATACAGCGTGGGCCAGACCAAACAGCAGCGACGCTGCCAGAATGGCTGGAGCCGGCGACCAGGCGTCGCTCAGAGCCTGCTGGATCACACCACGAAACAGCAGTTCTTCACCCAGCCCGGCGAGCACGGCGACGCCGAAAACGGCTCCGCGGGGGGCATCGGTGAAGACCATTTGGATAAACTGCCTGACCAGTTCGGCCAACTCGTCCAGCCAGCGCCAGCGACCAGGGCGCAGCAGCAACAACATCGCCAACATGGGCAGGGTAGCGATCAGCGAGATCAGCACAATGGCGACCGACGGCTCCATTCGCTGCCAGGGTCGCAGGCCCAGCAGCAGGGCCAGGGCGGTGCCGACAATCAATACGCCACCCTGAAAGAGCAGGGCCCCTGCCAGTGGACGGTTCAAGGCTTAATCCGTGTCGGGGCGACCGTCGTCGACCTTGGCCCCAGCCTTCTTGCTGCCGGACTTTTTGCTGGCGCTTTTCTTGCGCACCGCTTTTTTGGCCACAGCCGGCTTGCTGGCGGTTTGGCTGATCTTTTTGGTCGCCGTTTTGCGCTTGGGCGTCGGGCGGCTGCCGGTGTCGCGCTCAAGGATGGCTGCCACGCCCATGCCGCCGGCCGTGCATATCGAAATCAGGCCGCGGCCCGAGCCGGCTTTTTCAAGCACGTGGGCGAGGGTGGCGACAATGCGCGCACCGGTGGCGGCAAAAGGGTGGCCGATGGCGACCGAGCCGCCGTGGACGTTCATCCGACTGCGATCAATCGAGCCCAGCGGTGCATCCAGACCGAGCCGATCCTGGCAGTAGGCCGGCGACTCCCAGGCTTTGAGTGTGCATAACACCTGGGCGGCAAAGGCTTCGTGGATCTCGTAGAAATCAAAGTCCTGCAGGGCCAGCCCGGCTTGCTGGAGCATTTCAGCGACGGCCACGGTCGGGGCCATCAGCAGGCCCTCGTCGCGGTCGACGTAGTCAACCGCGGCGGTGCGCGAGTGGCTCAGCCAGGCAAGCACCGGCAGATCGTGCTCGCGCACCCAGTCTTCAGATGCCAGCAGCACGGCAGCAGCGCCGTCGGACAGGGCCGTTGAGTTGCCGGCGGTCAGCGTGCCATGTCTGGAACGATCAAAGACCGGCTTGAGGCTGGCGAGCTTCTCCAGCGAGGTGTCGGCCCGGATTATCGCGTCACGAGTAACGCCCTGGTAGGGCTGGACCAGGTCATCGAAGAATCCGGCCTCCCAGGCCTGATCGGCCTTCTGATGGGATTCCAGCGCAAGCTGGTCCTGGTCCTTGCGCGCAATTTCCCATTCACGGGCCATGCGCTCGCAGTGCTGACCCATGGACAGGCCGGTGCGCGGCTCGGAATTGCGCGGCGCCTGGGGGGCGAGTTCCGACAGGCCAAAGCCCTTGAAGGCTTTGAGCCGCTGGCCGAAGCTTCGGGCCTTGTTGAGCTGCATCAGGCGCTGGGCGAAGCGTCGCTTGAAGACGATGGGCGCATCCGAGGTGGTGTCGGTCCCGCCGATCAGGGCCGACTCGATCTGGCCCGAGGCGATCTGGGCGCCAGCCAGGATCACGGCCTGCAGGCTCGTGCCGCAGGCCTGTTGCAGGGTCACCGCCGGGCTGAGCGGCGACAGATCGGTCGACAGGGCCGCTTCGCGGGCCAGGTTCCAGTCCTTTGAATGGGTGGTCACGGCCCCGGCAATGATCTGGTCAAGCTTCTGGCCGGCCAGACCGTAGCGATTGACCACGCCCTGAAACGCCGCACTGAGCATGTCCAGGTTGGTCTGGTCGGAATACAGGGTGCCGGAGCGGCAGAACGGAATGCGGCTACCGCCAACAATGGCAATTCTGCGCAGTTTGCTCTCGGACATCAGGAAGGCTCCTTGTCGGCAGGGGAGGTTGGACGATTCGCGCGGGACTCCAGGTAATGCATCGGGCCGCCCCGGAAGGGCGCAAAGCCGGTGCCGAAGATCATGCCGGCGTCAACCTGGTCGGCATCGGCGACCACGTTATCGGCCAGGCAGGCCCGGCACTCATCGAAATACGGCGCCATGAGCCGTTCGGCCAGGCTTTCGAGATCATGCCCCTGATGGGCATCGCTATCGCGCTGCGGTTTGCCGTCCTTCCAGCGATAAAAGCCTTCGCCGGATTTCTTGCCCAGCTTGCCGGATTCGACCATCTGTTCGAGCACCTGGCGTTCTTCGCCGGCATCATCGCCGATCAGGGTCTTGATCACGCCCAGGCCAACGTCCAGGCCGACCGTATCGGCCAGCTCAACCGGGCCCATCGGCATTCCGAACTGCACCGCCGCCCGGTCCAGGGCTTCTTTGGGAATACCTTCGCGATGCATCTGCATGGCATTGCGCATATAGGGGGCGAGCACCCGGTTGACCAGGAAACCGGGACTGGAGCTGGCCGGCAGTGGGTACTTGCCGATCTGGGCGGCAAAGCTTGAGCCCTCGTCTACGCATTTTCGGTCGGTAAGATTCGGATCGTGGATCACTTCGACCAGCGGCATGCGCGCGACCGGGTTGAAAAAGTGCAGGCCGATCAGGCGCGCAGGCTTGTCGAGCACATCGGCCAGTTCGGCCAACGGAATGGCCGAGGTGTTGGTTGCCAGCAACGCCGTGCGCCTGGCTTCCTTGTCGAGCTTGGCAAACAGCTCGCGCTTGGCGTCGCGGTCTTCATAAATGGCCTCGATGATGACGTCTGCCCGGGCGATGCCGTGGCCTTTGACGTCGGCCACCAGGCGGCTGCGCGCGGCGGCCATGGCCGGGGCGGTCTTGAACCGGCGTTTGAATAACGAATCCGCACGTTTGATGGCCGGCTCAATGTATTTCATCTCTCGATCCTGCAGGGTCACTTCGAGCCCGCTCGACGCACACCAGGCAGCGATATCCCCGCCCATCACGCCGGCGCCAATGACGTGTACCCGGCGGGCCTTGAAATCGCTGCGCTTGCCGTGTGCCTTGAGCGCTTCCATCAGTCGAAATACGCGGCGCAGATTGCGCGAAGTCTCGCCGGCCAGCAGCGCCGGTACTTTCTCGGCCTCAATCCGGATCATTTCCGCACTGGAATGACCGGCCTGTTCGAACGCGTCGATCAGCGCATAGGGGGCGGGGTAGTGCTCCTTGCGCGCCTTGGCGGCGGTTTGCTTGCGCATTTGTCCGGCGAGAATCTTGCGCACAGGAGCCCAGGTGGTTGCGCGCGCCATCAGGCCGGGGCGGGGCGATTTGCGCTTCTTGAGTATCGCGTTGCGCGCCGCCCAGCGCAGCGAACCGTGCTGATCGGTGAGCTGATCAATCAGACCCATGGCCCTGGCAGCGGGGGCGCGGAGCAGCTTGCCGGTCAGCATGATCTGCATGGCCTTGACGCCGCCCATGGCACGAATGCTGCGGCCTGAGCCGCCGAAGCCGGGATAAATCCCGAGGTTGACCTCGGGAAATCCGATCCGGGTGTGATCGGCATCGAGGGCAATGCGGTAATCGAAGCACAGTGCGAGTTCCAGACCGCCGCCCAGGCAGTAGCCTTCAAACGCAACCACGGTAGGGAAGGGCAGCGCTTCAATTCTTGCAAAAAGGCGGTGAACGCGACCCAACTGAGCGCGCAGCTCATCCACATCATCGGTGGCGTCAAACTCGCGAACGTCCGCGCCAACGATAAACGACTTCGGCTTGTCTGACATCAGCACCAGACCTGCTGGGCGGTCCTGTTCAAGTCGCTCGACGATGCGTTCGAGCTCCCCGAGCACTTCCGAGCTCAGACTATTGACTTTCTCATCGCCACGGTCGAGATACAGCCAGGCAATCTGATCGAGATCGGTATCGAGATGCCAGTGCTTGAACGCACGATCTTTTTCCGGCTTGGTCGCCATCCGGCGCTACTCCATGCTGCTGCGTATGGTCAAGGTTGCAAGCTTATCACCATAGCCGCCCAATGGGCTCAGGGCAGCCTTAAGCCAAAGTGTTCGAGCAGTTCGACCAGGCGGATAAGCGGCAGGCCGATAAGGGCCGTCGGATCATCGCTTTCAATGGCCCGGGTCAGGCTGATCCCGAGGGCTTCGCTTTTGATCGCTCCGGCACAGTCAAACGGCTGGTCGTGGTCGACGTAGCGCTCGATTTGATCGCGCTCAAGGCGGCGCAGGTAGACCTGAGTTGGCGTCTGGCCGCTGACGATCTGGTCGTTGTGGCATACGGCCAACGCGGTATGGAAAACCACCTCCCGTCCACTCATTGATACAAGCTGGGCGATGGCCCGTTCGCGCGTAGCCGGTTTGCCGAGCAGGCGGTTCTCGCACACGGCAACCTGGTCGGAACCAATGACCAGCGCGCCGGCATGATCCGCCGCGACGGCCCGGGCCTTGGCAATCGCCAGGCGGACGGCCAGTCTTTCAGCACCCTCGTCAGGGCGGGGCGACTCGTCAATATCAGGCGAGATGGCGGTAAAGTCCAGGCCGAGACGGGCCAGAAGTTCGGCCCGGTACGGCGAGCTGGAAGCAAGAATCAGGCGCATGGCAGTAAATTGCTGTCGAAGCGGTGCAGATGATATAATTGACCGCTTATGTCGCGAGACTTTCCAGATTGGATTGACCCGGACAAGGCGGCTGCGGTCGGGCGGGAACTGAGTGGAACAATTCCCCTGAAGCGGTTGCCGCGTCTGGAAGGCATGATAGCCGATCCGGGCTCGACTGAAATTGCCTTTCGGCTGCAGTTTGCCCTGGACGATCAGGCTCAGGTGCGGGTTGATGTATCCGTCAGCGGTTCGGTACCACTTCGCTGTCAGCGCACGCTGCGCGTGTTCTGGCAGGAGGTCGAGAGCCACTCGACGGTCGGGATCGTGGCCGATGATCGTGCGGCGGAACGGCTGCCGGACGATTACGAGCCCCTGCTGTGCCCGGACAAGAAGCTCGAGATTGCACGTTTGATCGGCGAGGAGCTGTTGCTGAGCCTGCCGCTGGTGCCGATTGCCCCGGGGGCCGACCAGGTTGAGGCCGATGAAGGGTCATCGGCCCAGACTCACCGACCATTTTCCGGACTCGCTGAGCTCAAGCGGCAGCGTGACAAGGACAACAATACAGGAGATTGAAACCATGGCAGTTCAGAAAAGCCGCAAGACCCCATCGAAGCGCGGTATGCGTCGCTCACACGACAGCCTCAGCGCCCCGACTCTGTCAGAAGAGTCGACCACCGGCGAAACCCATCGTCGTCACCATGTGTCAGCCGAAGGCTTCTACCGCGGCCGCCAGGTCGTCGAGATCGCGCCCGAGATCGACGAGGACGAACTCGAAGGCTAGCAGCGCTGTTTTGGCTTCGGGACGAATCCGGTTTGGTTCAGCAAAGCATCACGGTCGCCGTTGATGTGCTCAGCGGTGACGGCGGTGCCGATACGGTTCTCGCCGGGGCTCGTCAGGCCCTTGAGGCCGACGCCGAGCT
>CALEIM010000052.1 GCA_937876395.1 uncultured Wenzhouxiangella sp. | reverse complement strand
GCCGCCTGGAGCGCCGAGGAAGAAGCCAACTACGTCATCGCCCGCATCCAGGACTGGCTTGAGCAGGGCGGGGCGGCCTCGGAGATCGCCGTGCTCTACCGCTCCAATGCCCAGTCGCGGCTGTTCGAGCACGGACTTTTGGCCGAAGCAATACCCTACCGGGTCTACGGTGGTCAGCGCTTCTTCGAACGTGCCGAAATCAAGGACGCCATGGCCTACCTGCGGCTGCTGCACAGTCGTGACGATGATCCGGCCTTCGAGCGCGTGGTCAACGTGCCGGCGCGCGGCATTGGCGAGCGCACCATCGAGGCCATTCGCGAACGCGCGCGCGCTGACGCCACCTCTCTGTTCGCCGCGACCCGGGCGATGCTTGCAAGCGGCGCCTTCAGCGCGCGGGCCGGGCGCGCCGTGGCCGCTTTTATCGCGCAGGTTGACGAGCTGGCCGCCCAGACTGCCGACAGCGCGCTGGGCGAGAAGCTGGCCGCCGTGGTTGAATCGTCCCAGCTTGCCGCCTGGTATGCCCAGCGCGAAGCGCCTGACCGGGCCGAGGCGCGCGAGGAAAACCTGATTGAACTGGTGCGCGCCGCCGAGACGTTCGCCCAGCCGCTGGAAGATGAACAGGCGGGCCTGAGCGTGCTGGCGTCTTTTCTGGCCCAGGCTGCGCTGGAGGCCGGCGAGCACCAGGGCGAGCAATGGCAAGACTGTGTGCAGCTGATGACCCTGCATTCAGCCAAAGGCCTGGAGTTTCCGCTGGTGTTCATGGCGGGCATGGAAGAGGGCCTGTTCCCGCACCACAAATCCGTTGACGACCCCGGTCGGCTGGCCGAGGAGCGTCGCCTGTGCTATGTCGGGATGACCCGTGCGATGCGCCAGCTGTGCATGAGCTACGCTGAATCGCGCCAGCTTCACGGTCAGACCAGCACCAGTTGGCCTTCGCGTTTTCTTGATGAGCTGCCCAGGGAGCTGATCGAGGAAGTGCGTCCGCGGCCGCAGCCTGCTGGACCGGTCGCGACGTTTTCCGCCGGACCACCCGGCGATCACGCCTTTCAGCTCGGTGCCACGGTCGGCCACGAGCGCTTCGGCGTCGGTACCGTCATTGGCGTGGAAGGCAGCGGCGAAAATGCCCGGGTGCAGATCAATTTCGAGTCGGCCGGTCCCAAATGGCTGGTGCTGGCCTACGCCGCGCTGGAGCGTTTGGGCTGATGGAGCCGCTCAACCTGCTCGATGGACGCATTGCCGCGCTGCGCCGCAACGCCGGTGATATCCCGGTGCTGGCCCTGCACGGCTGGCTTGACAACGCCAACTCCTTCCGGCCACTGGCCGCTCAGCTCGATGGTGTTGATCTGGTCGCCATCGATTTTCCCGGCCACGGCCAGTCGGCCTGGCGCCCCGACGGGCTGCACTACCATTTCGATGACTACACATTCGACGTGCTGGCCGTGCTCGACGCACTGGGCTGGGACCGCGTCTGTCTGCTCGGCCATTCGCTCGGCGGGGCCGTCGCCACGCTGGTGGCGGCCGCCGCGCCCGAACGGGTCGCCTCACTCGCCCTGATTGAAGGTTTGGGGCCACTGTCCGCGCCGGCCGACAAGACCGCCGAGGCCTGGCAGACCGCGGTGGCCCGCTCGAAACCGCGCGAGCGGCGTGTTCACGCCAGCCGCGGAGACGCCGTGGCGGCCCGCTGCCAGGGTAACGATCTGACCGCCCCGGCCGCCGGTCTGCTGGCCGAGCGCGGCCTGATTGAAGTGGACGGTGGCTGGCAGTGGGGCCATGATCAGCGCCTGAGCTGGCCGACCGGGCACCGCTATACCGAGCCGCAGGTGATTGACCTGCTGGCGCATATCGAAGCGCCGGTGCTCAACATTCATTCCGATCCGCCCAGCGATCTGCTCGACGAGCGCACGATGTCGCTGAGACTGGCTGCCGTGCCTCAGCGCGGCCCCATCGTGGCCTGCCCGGGCGGCCATCATCTGCACATGGTCCACCCCGAACGCATTGCCGAGTCCATTCTGGAGCACTTTCATGCCACCGTCTGACCCACGCCAGTCCATTCCGGCCGCCGAGCGGCTGATTTTCGCCCTGGATTTACCGGACATTGATCAGGCCCGCCGGCTGATTCAACAGCTTGGCGACCATGTCCGCTTCTACAAGCTCGGCCTGGAGCTGTTTCTCAGCGGCGGCTATTTTGAACTGGCCGATGAACTCAAACAGGCCGGCAAACGCGTCTTTGCCGATCTCAAACTGTTCGATATACCGCCCACCGTGGGCCGCGCCACCGCCCAGCTTGCCCGGCGCGAAGTCGACTTTCTGACCGTGCACGGCAACGATTCCATGATCGAGGCGGCGGTCGCCAATCGCGGCTCGATGGGCATTCTGTCCGTCACCGCCCTGACCAGCCTCGATCAGGGTGACCTCGACGACCTCGGCTTTGCCTGCGATATCGAAGCGCTGGTGCTGTCCCGCGCCCGCCGCGCGTTCGAGCTGGGTTGCGCGGGTGTGATTTCATCCGGCCAGGAGGTTGCTGCGCTCAGGCGTGAAGTCGATGATCGCCTGATTGCCGTATGCCCGGGCATACGGCCGGTCGCCAACGTCGACGAACAAAAGCGCACCCTGACCGTGGATGAAGCCTTTGCCGCCGGCGCCGACTACATCGTGGTCGGCCGTCCCATTCGCGATGCCGCTGACTCAGCCGCCGCCGCCGCCGCAATCCAGGAGTCAATATCTAATATATTCAACTAGATACAGCAAGTATATAAGCCGCTTGATTAAGTAGCGCAGGTCGCGTTATGATGGGTCCTGAGGGCCGAGATTCTTTTTCGCTTCCTCTTGATCAACAAGCAAAAAACAGTCCTTTCCGGCCACGGCCGGTTGCCGGGTGATCCGTTACGGGTGGCCCGGTTTTTCTTTTTCTGAAACCTGATTTTTTTTTCAAACCTGACAGGGGCGGATCCGTCCAGACAGTTACCCGCCCCGTTTTTCAGAGGCCACCGGGATTTTCGAAGCCGAACCGTTCTCCGGCTTTCCATGCGTCACGATTATTCCCCTCGTTCGGGATGCCACCAGACTCCTTGAGAATCCGTGCAAGATGCATGCAGTTCCAGGTCATGATGGTCGTGTTTCGTTGCGTGAAATCATTGTCGAAGCCGACGTGCCCGCCGTCCTCCTTCGCGTCCCCATACGAGGGTCCTGGCCCGGCCTCGCCGATCCAGCCGCAATCCGCTTGTGGCGGTGTTGTATATCCCAGGTGATTTAGCGCATACCCTATGGACATCGCCGTGTGCTTGATTCCATCTTCGTTCCCGGTGATCACGCAGCCGCCCACTTTGCCGTAAAAAACCGACTGGCCTTTGGTATTGAGTTCACCAGACATCGCATAGAGGCGTTCGATCAATATGCGGCAGATCGAGCTTTCTTCACCAAGCCAGATCGGAGTTCCCACAACCAGGATATCAGCCGCTGTCACCTTCTCCCAGATCCGGGGCCATTCGTCTTTCTCCCATCCGTGCTCTGTCATATCCGGATAGATGCCCGGCGGAACGTCGTGTGCCACCAGATGCAAGTGTTCAACCGAAACGCCGTTCTTGACCATGATCGACGAGGAGGCATTCAGGAGCAGTCGTGTATGGCTATCCTCCGCCTTTTTCTTCAGCGACGTGTTGATGAACAAGGCATTGAGTTCGGTGAAATTCGCCATAAAGCACCTCTGTTTTTGATGAAGTCAATCCGCTGTAAAGAAAAGCTCCGCAGTAGAAACTGGTTCAAGTGGTGCAGTTCTCGGCCACCCACTAAGCGGCCCAGCGCGGCCCAGAGATCGCCTTCGAGTTGTTTTAGTTGTTGCTTGTCCAATGATTAGCCAGTCTCCGGGTGCTGAAAGCGTTTTCGCGGGTGGGTTAATAGTGCCCCAGGCTCGGCGGGCGTTCAAACGTGGCGGAGAAGTTGTTTGTCTGGGTGCGAAGAGTAATGGTGTGAATCCGCTCTGCTCGCCGGCCTGCTCCCTGAGGCACGGAGTCGGGTGACCGGACAATGGTAAAATTGACGGCCCTGTATTGAGCGCATCCATGTCGAACCTGGCACCTTCAATTGGCCCTGTGGCGCGGATCTATCGCGTCTGGCTAAGCCTGCTGCGGCGAATCCTGCACTGGTGGGTGCGCTCGACTGTGGTGCCTGAAGATCTGTCCGAGCTGGGTATTGATCCAGAGCGGCCGGTGTTCTATGTGCTTGACACCTACGCGCTGACTTCGCTGTTGATTGTCGAGCAGATCTGCATTCGCCTGGGCTGGCCGCTGCCGAGCGCACCGTTTTTGCTTGACGACACCCAACTGCCGCGCGCTTACAGCGCTTCGCGTCGCTATGGCGGTTTCATCATTCGACGTCCCCAGCGGCGGCGTCATCCGCAGATGCTGCGTCAGATGCTTGAGGGTTCAAGCGAACGGGCGCTGGCGGGTGTGCAGATTGTGCCGGTTACGGTGCTGATCGGCCGCGCGCCGGACAAGGAAGAGAGTGTTTTCAAGATTCTTCTGTCCGAGAACTGGGACGTTGCCGGCCGGGTGCGGCGGCTGTTTTCAACGCTGATCAATGGCCGCTCGACGATGGTTCAGTTTGGCCGGCCGATCGATGTCTCGCAGGTGATTGAAGAGACCGAGAACGCCTCGCAGGCGCTGGGCCGGATCAGCCGCGTTCTGCGGGTGCATTTCAAGCGCGTGAGAACGGCTGCCATCGGGCCGGACCGCTCGCATCGCCGTACCCTGGTCGAGCGCGTCATCAGCTCCGAGTCGGTCCAGCAGGGGATTGCCGCCAAGGCCCGGCGTGACAAGATCAGCGAGGAGAAAGCCGAGCAGATCGCACGCAAATACGCGCGCGAGATTACAGCCGACTATTCCTATGCATTTGTGCGCATTGCCGACATGCTGCTGACCTGGTTCTGGAACCGCATCTATCGCGGTGTGGCGGTCCACCACTTCAGCGAATTTCGCGAGGCCCAGGCCGGCAATGCGATTGTCTATGTGCCCTGCCATCGCAGCCATATCGACTACATGCTGCTGAGCTATCTGCTCCATCGCCGCGGGTTTGTGCCGCCGCATATTGCCGCCGGCGTCAATCTCAATATGCCGCTGATTGGCCCGCTGCTGCGCCGGGGCGGCGCTTTCTATCTGCGCCGCTCGTTTCGCTCCCAGCCGCTGTATGCGGCCGTATTCAACCAGTATGTGACCCAGATTCTCGACCGCGGCGTGGCTTTGGAATATTTTATCGAAGGCACCCGCTCGCGCACCGGCCGGCTGCTGCCGCCGCGGGTCGGCATGCTGGCCATTACGGTGCGTGCTTTCTTGCGCAACCCGTCCCGGCCGGTCATGTTTCAGCCGGTCTACATCGGCTATGAGCGCCTGGCTGAGGGAAATTCCTATATCTCCGAACTGTCAGGCCAGCAGAAAAAACCGGAGTCCCTGGCCGATTTCCGCAATGTGATCAATATTCTCAGGCGAAATTATGGTGAGGCTACGGTCAGCTTCGGCGAGCCGATCATGCTCGATGAGTTGCTCAATGAGCACCAGCCCGACTGGCGCAACACGCCGCTGGACAACGGCGCCAAACCGGCCTGGCTGGGTCAGATGATTGATGATCTGGCCGAGCGCATCATGGTCAATATCAATCGCACCGCCGACGTCAACCCGGTCAATCTGCTGGCCACCGCCCTGCTCGCCAGCCGCAAGCATGCGCTGGATGAGGACGATCTTGCCCGCACCATCGACATGCTGCGTCAACTGGTCATCCTGACCGCCAGCTCTGAGCGAATCACCACCACCGGGATGACTGCCGGTCAGATCATTGAATACGGCCTGGAGCTTGGCGTCATCGAACGACATGAACACAAACTCGGCAGCATCATCCGCACCGATGCCACCCGTGCCGTGCTGCTGACTTATTTTCGCAATAACAGCGCCCACCTGCTGGCGATCAGTGCCTGGATCGCGAGCTGTTTTCTCAACAGCCAGCGCGTGCGTCGTTCGCGACTGCTGGCCTTGAGCCAGACGGTCTATCCGTTCATCCGCCGCGAGCTGTTTCTGCCGTGGGCAGATGATGAGGTTGATGCCGTCGTCGAGCGCTCCATCGAGGCCTTGATTGAACTCGGCCTGTTGCGCAGCTCTGGTGAGTTTCTGCAGCGTGCGCCGGGCGGCTATGACGAGAGCTACTATCTGCGTCTGCTTGGGCATTCCCTGCTGCAGACGTTTGAGCGCTATTTCATCACCATGGCCGTGCTGGTCAAGAACGGTTCGGGCCGCCTGAGCCGCCGCCAGCTTGAACAGCTCTGCATTCTGTCGGCCCAGCGTATTTCCCTGCTGCACGAGTTCGAAGCGCCGGAATTCTATGACCGAACCCTGTTCCGGCAGTTTATCGAGTCGATGTCTGACAGCGGTTTTGTCACCCGCAATGAAGACAATGGCCTGGTGTTTGGCCGCAAGCTCGAAGCCTTTGCCCAGGACGCCAAGCTGGTGCTTGGCAAGGAAGTGCGTCACGCGATCATGCAGGTCACCCCGGAGCTGCTTGAACTGGAAGATTCCGACGGGGCGGCGTCCTGACCTTTTTGCCCGCAGGAACCTCTGATCAATTATGCGGACCCGGGCGCAAACGGATCAAGGCGGCGCGGCAACTCGGTCAACTGCGGTCGTACGTACTCCGGTAAACCGTCGCGGCCGTAGGATGGCGGGGCCTCGCCGCGGATCAGCGGCTCAAGATAGGCCCGACAGGACGGCGTAATACCGAATCCGTTGGCCGAAATAAAGCCCTTGGGCAGACGTTTTTCACGATTGGCGATGCGCCCCAGAGGCGCCGCTTTGATCGTCCAGCGATAGGGTTCAGATGACAGACGCCGGATGACGGGCATGACCCCTGAGCGCCCGGCCAGCGCCAGTTCAACAGCGGCGTTGCCGACGGCGCGGGCATGTTCAAGGTCGGTTTTTGATGCCAGATGCCGGGCCGAGCGCTGCAGGTAGTTGCACACCGCCCACTGGCATTTGTAGCCCAGCGTTTCACTGACAATGGACGCCACATATGGACCTGCGCCGCCGAGCTGCCGGTGACCGAAGGCGTCGTGGCTGCCGGCATCGGCCAGGAAACGACCGTCGGCTCGGCGCGCGCCTTCAGACACCACAACCGAGCAGAAGCCGTACCGCTGAACGGCGGTCTGCACCGCCTGACAGAAGCGCTGCTCATCGAAAGGCACTTCCGGAAACACGATCACCTGCGGCCCGTCACCCGGGCGACGCACCGCCAGGCCGGCCGCCGCGGCAATCCAGCCGGCGTGGCGGCCCATGACCTCCATGATGAAGACTTTGGTGGAACTGGCCGCCATCGCCATCACGTCGAGGCTGGCTTCGGCAATTGACACGGCCACGTACTTGGCGACCGAGCCAAAGCCGGGGCTGTTGTCGGTTACCGCCAGATCATTGTCGATGGTTTTCGGAATGCCGATGCACTGCAGCGGAAAACCCACGCGTTTGCCGAGCTGCGAGATCTTGAGTGCCGTATCGGCCGAATCATTGCCGCCGTTATAGAAAAAGCAGCCGATGTCGTGGGCGCGGAAAACCTCGATCAGACGTTCATATTCGCCCCGGTCATCGTCAATGGGCGCCAGTTTGTGACGGCACGAGCCGAACACGCCGCCGGGGGTGTTTCCCAGTCCTTCAAGATCGGCGTCGCTCAGCTCGGCGGTGTCGAACAGACGCTCATCGAGTACGCCCTGAATGCCGTTGCGAGCGGCCAGCACCCGGCCGATCCGACCGGACTCGGCGCGCGCCGCCGAAATCACTGCCGCGGCGGTGGCATTGATCACCGCCGTGACTCCACCCGATTGTGCGTAGAGGATGTTCAGCCGGGATGCCCTCAGGCCGGCATCGCCTGTCCGAATTCCCGCTCGAAGCGCTGGGCAATCTCTTCGAGAGTGAACTCGTGGTTCTGCGGGCCCGACTCGGCAATCTTGAGTGCGCCAAGAATCGAGCCCAGGCGGCAGGCATCGACCGGCTCCCAGCCGCGCTCCAGACCGTAGAGCAGTCCGGCCCGGTAGGCGTCGCCACAGCCGGTTGGATCAACGATGCGCTCAGGGCGAACCGCCGGAATCTGCGTCTTTCCGCCGCTGTTCCACAGTTCGGAGCCATTGCCACCGTGGGTGATGATCAAGCCTCCGGACAGGCGCGCGGTGATGTCGGCGTGGGTCCAGCCGGTTTTCTTCTTGAGCATCTCCCATTCGTAGGAGTTGACCGCCAGCCAGGCGGCGTTGTCAATCATGCCCTTGAGCTCGTCGCCGGAAAACATT
>CALEIM010000051.1 GCA_937876395.1 uncultured Wenzhouxiangella sp. | reverse complement strand
GTCGACACCCTGCTGGTGTGCTCGGCAACCGCTTTCATGATCCTGTCGACCGGCATGTACAACGTGGTTGCCAACGGAGAGGTGGTAGTGGATGCGCTGCCGAACGTCGAGGCCGGTGCCGGCTTCGCCCAGTATGCAGTTGAGGCGGTGATGCCCGGCTACGGGGCGGGATTTGTGGCCACGGCGCTGTTTTTCTTCGCCTTTACCACCATCGTCGCCTACTACTACATGGCCGAAACCAACATTGCCTACATCAACCGCCAGATACATCGGCCGTGGATGATTTTTGCCCTGCGGATATTTATTCTGGGCGCGGTCACCTTCGGCTGTGTGCGCACCGCCGATATGGCCTGGGCGCTCGGCGATATCGGCGTGGGCCTGATGGCCTGGCTGAACCTGATTGCAATTCTGATCCTGCAAAAGCCGGCGCTCAAGGCGCTGCGCGACTACGAAACTCAGCAGGGCGCCGGTCTGGATCCGACTTTTGATCCAGTCAAGCTGAAAATCAGCAATGCCGGCTTCTGGACCCGGTATAGCAAGCCGGATTGATCGGCAGGCAGCGGCGTCAGGCCGCTGCGGTTGCGCGGCGCAGGGTCGCCAGGCGGCGCGCCTGCATCTTGAGTCGGTATTCCAGCTCGCGGTAGCGGGTGCTCAGTTCAATGCGGCGCCATTTGTCGCGCAGCGCGGCCTTGCCGGCCGCCACGCGTTCGGCCTGGACCGCTTGCCACTGGGCGACGGTGTCTTTGAACTGCTGGTATTCATGGTCGAGCGTGTCGGCCCAGTTCATTGCCTCCGGATTGCCGGACAGCCGCTCCTGCAGTTCACGAAACTGGACCTGCAGGCGCGCGCGCCGGATTTTGAAACGAGGCGTGCGACGCAGGTCCTGGGCCAGGCCCAGCCATGAAGACGTGGCTATCAGCCATTTGCCCGGATCAAACTGCCACCAGCGAATGCCGTTGCGATAGTCGCCCTGGAAAGCGTGGTGGAAGTTGTGATAACCCTCGCCCCAGGTCAAAAGTGCCACCACGCCGCTGTCGCGCGCGGTGTTGTCCAGGTTGTGCTTGCGCTTGCCCAGGGTGTGGGCCAGCGAGTTGATGAAGAAAGTGCAGTGCTGGGAAAATGCCAGGCGAAACACGCCGGCGAGCAGGACCATACCGACAATATCGCCAACCAGCCAGCCCAGCAGCAGCGGCAGGCCGAGGTTCATGAACCAGGTCAGCGGCCAGTAGTGGCGATGCTGCCACATCACGATCGGATCGCGCTCAAGATCGCGCACCTGGTCGTAGTCGATCTCGCTGGTCGGCCAGGCCCTCAGCATCCAGCCGATATGGGCATGCCAGAAGCCGGTTTTGATCGAGTGCGGATCGCGCTCGACGTCGTCAACCCAGCGATGGTGGACGCGGTGGCGGGCGGCCCAGATCAGAATCGAGTTCTGCAGCGACTGGGCACCGAAAATGGCAAAGAACAGGCGCAGCGGCCAGGCGGCGTTGTAGGTGCGATGCGACCACAGGCGATGGTAGCCGGCAGTAATCGACATGCCGCTCAAGACCCAGAAAATGCCGGCGAACAGCCAGGTCCAGCCGCTGAATCCGTACATCAGGCCCCACAGCGGCGCGACCACAAAGCCGAGCACTGCGATGGCGGTAAAGAAGGCCACGTTTTCGCGGACCAGGGCGGGTTTACTTTGACTCATGCTGGTAATTTTCTCCTGGCTGGGTCTGACGCTGATCTCTACACAAGGATCAGCCAGTCCCCAGCCCGTTTGAATACAGATTTATTTGAAAAATTGGATCGACAGCGGATAGGGCCAGATTTCCCCGTCCGAGGCCTTGATGCCGCCAATAATCGGAAACACCAGGCTGACAATGGCCAGCGCGAACAGCAGCGGCACACCGATGAGGATAAATACCAGCAAAGTGCTGATAATGGCGTAAATGATCGCGCTGATCATCCAGTTGAAAATCACATGACCGTGCGGCACGAGGCCGGGGTGCTCGTCTTTCTTGAGCACGTAAATCACGATCGGAACGATCAGCCCGGCCATTGGAACAATCAGGCCGGAGAGCATGGAGAAATGCAGAATCATCGCCCAGTTGCGGGTCTGCGGATCGTCTCCGGCCTGCGACGTGTGCTCCGACTCGTTCATGTATGCACCCCTATTGCGTTTCAGTGGCCACCGACACGCTGGAAATACCAACCACATTGGCCGCGTCCAGCACCTGCACCAAAGCATCGGTGATGGCGTCGGGATGGGTGGCGATGATCAGCGGTGACTGCGGGCTTTGCGCGTATTCGCGCTCAAGGTTGGCGCGGATGGCATCGACCTCCACACGCCGCCGGTTGACGGTGATCAGGCTGGTGTGATCAATCCGCACCACGATCGGCAAGCGATCTTCATCCTGCACGACCTGTTCTTCACTCTGCGAGGGGCGGGAAATATCCAGGCCCTGTTCGCGAACGAACGAGGTGGTCACGATAAAGAAGATCAACATGATGAAAACGACGTCAAGCATCGGTGTGATGTTGATTTCGGCTTCGTCTACTGGGCGATGGCGTCTACGCATGGAACTGAAATCTCGGTTAATTGTTGCTAATGGGCCAGAATACCGCAGCCGGCACGTTGACGCCAACTCAGGCGCGCTATTTTTTCCGCTTTTCCGGCCGCTGCCAGCCTTCGATGACCCGCTGTTTGGCTCGGGCCAGGGTCAGGTGTCCCGGCGGAGCCGCGGCGGTGATCACGCTGCCGGCACCAATTGTGGCCTCGGCACCAATCTCGACCGGTGCTACCAGCGAGGAGTTGGAGCCGATAAAGGCGCGCTCGCCGATGACTGTGCGGTGTTTGCCGACGCCGTCATAATTGCAGGTGATCGTGCCGGCGCCAATATTGGCCTCAACTCCGACCTCGGCATCGCCAATATAGCTCAAATGCGAAGCTTTGGCACCCGCCGCCAGCCGGGCCTGCTTGGTTTCGACGAAGTTGCCTACTTTGACCCCTTCGGCCAGCTCGGTGCCTGCGCGCAGGCGCGCAAAAGGGCCGACCGAGCAGGCGCCGGTGGTACGCACCTGGTCGAGCACGCACATTGCCTCAATGCGCGTGCCAGCAGCCAAGTCACAGTTGCGAATTACGCAGCCGGGACCGATCATCACGCCGTCACCAAATCGATTGTGCCCTTCGAGCACCGTGTTGACGTCGATCATGACGTCGCGGCCCAGCTCGACCCGCCCGCGTAGCTGGACCCGGTCAGGATCCGGCAGGGTGGCACCGGCGGCCAGCAGCCCGGCGCGTGCGCGGCGCTGGAAAACCTGCTCCAGTACGGCAAGCTGAGCGCGATCATTGGCGCCAAGCAGCTCGTCGGCCTGATCGGCAAGCCGCGTTGCAACCTGTCGCCCGTCGGCAACGGCCACACCGACGCAGTCGGTCAGGTAGTACTCGCCCTGGTCATTGTCGTCTTCGATCCGGTCCAGCCAGGCGGCAAGATCGGCGGCTCTCGCGGCCATCACGCCGCTGTTGACTTCGCGAATCTGACGTTCTGCTTCATTGGCATCGCGCTGTTCGCGAATCGCCACGACGCGATCATCGACGCGCACAATGCGTCCATAGCCGGTGGGGTCAGCGGCGACAAAGCTCAGCACGGCCAGGTCAGCCTTGCAGGCCAGCAGGGCGCGCAGCGTTTCCGGCCGGATCAGCGGCATGTCGCCGGGCAGAATCAGCACCGTGGATTCGCGGCTGACCGCTTTCAAAGCCAGCATGGCCGCGTGCCCGGTACCGCGCCGCTCGGACTGCATGACCCATTCCAGACCGCGGCCACCGAGCGCATCCTGAACCTGGTCGGCACCCGCGCCAATGACCACCCGGACGGCGTCTGGCGCCAGCGCATTGGCGGCATCGACCAGATGCTCCAGCATCGGCCGCCCGCCCACCGGCTGAAGCACCTTGGGTCGGGCCGAATTCATGCGTTTGCCCTCGCCGGCGGCGAGAATGATCACTTCAAGCATGCTGCCCCGCGTCTTCTTTCAGGCACAAAGCTGGCCTGGGAGAGTAAAACGTTCAGTATAGCGGCTGATTTGGGCGGTATTTTCGAAATTGCGGGCAAAAAGAAGGCCCCGGGCGAGGGAGGACCCGGGGCCTGTAGTCGGATCCGGTTTGGGGACTGTAACCGAATCCTCATGGGTCCGCCTAGGGAGGGAAGCGGACCCGACCATGCGCATGGTGATTAAATAGACCAGCGCGTGAGCGTAAAAGTTCCGAAAATCCGCACAATCTTCAGTTGTGTTTTTTTTTACAAAAAATCAATAACTTGAAGAGTGCCTAGTGAGCGGCCTCCCAGTTCGCTCCGCTACCGGTTTCGACGACCAGATCGACGTCAAGTTCCGCAGCATGGCACATGCGCTCGACAACGCCGTTTCGGACCCGATCCAGCGCGCTGCTTTCGACTTCCAGCACCAGCTCATCGTGGACCTGCATGACCAGCCTGGCCGGCACTTTTTCGGCCTGGATCCAGGCGTCAACGTCGATCATGGCGCGCTTGATGATGTCGGCGGCCGTGCCCTGCATGGGCGCGTTGATCGCCGCCCGCTCGGCGGCCTGACGACGCTGCTGGTTGCGCGAGCGGATTTCGTCGGCCCACAGGCGGCGTCCCAACAGGGTTTCGACGTAGCCCTGCTCACGCGCTCGCTGGCGAATGTTGTTCATGAAGGCCTCGACTCCCGGATAGCGGCCGAAGTAGCGGTCGATATAGTCCTGGGCATCGGCCCGGTTCAGCTCAAGCTGCCGCGCCAGGCCCCAGGCGCTCATGCCGTACATCAGGCCGAAGTTGATCGCCTTGGCCGAGCGGCGCTGATCGGCGCTGACCTCGTCGATGGCCACGCCAAACACTTCCGCTGCCGTTGCACGGTGAATGTCCTCGCCGCGCGCAAAGGCGCTCAGCAGGCGTTCGTCGCCGGACAGATGGGCCATGATCCGAAGCTCGATCTGTGAGTAGTCAGCGGCCAGCAGCACGCTGCCCGGTGGAGCGATGAAGGCTTTGCGGATGCGCCGGCCTTCAGGGGTTCGGATGGGAATGTTCTGCAGATTGGGGTCGCTGGAACTCAGTCGTCCGGTGGCGGCCACGGCCTGCTGATAGTGGGTGTGGACCCGCCCGGTGCGCGGATGAATACGCTCGGGCAGGCGATCGGTGTAGGTGTTCTTGAGCTTGGCCAGACCGCGGTGTTCGAGAATCAGCCGGGGCAGTTCATGGCCCTCGATGGCCAGTTCGTGGAGCACGTCTTCGGCCGTGGAAGGCTGACCCTTGGGTGTCTTGCGTTTGACCGGCAGACCAAGTTGTTCGAACAGAATTTCCTGGAGCTGGCGCGGCGAGCCGAGATTGAATTCCTGGCCGGCGGCCTGCCAGGCCTGCTGGCCAAGTTCAGCCAGGCGCTGCTCCAGTTCCCGGCTGTGAGTGTTGAGCAGCCCGGCATCCAGCGCCACGCCAATTCGCTCCATGCGCGCCAGCACCGGGATCAGCGGAATTTCCAGCTCGCGGTAGATGCGCTTCGGCCCTGCCAGCTTTTCGAGTTTCGGCCACAGATGTTGATGCAGGGCCAGGGTAACTTCGGCATCCTCACCGGCGTAAGCGGCCGCCTGGGCCACCGGCACCTGGTCGAAGCTGAGCTGCTTTTTACCTTTGCCGGCAATCGCTTCGAAAGTGGTTGTCTGGCGGCCCAGGTAGCGGCCGGCCAGAGAATCCATGTCATGGCGGCTGGCAGTCGAGTGAAAGGTGTAGGACTCCAGCATGGTGTCGTGCGCGATGCCGGCCAGGGTGATTCCGGCCTGCTTGAGCACGTTCAGATCGTACTTGAGGTTCTGGCCGACCTTGGGGCG
>CALEIM010000050.1 GCA_937876395.1 uncultured Wenzhouxiangella sp. | reverse complement strand
GGTTCGAGGTAGGTCACCGGCTTATCCTTTTGTCGGAGTTTTCGACGACACAGACGAAAAGGAATCAACCGATGACCTACCGAGTAGAGGATAACGCGCTTGAGCAAGTTTTTGAACTACTGGCCGATGAGGGCTTTGACGGCATGGGTCAGGCCCTGGGTGTCCTGCTCAACGAGATGATGAAGATAGAGCGCAGCAGCCACCTTCAGGCCGGGCCCTACGAACGCTCTGAATGCCGCCAGGGCTACGCGAACGGCTTCAAGCCCAAGCGGGTTCGTACTCGGGTCGGCGAGCTGGATCTGGCCGTGCCACAGGTTCGAGCCAGTGACTTTTACCCCAGCTGTCTGGAGAAGGGCCTGAAGTCCGAGCGTGCGCTGCGCATCGGGCCGCAGCGTGGCTTGTTAAAAAAGTGTAATAAATCACTGTTAATCTGCTGCCTGTGAATTACAATTGGCCCGCTGCGCCGGAGCCCGTCGGCGCGCTCTTTCCGAGTACCGATAGCTGGAGCTTTGAGCATGTTGGATTACCGCGGTTTCTTTCTGCTTATAGCTGTGCTGGGGCTGGCTGCTGCACCGGTCATGGCGCAGCAGGTAACCTCAACCGTGACTGGCCAGGTTACTGATCAGCACGGCAACCCCGTTTCTGCCGCCACGATTGAAATTCTGCATCAGCCGACCGGCACCACGCGCTTTGTCGATTCGATCGGCAACGGTCGCTACCAGGCTCAGGGCTTGCGCGTGGGCGGTCCCTACCGGATCACGGCCTATCGCGATGGTTTCGAGCCGCACACCGTCGAAGACGTGTTTTTGCGTCTGGGTGAGGTGGAGGCGGTGGATTTTACGGTGATTGATACGGCCGCCGATCTGGATCGGCTCGTGGTAGCCGGGCAGCGCATCTCCGAGGTGTTTCAGCCGGATAACATGGGCACCGGCAGCATTATTTCCGGGGACCGGATTGACAATTTCGCCTCGATCAGCCGCTCGATCAACGACTACATCCGACTGGACCCGCGCGCCACGATTGTCGACAAGGAACGCAACGAGATTTCCATTGGCGGTGGCCACAACCGCTTCAACAATATCCTGATCGACGGAGTAACCGCCAACGACAGCTTTGGCCTCAATGCCGACGCCCAGCCAGCCACCCGCCAGCCGATCGCGATTGACTGGATTGAAGAAATCTCCGTTCAGGTCAGCCCCTATGACGTCACCCAGAACGGTGGCACCGGCGGCATCATCAACTCGGTGACCAAAAGCGGAACCAACGATTTTTCCGGCCGGGTTTACGGCAACTACCGCGATGACAGTTTCATCGGTGACGATGAACACGGCAACGATTTTCCCGAGTTCGAGGACTGGGTTGCCGGCGCCTACATCAGTGGCCCGGTCATGCGCGATCGTCTGTTCTTCTTTGCCGGCTACGAGAAATCGCACCAGGACGATGTCTCCGGCAGCATTACCGGGCTGCGCGGCTCGGGGGCGACCAATCTCTTTGATACAGACCCGGCCGATATTGAGCAGATCATCAATATCGCGCTAAACAGGTATGGTTTTGACCCGGGCGACACCAGCTCGCCGCGCGCCTTGAGCGAGCAGGAGAACATGCTGGTCAAGCTGGACTGGGACATCAACGCCAACCACCGCGCCAGCCTGCGCTATACCAATTCGGAAGGCTCGGAAGCCAACTTCAGCCGCAGCCGTTTCAGTTATGACCTGTCCTCGCGCTTCTATGACCAGGTGCAGAACTTTGAAAGCTGGACCTTGCAGGCGTTCAGTAACTGGAGTTCCAGTTTTTCGACCGAGCTGCGGGCTACTACCACCGAGTACGAGTCGCTGTTCGACATCGGCCAGCGTCTGCCGCAGGTTGGTATCGAGACCGACGGCGGCACAGTCAGCTTTGGCACCGAGCAGTTCCGCCACGCCAACGAGCTGCTGGTTGATACCAACCAGGTGTTTCTTAAGGGCAACTGGTTTACCGGCCTGCACTCGATCGATTTTGGCGTGGACTACACCGAAGAGGATTATTCCAATCTGTTTGTCGAGTCGAGCATGGGCGTTTACGCCTTCGACAGCATTGACGCCTTTGCCAACGGCAGCGACGGTGTGCGCTACACGCTGCGGGTCAGCGCCGATCCGAATGATCCAGATTTTCCGCGCGCCAATTTTGCCTGGGATGTCACCGGCCTGTTCATTCAGGACAACTGGTCAATTACGCCCAATCTGAACCTGCAGTACGGCGTGCGCTATGAAACCTTTGCCACCTCCGACGAGCCGCTCTACAACCCCGGCTTCGAACAAGCCTTCGGCTTCAGCAACCAGGGCACGGTTGACGGACAAGACCTGATCCAGCCGCGCTTTGGCTTTAACTGGCAATCGTCAGGGCTTGGCTTTCAGGGGCAGCTGCGCGGTGGTTTTGGTCTGTTCCGCGGGCGCAATCCGGGGGTCTGGATGACCAACGCGTTTTCCAATCCGGGCGGCACGATTGACGTGTTTACCTGCAACTCGACCGGTAGCGCGACCGGCTGTACCGACCTTGATCCGAACTTCCGCTTTTCGCCGAATCCGGACGGGCAGCCGCGCCTGGGCGGGATTACGCCGGCGCAGGATGTCGATGTCATCGAGGACGGCTTCAAACTGCCCTCGGAGTGGAAAGCCAACCTGGCCTGGGACATGGAGCTGCCGGGTATTGAGCGCAGCAACCTGACGCTGGAAGTCGGCAAGGCCTGGGTCAATGAGTCCATGTACTGGAGCGATCTCAATACCGGTGAGGTGCAGGGTACTCTGCCGGACGGACGCAATCACTACTGGGTCGATGCTGAAGCGGCTTCAGGTCCGCGGGCCGATCGCAATCGTGATTTCAACAACGTCATCATGATGCACAATACCGACAAGGGTGAGCGCACCAATGCCACCGTTTCGCTCGACAAGACCTGGGTGGGTGACTGGGGTCAGCTTTTTGGCCGCGTGGCCTACAACTATATGAGCGCCGATGATGTGTCATCGGGCACGTCCTCACGCGCCATTTCCAGTTATCGGAATCAGCCGGTGTTCAACACCAATGAAGAAGTCGTGGGCCGCTCGATCTACGAGATTGGCAACAGCATCAGCCTGCTGAGCCAGTACACCGCCAACTGGTTTGACGCTGGCGCCACGCGTTTCAGCGCTTTCATTCAGTATCGTGACGGCCGACCATTCTCGTGGGTCTTTGATCGCGACATGAACGGTGACGATGTCTGGGGCAATGACCTGCTCTACGTTCCAAACTTCGGTGAAGTGCTGTTTGTCGACGGCTCGGGCAATGCCGATCCGTTCGGCGAGCAGGCCTTCTACGAGCTGGTCCAGAATGTCGAGGCGTTGCGTCGCGCCCAGGGTGGTGTCGTGGCCAAGAACAGCACACGCAGTTCAAGCGTGACCCAGATGGATATCCGCATCGCCCAGGACTTCAACTTCGGTCAGCGCTTCCGCGGCCAGTTTTTCTTCGATATCGAAAACTTTACCAACCTGCTCAACTCCGACTGGGGCGCCATTGATCAAGTGCCGTTTAACTGGACGGCAACTCCGGTTCAATTTGCCGGCATCCATCCCGAAACCGGCCAGATGCTGTACCGCTGGCTGGATCGCGGAACCACGGCCGAAGATTACGAAAGCCGACAGGACGCGATTGGCCAATCGCGCTGGCGCGCACAGCTGGGTGTGCGGTTCGAATTTTGATTTCCCTCCCAACCTTTGAATCTGCGTTCAGCTGCACAATCCGCGATTTCAGGCGGAGATTCATGGGCAATCAGGAAAGCCCATAAACCAAACGACCATACTTCGGTCGGGCATAATAGGCGGCCCAGAACCCTGACCGTCCGTCCAGATGTCCCTGAACCAAGCCATTACTGACACCGTTGACTGCCGCGAGCGCAAGGTTTCAACCCGCGTTTATCCGACGCGCAGCCTGAGCCTGCTTTCACGCTCCGAAGTGGCTCGATTGTCGGACGCCACCGAGGAAGTGGGTGAATTGCTGCGCCAGGTTGCCCTGGCCGTGCTTACTTCGGGCGAGCAGGGTGACGACGTCGAGAAGATGTTCGAGGTCTACGGAGATTTCAGCATCAAGGTGCTTCAGGTCAGTCGCGGCATGGGTCTCGATCTGGAGAATGCGCCGGGCTGTGCCTTTGTTGATGGCGAGATGATCCGCGGGGTTCGGCAGTTTCTGTCGGCGGTGGTTCGCGACATCGTCTATTTTCACAGCGAGATTCACGACAGCCCCGCCTTTGATCTCAATTCTTCTGATGGGATCAGCGATACGGTCTTTGAAATCCTGCGCAACGCCCGGCTGCTCGACAGCGACACCGATCCCCATTTGATCGTCTGCTGGGGCGGGCACTCGATCAGCGGCGAGGAATACGATTACACCAAGGAAACCGGCTATCAGCTCGGTTTGCGCGGTCTCGATATCTGCACCGGCTGCGGGCCGGGCGCGATGAAGGGGCCAATGAAGGGCGCGACCATCGGCCATGCCAAGCAGCGCGACCTGCCAGCCCGCTACGTCGGCATTACCGAGCCGGGCATCATTGCGTCGGAATCACCCAATCCGATCGTCAATGAGCTGGTCATCATGCCCGACATTGAAAAGCGCCTGGAAGCCTTCGTGCGGCTGGGGCACGGTTTTATTGTGTTTCCCGGCGGCGTGGGCACGGCCGAAGAGATTCTCTACCTGCTCGGCATACTGCTGGATCCGGCCAACCGTGACATGCCGTTTCCGCTCATCTTTACCGGCCCGGAATCCGCTCGCGACTATTTTGAGGAAATCGACCGCTTTGTCGGTTTGACCCTGGGTGAACAGGCCCGCTCGCGCTATCGGATCATGATCAACAACCCGGTCGGCGTCGCCCGCTACATGGTCGAGGGCATGCACCGGGTGCGGCAGTGGCGGATCGATACCAATGACGCCTTTTATTTCAACTGGCGGCTCAAGACGCCGATGGCTTTTCAGCAGCCCTTCGAGGTCACTCACGAGAGCATGGCCAGGCTGAGGCTGTCGAGCGAGATGCCGGTGCACGAGCGGGCCGCCAACCTGCGCCGCCTGTTTTCCGGCATCGTGACCGGCAACGTCAAACCCGGCGGTATTCAGGCCATTCGCGACCACGGCCCCTATGAAATCAGTGGCGATCCTGCCATTTTGCGCGCCCTGGACAGCCTGCTCCAGCGCTTCGTGGCCCAGCAGCGCATGAAGCTGCCCGGTGGCAAACCCTACCAGCCCTGCTATCGCATCGTCAGCTGATTGCTCTGCGTGAATTCGCTTATCGCTGGCTGAAGTAGCCAGCGCCAGCGCCCGTGGGCAAAAAGTCTTGGATGACACTCGCCGTCCGCCGCCCTGGCTCCAGTCCCAACCTCCTGAAAAATGCTTGACACCCCAGTCACCGAGAGATATGGTGGCGCTAAGTGGGAAGTTGTGGGAATTTGTGGAATCAGGGCAGAAGTGAGTATCGAGCCGTGTTTTTTGGTGAAACCGCCATCAATCTGGATGCCAAGGGCCGCCTGGCTGTACCGACCCGGTACCGCGAGGATCTTGTGGCGGCCTGCAACAAGCACATGGTGCTCACCTATTCTGCCTTTGATTCCGGCTGCCTGTGGCTTTACCCCCAACCCGAGTGGGAGCGCGTTCGTGACCAGGTGATGGCGCTGTCGACTTTCAATGACAATCACCGCGCCCTGCAGCGTCGTCTGGTGGGCGCGGCGACCTTGTTTGAGCTTGACTCCAACTCGCGCATCCAGCTTCCGGTCACCCTGCGTCAGATGACCGGGCTGGATAAGCGCGTGGTTTTCATGGGCATGGGCCAGCGCTTCGAGATCTGGAACGAGGACGTACTCAAGGAACTGCGCGAAGCCGAAGCGCGAGAAATTCAGGATCAGGCTTCGCCGGAAATGGCGCAGCTGGTTCTCTAGGCCGATGCCGGGAGAGCCTGAACATGTGCCGGTGCTGCTGGAGCCGGCGCTGGATGCATTGAGAATTCGTGCCGATGGAATTTACATCGATGGCACATACGGTCGCGGCGGGCACAGCGCGGGGGTTCTGGCCCGGCTCGACAAGGAAGGCAGGCTGGTGGTATTGGATCGTGACCCTCAGGCAGTGGCGGATGCGCAGGCAAGATTTGCCGGCGAGGGCAGGGTAACGATTCGGCAGGCGAATTTTGCCGCCGTCGGGCAGGTGGCCAGTGAGCTGGGTCTTGGCGGCCGTATCGACGGCGTGCTGCTCGACGTCGGCGTGTCCTCGCCCCAGCTCGATGAGCCCGAACGCGGCTTCAGCTTTCAGCACGACGGCCCGCTTGACATGCGCATGGACCCCGACAGCGGACCTTCGCTTGGCGACTGGCTGGCCGGGGCTGAAACTGACGAAATTGCCCGTGTGATCCGCGACTACGGCGAGGAGCGCCATGCGCGCCGAATTGCCCGCGCGATTGTCGCCGCCCGGCAAAATACGCCCATTGAAACCACCGCCGAACTGGCCCGCATCATCAGCGCGGCGGTACCCGGTCCGCCCGCACCGCGCCATCCGGCTACGCGCAGCTTTCAGGCCTTCCGGATTTTCATCAACGACGAGCTCGGTGCGCTGGAGCAGGCGCTGGACGCCGCCATTGAGGTGCTGAGCCCCGGCGGTCGGCTGGTCGTGATCAGCTTCCATTCGCTGGAAGATCGTCTGGTCAAGCAGTGTTTTGCGCGCGCTTCCCGTCCGCCGCCCGCCAGCCGCCGGCTGCCGCCGGTCGACACTTTCCGGCCGCGGCTGAAGCTGGTCGGCCGCCTGATTCGCCCAGACGACAACGAGCTGCAGCACAACCCGCGCGCCCGCAGTGCGCGCATGCGGGTCGCCGAAAAAACTTTCGAGGAAGCCCCATGATTCGCTGGATCCTGCTCGTTGTGGTTCTGATTGCCGTGGTGTCCAGTGCGGTTGGCGTGGTGTTTATGCGTCATGAATCCCGCCAGCTTTTCGTGGCTCTGCAGGAAGCCCAGAACGAGCGCGACGTCGCCCGCGTCGAGTGGAGCCGCCTGCAGCTTGAGCAGGCCTGGCTGGGTGATGCCGGTCGGGTTGAACGCCTGTCTCGGGAGCAGCTCGACATGGCCGTCCCTGAAGATATCGGCATTCTGGTGACCTCGCCATGAAGGAACGCACCGGACAGCCACGCAGCCCCATCAGGCTCTGGTTCGTAGCGGCCATGATGCTGTTGGCGGCCTTTGCCGTGGTCGCCAGGGCGGTCAATCTTCAGGTCATGGAAGCGGAGTTTCTGCAAAGCCAGGGCGAGGCCCGTTTTCTGCGCGATGTGGCCATCCCGACCGTTCGTGGCAGCATTCTTGATCGCAACGGTGAGCCGCTGGCGGTGTCCACGCCGGTCGAGTCGGTCTGGGCTCATCCCGGCGAGCTGCTTCAGGTCGCTGATCGCATTCCGATGTTGGCCGGCCTGCTGGAAGCTGATGCCGAGGAGCTGGAGCGGCGCCTGACCCAGCGCGCCGGGCGTGAGTTCGTCTGGCTTCGGCGTCAGATCAACCCGGACCTGGCCGAACGCATCCGCGAGCTCGAAATTCCGGGGGTGTTCATGCAGCGTGAGTATCGCCGTTTTTATCCCACCGGCGAGGTCTTCGCGCAGATACTCGGTTTCACCAATATCGACGACGTCGGCCAGGAAGGTCTCGAACTGGCCTACAACGACTGGCTGCGCGGCGAGCCGGGCCGCAAGCGGGTTATCAAGGATCGCTTCGGCCGCACGGTTCAGAACGTCGAACTGCTTGAGGAGGCCCGCGCCGGCCGCAACCTGGAGCTGACCATTGATCGGCGCCTGCAGTACCTGGCCTTTCGCGACCTCAAATCCAGCGTGATCGAATACGGTGCGCGCTCAGGCTCGGTGGTGGTGCTCGATGTCACCAGCGGTGAAATCCTGGCGATGGTCAACTATCCCTCCTACAACCCGAACGCCGGATCACGAACCGCCAGCGAAGGACTACGCAATCGCGCCCTGACCGACGTGCTGGAACCTGGCTCGGTGATCAAGCCCTTTGCCGTGGCCGCGGCCATGGAAGCCGGGATCGCCAGCCGGGAAATGCTCATCGATACCTCGCCGGGCGTACTCAATGTCTCCGGTCATGCAATTCGCGACGTGCGCAATTTTGGCGAGCTCAGCGTCGAGGGGCTGCTGACCAAATCCTCCAATGTCGGCGTCGTCCAGCTCGTTTTGTCGATGGATGCCCGGCATTTGTGGAGCATGTATTCGCGCTTCGGTTTTGGTGCAGTTTCGGGCACCGGTTTTCCCGGCGAATCGGCCGGCGTGCTGCGCGATTACGAGCGCTGGCGCAAGCTTGAGCAGGCAACGCTCGCCTACGGCTACGGCCTGTCGGTCACGCCGCTGCAGCTCGCCCGGGCGATTGCCGCGATCGCCGACGACGGACGCCTGCGTCAGCCCACCTTCATTGCCGGCAGCAATAACCCGGCCCACTCGGTGCTTGATCCACAGCTCGCCCACGAACTGGCCGGCATGCTCGAATCCGTGACCGGGCCGGAAGGCACCGGTCAGGCCGGTCGGGTAGAGGGCTATCGCGTGGCCGCCAAGACCGGCACATCCCGCAAGGCGGCTGGTGGTGGCTACGGCGATCGCTACGTGGCCAGCTTCGCCGGCTTTGCGCCGGTGTCCGATCCACGGCTCGCGGTCGTGGTTGTGATCAACGATCCATCAGGTGAGCGTTATTACGGCGGCCAGGTGGCCGCGCCGCTGTTTTCGACGGTGATGGCCTCCGGCCTGCGCCTGTTCAATGTGCCGCCCGATGATCCCGGCCTGCTGATGGCCCGGGTGGAGGGCGTTCAATGACTGCGGCCAGGAAGCTCTCCCTTGCAATACTGCTCGATGGCCTGGTTGAGATCGAATCATTTCCAGGGCCGGAGTTGACCGGTCTGGCGCTGGATTCGCGCCAGCTTCGCCCCGGCGATGCCTTTATCGCCCTGCGCGGCGCGACCGGTCACGGCCTGGATTCCGGAGAACGGACCGCCTTCGGCCAGGCAGCATGGCAGACCGTACACCTGGCGACACTGGTGGGTATCGCGAAAGCGGCTTTGCGTGATGGGGTCGAGTTCGTGCGTTCGAGAACTCGTACCTTCAGCCATGGAGCAGCCGACACGGTGCAGCAGGACCCGCAAGTATTGCAGTTGCTCGGAGAACTCAGTGCGCAGGTGGCTGGCATTGAAACGGTGTTTTCGGCCATCCCGCCGGTGCTTGCCGAGCACTTTGCTGCTGACGCCGACGGCACACCTCCGTCAGAAGATCACGTCGATGAGCTCTACGCGAGGGTCTATCAGGCCCAGCAGATCATCGCACCGGTGACGTTAGCAGTGGCC
>CALEIM010000049.1 GCA_937876395.1 uncultured Wenzhouxiangella sp. | reverse complement strand
CGCCTGGCCGATCACGGCGTCGACCTGAAAGGCAACAACGACCTGCTCTCGCTGACTCAGCCTGAGCTGATCCGGCGCATTCACGAGGACTTTCTGGCGGTGGGCTGCGAACTGATTGAAACCAACACCTTCAACGCCAATCGCATCAGCCAGGCCGACTATTCGCTGGAGGATCTGTCGGCCCAGATCAATCATGAAGCGGCCCGTCTGGCCCGTCTGGCCTGCGATGCGTGGAGCGAAAAAACCGGCCAGCCGCGCTGGGTCGTCGGCGTGCTCGGCCCAACCAACCGGACCGCCTCGATCTCGCCGGACGTCGCCAATCCAGGTTTTCGAAACGTGGATTTTGCCGCCCTGACCGAGGCTTACGCTGAGGCGACCGCAGCCCTGCTCGACGGCGGTGCCGATCTGATTCTGATTGAAACGATTTTCGATACCCTCAACGCCAAGGCGGCCATCTTTGCCGTCGAGGAAGTGTTTGAGAAGCGCGCCAAACGCTGGCCACTGATGATTTCCGGAACCATCACTGACGCCGCCGGACGGACGCTTTCGGGACAGACGCCGGAGGCCTTCTATTACTCCATCGAACACGCGAAGCCATTTTCAGTGGGCTTCAACTGCGCACTCGGTGCCGACCAGCTCAAGGCCCACGTCAAGGCCCTGGCGCGAATCGCCGACTGCCGGATTTCCGCCCATCCCAACGCCGGCCTGCCCAACGCCTTTGGTGAATACGAGGAATCCCCTGCCGAAATGGCCGAAATGATCCAGGCTTATGCCCGCGACGGCCTGATCAACATCGTCGGCGGCTGCTGCGGAACGACTCCGGCCCATCTGACCGCAATTGCCGAAGCCATTGCCGGCTTTTCCCCCCATCAGGCCAAGAGGCATCAAAGCGCATGAGCACCCCAGCCCCATCAGCCCGGCGCTACACGCGGCTCAGCGGCATGGAGCCGCTGGTCATCACGCCCCAAATCAACTTTGTCAACATCGGCGAGCGCACCAACATCACCGGCTCGGCAAAGTTCAAGCGCCTGATTCTCGGCGGTCACTATGAAGAGGCGGTTGAAGTCGCCCGGCAACAGGTCGAAAACGGCGCCCAGATTATTGATGTCAACATGGATGAAGGCCTGCTGGATTCGGAAAAGGCGATGGTTGATTTTCTGCTGCTGATCGCCGCCGAGCCCGACATCGCCCGCGTGCCCGTGATGATCGATTCGTCGAAATGGAGCGTGATCGAAGCGGGCCTGCGCTGCCTGCAGGGCAAGGGCGTGGTCAACTCGATCAGCCTCAAGGAAGGTGAGGCTGAGTTTCTGGAGCAGGCGCGGCGAATTCGGCGCTACGGTGCCGCCGTGGTGGTCATGGCGTTTGACGAAAACGGCCAGGCCGACCACGCTGAAAAAATGGTCGAGTGCCTGGCTCGTGCGCACCAGCTGCTGACCGAAAAAGCCGGATTCCCGCCGGAAGACATCATCTTCGACCCAAATGTTTTCCCCGTTGCCACCGGCATCGAAGAGCACAACAACTATTCCGTTGAGTTCATCGAAGCGACCAGGGCGCTCAAGCAGCGCTTTCCGGACTGCCACATCTCCGGCGGCGTATCCAATATGTCGTTTTCCTTCCGCGGCAACGAGCGCGTGCGTGAGGCCATGCACTCGGTTTTTCTGTATCACGCCACGCGCGCCGGCATGGACATGGGCATCGTCAATGCCGGTCAACTGGCCATCTATGACGACATCGAGCCGGCCCTGCGCGAACTGGTCGAAGACGTCGTTCTCAACCGCCGCCCGGACGCCACCGAACGCCTGCTCGAAGCCGCCGAGCAGTACAAGGGCGGCGGCCAGCGTGAAGAGCAGGACGAAGCCTGGCGTAGCCGGCCGGTCGCCGAGCGCCTCAAACACAGCCTGGTCAAGGGCATCGACAAGTACGTCATCGAAGACACCGAAGAGGCACGCCAGCAGTTCGATACCTCGCTGGAGGTCATCGAAGGCCCGCTGATGGACGGCATGAATTACGTCGGTGACCTGTTCGGGGCCGGCAAGATGTTTCTGCCGCAGGTGGTCAAGTCGGCCCGGGTGATGAAAAAGTCGGTGGCCTACCTGGTGCCCTACCTTGAAGCCGAAAAAACCACCAGCCAGAAAAAGGGCAAGGTGCTGATGGCCACGGTCAAGGGCGATGTGCACGACATCGGCAAAAACATCGTCGGTGTGGTGCTGGCCTGCAACGGCTTCGATGTTCACGACCTGGGCGTGATGGTTCCGGCAGAAAAAATTCTCGCCGAGGCCAAATCGGCTGAGGTGGACATGATCGGCCTGTCGGGCCTGATCACCCCCTCGCTCGATGAGATGGTCAACGTGGCCGAAGCCATGCGCGAGGCGAACTTCGAGCTGCCCTTGCTGATTGGCGGCGCGACCACGTCACGCGCGCACACCGCGCTGCGAATTGATCCGGCCTACGACGGGCCGGTGTGCTGGGTCAAGGATGCCTCGCGCTCGGTCGAGGTGGTACGCAAACTGGCCAGCCAGCAGCACCGCGACGCCTATATGGCCAATATTCGCGCCGACTACGAGACTTATCGCGAGCGCCATCGCCAGGGCAACCGGCGCAAGCCGCTGATTGATCTGGCCGCCGCCCGCCGCAACGCCTTTCAGCCCGACTGGAGCGAACATCGGCCCGAAGCGCCGCGCCAGCCGGGCATGCACATATTTCAGGACTGGCCGATTGCCGATCTGGTCGCCTACATTGACTGGACGCCGTTTTTCCAGACCTGGGAAATCCGTGGCCGCTTCCCCGATGTGCTCAGCGATGAAGTTACCGGCGAGGCGGCCATGAGCCTGTTCAAGGATGCCCAGGCCATGCTCCGGCGCATCATCGATGATCGCCTGCTCACCGCGCGCGCCATCTGCGCCCTGTGGCCTGCCGCGCGCGACGGCGATGATGTGCTGTTCTACCGCGATGAATCGCGCAGCGAAGTGCTCGAACGCATGGTGATGCTGCGCCAGCAGGCCGACAAACCGGCTGCCAACCTGTGCCTGGCTGACTTCGTAGCCGAGGCCGGCAGCGGGATCGACGACTGGGCCGGCCTGTTTGCCGTCACCACCGGCATCGGCCTGGAAGAAGCGCTGGAACAGTTCCCGGCCACCGACGACTACAGCCGGATCCTTCTCCAATCCATGGCCGATCGTCTCGCCGAAGCCCTGGCCGAGGCGCTGCACGAAAAAGTCCGGCGGGAGCTATGGGGCTACGCCGCAGACGAATCACTCGACAACGCCGAACTGATCCGGGAAAGCTATCGCGGTATCCGGCCAGCCCCGGGCTACCCGGCCTGCCCCGATCACAGCGAAAAGGAAAAGCTGTTCCGCCTCATGGAAGTCAGCAAGCACATCGGAATTCGCCTGACCGAAGGCTTTGCCATGATTCCGATGGCCGCCGTCAGCGGCTACTACTTCGCCCACCCGGACAGCAAATACTTTGTCGTCGGCAAGCTGGAGAAAGACCAGGTGGAAGACTATGCACAACGCCAGGGCATCAGCGTGGCCGAAGCCGAGAAACTGCTGCGGCCGAATCTGAATTTCGAGTAGGCGAGGTCGGAGGTCGGAGGTCGGAAACAAGATTAAAAACTCCGACTGCGCCGGTTCCCCAGGCATATCTTTCGAGTCCCATCTCGCTTTTCTTTGCGCCTTCGCGCCTTTGCGAGATGATTTTATCCAGAAAAACAATAAGCTGCACTAATCGGCGTAATCTGCGGTGTCAGCAGGTTTGAACCGGACAGCGCTTGAGATCCGTAATCAGAAACTACCAGACCAGATCATCAGGCACTGGCGGGTAGTGGCTGCCGTCGTCGTCGGGTTCGGTGCGGCCTGCCAGCTCGGGTACCAGGTCGGGAGCGGTCTGGCGGTATTTTTCCAGGGTATCAGGTGAAACAAGCAGGTAGCTGCCGCGCAGGTTGACCACGCCAATCTGCCCGGAATTGAGCTGCTCGCGCTGTTCAGGTGTGCACAGCACGCGCCGAATGCGCCCCATATGCTCGAAATAGCGGGGCAGCTCGGCTTCCTTGCGGTTAAGGGTATTGCCGCGGATGATTTCGTCGAGCTCGAGGTTGCGCTTGCGACGGGCCTCCTGCTCGGCCACGCGGCGCTGCTTGACCGCTTCTTTCTCGGCTTCTTCAGCCCGACGTCGGGCGGCATAGGCGCGGGCCAGATCCGACTGGCTGCGCGGCTTGCGGCCAGCGTTTGCCGGGTTGCCGGCTGTGCCGGCGGGTCCGGTCCGCGCGCCGCTTTTTGTCGTCCGACGGCTGTTCTTTGCTGGGCGAGCCGAAGCGGCGCCGGATGCGTTCCGACGCCGCTCTCTGTCCGGCTTTCGCTCGTCAGCCAGCCCGGCTTTACGCAGGGCGTCCTGCAATGTCCCCATGACGAGGCTTCCGTGGGCTGACCTTGTTACTGACCGAGAACTTCAATGAGCTCGACTTCGAAAATCAGCGTCGAGTTCGGCCCGATGGGACCCGGGCGGCCCTGCTCGCCATAGGCCAGTTCTGCCGGAATAAAGAATTCGTACTTGGCGCCTTCGGACATCAGTTGTACACCTTCGGTCCAGCCGGGAATGACCTGGTTGAGCGCAAAGGTGGCCGGCTCACCGCGGGCATAGGAACTGTCAAACTCGGTGCCGTCAATCAGCGTGCCGCGATAGTGCACGGTGACGCGATCCTCGGCGGCCGGGCTGGGGCCCTCGCCTTCGGTAATCACCCGATACTGGAGACCGGATTCGGTTTCAGTTACACCGTCTTGATCGCGATTGCCGGCCAGAAAAGCCTGTCCGGCCTCAAGATTGGCGCCAGATTCTTCGGCACGCTGGCCTTCCATTTCCTGCTGGCGGCGCTGCATGAATGCGTCACGCTCGGCCAGGGCTTCGGCTTCGGTCAGCAGGGTTTCTTCACCGCTATAGCTTGCGCGCAGGGCTTCGACCAGCACGTCCAGATCCAGCTCGATACCTTGCTCAGCCAGGGATCCACCGATATCCATGCCGATGGTGTAGCTCAGACGCTGTTCCGCTGTTTCGAGCTCATCGGCTACGGCCACGGTCGAAACGCTGACGGCCAGCGCGCAGCCGGCCATGATTCGGAAAAACTTCATGGGTTGAAACTCCTTAAGCAGATGGGAAAATCTTTGGGTCTCGCCTGGGACAGCCTGAGGCTTCCAATGTTCAACCGTTCGCAGTCTACCAGATCAGGTCGGAGCGCTGAATGCCGATTGGAACCGGGAATTGAATCGGCTTGAAACTGGTCGCAGCGGCGGTGTTGCTGTACGCTTCCAGAAAAAACTTGACTCTGTTGTAGTGTTGTACTAGAGTAATACACCAGCACGACAGACCAAGGAGCTGACCATGTCACCGATTACCCGATCCAGAAAGCCCGGCTTTCCGCACCAAATTGCCCTGCTGGCCGCCGCGGTATGCCTGGTGCTGTCCTTCACCATGGACCAGACCACGGACGAGGACCATGCGCCCAGCCACGCAAATACTGCGGTTCAGGTTGAACACGGGGACGAACCGGTAACTGTCACCGTCCAGGCCCGGGAGCGGGCCGCTCAGACCAATGGCCAGCCGCGCAGCAGCGCGGTCAGACTGTCGCCCTGGTTTCGGGGCCTGAGTCACTGACAATGCAGGCTCGCTGGGACGACAACCAGCCGATCTACTGGCAGTTGCGCGAACGCACGATTGCCTCGATTCTTGACGGCACCCTGCCCGAAGGAGAGGCGCTGCCCTCGGTACGACAGGTGGCGGTGGATTTCCAGATCAACCCCCTGACCGTATCGAAGGCCTATCAGGCGCTGGTCGAGGAGGAGCTGGTCGAAAAGCGCCGCGGCGTCGGCATGTTTGTGCGCGAAGGCGCACGAATGCGCCTGCTCGAAAGCGAGCGCGAACGCTTTTTGACCGAAGAATGGCCACGCCTGGCCGAACGCATCGAACAGCTTGGCGTGTCGATTGAAGAACTGATCAAGGCGAGAAAAAACAAGGAGCAAAAAACATGAGCCTGACCATACGAGCCCGTGGCCTGAAGCGCCACTATGGCCGCAATCGCGCGGTTGACGGCATTGACCTGGATATACCATCCGGCCGTATTGTCGGGCTGATTGGCCCCAACGGCGCCGGCAAGACCACCGCCCTGAAGGCTATTTTGGGCCTGACTCGTTTCAGCGGTGAACTGGAGGTGCTTGGCAAGCGGCCAGACCGCCACCGCCACCAGCTCATGCAGGATGTCTGCTTCATAGCCGATGTGGCCGTGCTGCCACGCTGGGCACGTGTCGGCCAGATCATCAAGCTGACCGAGCGGCTGCACCCGCGCTTTTCCCGCGAACGCTGCCTGCACTATCTGGAAAACACCAAGGTGCGCCAGGGCGCAAAGATCAAGACCTTGTCCAAGGGCATGATCGTGCAGCTTCACCTGGCCCTGGTCATGGCGATCGACGCCAAGCTGCTGGTTCTCGATGAACCGACCCTGGGCCTGGATATTCTGTTTCGGAAACGTTTTTATTCGAATCTGCTCAACGAGTATTTCGACGAGGAAAGAACGATACTGATCACCACCCATCAGGTCGAGGAGGTCGAACATATCCTCACTGACCTGATCTTCATCAAGGACGGCAAACTGGCGCTGAACGCACCCATGGATGCCGTGCACGAGCGTTTCAGTGAACTGATGGTGCGCCCCGACCAGATCGAGCAGGCCCGCGCGCTGGGTCCGATCCACGAGCGCGTGCTGTTTGGCCGTCACATCCTGCTGTTCGACAACGTCGACAGTGCCCGGCTGCGCGAGCTCGGCGAGCTGCATCGGCCCAGCGTGGCCGATTTGTTTGTTGCCCTGATGGGCGATGAGTACGAGAACAACCGGCAAGCGGAGGAAGCGGCATGAACACCATCGCCACACTCTGGACCCTGATGCGTCGCGAACTCTGGGAAGGGCCGGGCTCCTTCAAATGGACGCCGATTGTCCTGTTCGGACTGACCCTGTTTTTCATGGTATTTGGCCTGGTACTCGGCTCGCGATTCGACAATGAGCTGGCCTTCACCTTCGATGCGATTCGCCAGTTTGCCCAACTTCCCGATGAGCAGCGCAGCACCCTCGTTACCGGCGCGCTGTTTGCAAGCTCTGCCCTGTTCTTTCAGATTCTGATCCTGGTGGTGATCTTTTATCTGTCGAGCTGCCTGTACGACGAGCGCAAGGATCGATCCATCCTGTTCTGGAAATCCCTACCGGTTTCCGACACGATGACCGTGGTTTCGAAGCTGATGACCGCCTGCATTCTGGTACCTGCCCTCTACCTGGCGGCGATCATGCTGACCCAACTGTCTTTGCTGCTGATTGGCAGCGGTTATGCGCTGATGGCCGACGTCAATCCGCTCAACGCGCTGTGGTTGCCAGCCGCGCTGCCCAAGCTGTGGGCCGTCATGATCATCGGCATGCTGGTTCAGGCGCTGTGGCTTTTGCCGATCTACGCCTGGCTGATGTTCTGCTCAGCCTGGGCGCCGCGCGTGCCAATTCTGGTGGCCATTGCCATTCCGGTCGGCGCGGCCCTGCTCCAGCATACCTGGAGCCTGTTGACCAGCTTCAGCTTTCCCGACTTCAACATCGGCATGATTTTGCTAAAGCGTCTGGGCAGCGGCATCCTGCCGACCAATGTCAACTTCCGCCTCCAGTCCGACGGCGGCCAAATGGACTTTTCCAACATCCAGTTTGGTGAGGGGGCATTCATGAGCTTCAGCAACAGCTTTGCCTATCTGCTCCGGGCCGACATGTGGGTGGGAATACTCATCGCCGTTATCCTGCTGGCGGCTGCCGTCTGGCTGCGTCGCCGGGCTGCAGATAGCTGAGTGTGACTGCAGCAGCACTGATCACCCTGGCCGCCCTGCTGGCCAGTTCGGTCTGGGTCGGCCTGAGTCCGGCGCCGTGGCTGTTCCCGCTTGGGCTGGCCTTGGCCGCTTTGGCTCCGCTGCTTTTTATCAGCATCTATCGAGCCCGCGCGCAAACGGCGCTGGATGCTCACCCGATCCTGATCTCGGTTGCATCTGCCCTGGGCTGCGTGCTGACCATGGTGGGCGTTCAGCGCTTTGGCGAGGATCATCAGTGGACGGTCTGGGCGGCCTTGGCCGCCCTCGTAATCTGGATGATCTGGCAGCGCCACCAGCGCCGACCCCGGCCGGATCAAACCCGCGACGAGCCCAGCGACTAAGCCTCTCACTTCCCACTGCACCCTGCCGACCGGGAGGTGTGAACTGCTCGTTGACACTGATCGGCAGACATTTAATCGCTGCCATGAAAATTTTTGCCCCCTGCTGCGACTAATCTTGAGAGTCCCCGAAAAAGGCAAGCATGGATCAGTCGAAATCCGCCACGGCATTCACCGCGATGCTGGAGGACAATCAGCCGGCGCTGGCCCGGCTGGCGCGACGCTACGCCGGGCCGGATGACTGGCCTGACCTGCTGCAGGATATGCATCTGCAGCTGTGGCGCAGCTTCACCAGCTTCGACGGCCGCGCACAGCTTTCCACCTGGGTGTTCCGGGTGGCGCTGAACACCGCGCTGAGCAAGCTGCGCCAGCCCCGCCGCACGCACGTGTCGCTGGACCAGGTTCCCGAACGCGGCGACGCCGGCCATCCGGTCGATCCGATGGAGCTGCTTGATGCGTTCCTCGCCAGCCTTGATCCGGTTCCGCGCAGCCTGTTGCTGTTGGACCTGGAAGGGTTGCCGCGCGACCAGATCGCGGAAGTCCTTGGACTCACCCCCAATGCCGTGGCGGTGCGCATGACGCGCCTTCGACAGGCTTTCGAACGCTTCGTGGAGGAATGAACATGGACTGGAACAGGATGAGAGAGCAGTGGCAGCACGACGCGCCCGCAGCGTCCGCCGTGTCCATTGAAAAGCTGCGGTCACTGGACCTGACGCTGCAGAAGCAGGTGCGGCGACGCGATCTGATTGAGACGGTGGCGGCGGTGGCGATGGCAGTTTTCTTCACCTTTGTGGCGCTTGGGCTGACGGCCAATGCCGAATGGGTTGCGCTGGGCTTTGCCCTGCTGCTGGTGACGTGGGCTATTGCCGTGCCGCTGCGGCTGCGGCGTGCTCGCCGGCAGGCGCCGACCGAAGATTTGCAGCTTCCGCTGGTCGAGAACCTCGGCCGGCAGCGCGACGCAGCCCTGGCCCAGGCGCACATGCTGGAACGGGTCTGGCTTTGGTATCTCACGCCGCCGGCAATCGGCATCTTCGGCCTGACCTTGACGCTACAGGGGCCCTCGACCTTTGCGCTGTTATACCTGGCCGGGGTTCTGCTGCTCTACCTTGGCATCGCCTGGCTGAACCGCTACGCAGCAAAAACCAGGTTCCGCACCCACGCCCGGCAGCTACAAGACCAGATCGATGCCTTGAATCAGGAAAACCTGGCCTGAGCCGCCGGCCCCGACGATTGCTTTCACTCTATTTAAGGAGACGAACATGTTCCATTGCAAACGTTTGTTCGCCGGCCTGCTGGCCGGCACCCTGTTGACACTTACCGGAGCCGCCGGCGCCATGGACGATGCCGCGCTTGGCGATATTCTCGACCAGCGCCTGCTGGGCGACAGCAGCGGCGCCTGTTTCGCGGCCGCGGTGATCGAAGGCGACCGCGTCGCCCGCGCCTGGCGTTGTGCCGATCCGGCAGACATCGAGCGGCTCGGCCCGGACATGGCATTCGAGATCGGCTCGATTACCAAGTCCATGACCGGTATCCTGCTGGCCGATCTCATCGTCAGGGGCGAGGCAACACTTGACGATCCGCTGGCCGACCATCTCCCGCAAGGCACGGCAGTGCCCGAATACGATGGCCAGCCGATCCTGCTCCGCCATGTGGTCACCCACACGTCCGGACTGCCGCGACTGCCGTCGCGCCTTGAAATCACCAATCCGGATGACCCGTACGCCGCGTTTGACGCCGATGCGCTGCTGGCATCGCTGCAAGACGTGACTTTGTCCCAGGCCCCGGGTCAGCAGTTCGAATACTCCAACTTTGCCACGATGCTGCTGTCGCTGGCGCTGGCCCGGCACGCCGGGATGGATTTCGAGCGTCTGCTTGATGAAAAACTGTTCACGCCGCTGGGAATGACAAACGCCCACATCACTCAGCGGCCCGAAGGAACCCAATGGGCGAGCGGTCACCTGCCAGGCGGACAGGAGACTGCTGCGTGGACCTTCGACCTTGACCTGGCCGGCGTAGGCGGCGTGCGCGCCACGCTTGACGACATGATCCGCTACGCGCAGGCTCAGCTCGGAGACGTTCCGGAACCGATCGGCGCGGCAATCAAGCTGGCCCAACAGCCCATCGAAACCGCCGCCGACCAGGCTATGGCAATGAACTGGCTGCTCCTGCCGATCGGTGATCGCCTGATCCACGCCCACGACGGTGGCACGGGCGGCTTTTCCTCAATGCTGGCTTTCGATCTTGAGCGCAGCCGCGCCGCAATCGTGCTGTCGGATACCACCCTTGCCGCCAGCGGCGGGGTAAACGACGTTGCCGGGCACCTGCTCGACGACAGCATCCCGATGGGCGCACCGCGCCAGGCGGTAGAACGCCCGGAGATTGCACCGTCGCTGTCGGCCGAGGCGCTGCGCGAATACGCCGGCACCTATCCACTGATGCCGGGTTTCGACCTGGTGGTGCGCGAGCACGAAGGAGTGCTCCACGCGCAGGCAACCGGTCAGGGAGAGTTTCCGCTGGATGCCGTCGCCGAAGACGTGTTCGAGGCGGCCGCCTACGGCATCGAGATCCGCTTCTCGCGCAACGAGTCGGGCGAGGTCACGGCACTGGATCTCCATCAGGGCGGCCACGTGCTCCGCGGTGAGCGGCAGTAGCTTCCGGGCTGATCAAAAAAGCCGGTGTACGGTCAACTGTGCACTGGCATTTCTGAGTTTTTGAATCAAAATCGTCCGTCCTGATCTTCCTCCCTTGGAATCTGCGTCATCTGCGCCATTTGCAGTTTCAGTTCGCTTGAATCGCTTGCGTATGATAATGATTTGCATTTACAATCCCGTCCGCATATTTACTCCATTTCACAAATTTACGGACTCGCAACATGAAATTTCGCAAGACTGCCCTGTTTGCAGCGCTGCTGGCGTGCCTTCCCTTGGCATTGGCTGCGCAGGGTTCAACGGACAATGAGGATGAGATCTGGCGTCAGGAAATGACGGCGGCGACCGAGCGCGCATTCGCTTTCATGCTTGATCGCGTGCGCATCGTCGGCAGCAGTGAGGACGCACGCCGCTTTTCGGGTACCAGCGCCGTTATCGACCCCGACCAGATGAACATTGAGCTGCGCACCGATATCAACCAGCTACTCAAGACCGTGCCCGGGGTCTATATTCGCGAGGAAGATGGCCAGGGCCTGCGCCCCAACATCGGCATTCGCGCCGCAGCCGGCGGCCGATCGAGCAAGGTGACGCTGCTCGAAGACGGCGTGCTGATTGCCCCGGCGCCCTACTCCAACCCGGCCGCCTACTACTTCCCGGAAGCGTTCCAGATGCACGCCGTGGAAGTCATCAAAGGCGCACCGCTGCTCCGCTACGGACCGCAAACCACCGGCGGCGTGATCAACCTGGTCACCACCCCCATCCCGGCCGAGAACAGCGGTCGCATCGTCACCACCTTGGGCGAGAATAGCGAACACAACACGCATGCCCACTACGGCGGCTCCAGCGGCAACTTTGGCTTTCTGGTCGATACCGTCTATCGCAACAGCGACGGCTTCAAAGACATCGACCGCAGCAACCGCGATACCGGTTTCGACATCCAGAGTTACATGGCCAAGCTCGCCTGGAGCGGCAATCGCCACAGCCTGCTGGCCAAGGTGCAGTACTCGGAACAGACTTCCAACGAGACCTACGCGGGTTTGACCGACGCCGATTTTGCGCGCGACCCCAACCGCCGCTACGGACTGTCGGAAATTGATCAGATGGTCAATGACCACACCGGCTTGTCGCTGGCCTGGGATTTCAGCTTGAACGATCGAATGACGCTCTCAGCGCTGGCCTACCGCAACGAATTCGAGCGCGACTGGTTCAGAACCAGTCTGGGCTCCCTGGTCGACGCAGCCAACGCCGGCGACGCCGATGCCCAGGCCATACTTCACGGCGAAATGGATCTGCACGACCTCGGCTACACCCACGGCGACCGCGCCTACGACTCCGAGGGCATCGAACTCAATCTGACCGCGCTGTTTGGCAATCACCGCCTGCAGATCGGCGGTCGTGATCACAGCGATGACATGGATCGATACCAGGAAGTTGAGGTTTACGATCAGATCAACGGCAGCCTGGTGTTCAAAGAGATCATTCCACCGGCCGGCAGCAACAATCGCCTCGAAGGCGCCGATGCACTCGCCTTCTGGGCGGTCGATGAATGGCAGATCAGCTCCGATTTCCGACTTGATCTGGCCCTGCGCTATGAAGATGTCGATACGTTCCGTCGCGAGTTCGATACGCCGGACCGTTCCGACCAGGCTGATTTCCGCTCAAGCAGCGGCAGCGAATGGCTGCCCGGCGCTTCATTCAGTTGGGATATCGACGACCGTTTCCAGCTTCTCGGAGGCGTCCACCGCGGTTTCGCCCCGCTCGGCGGCGGCGCCCAGGAACACGACGAACCCGAAACCAGCGTCAACTACGAGTTCGGCCTGCGCTATCGCCAGAATCGACTGTTCGCCGAACTGGTCGGCTTCTACAGCGACTTCGAAAACCAGGCCGAAGTCTGCTCCCTGGCGACTCCGTGCAGCAACGGTGCGACCAGCGGCAGCTTCGTCACCGGCGAGGCGGTTGTCAGCGGACTGGAATTCCAGCTCGCTAACGAGTGGCGTACCGACAGCCTGCGCATTCCAATGGCCTTCAACTACACCTGGACCCAGGCAAAAATCAGTGCCGACAATCCGTCCAGCGGCGTGTTCGATGGTGACCATCTCGCCGACATTCCGGAAAATATCTTCAGCCTGCGCCTTGGCCTTGAACATGCCAGCGGCTGGGACAATCACTTCATTGCCAAGTACATGGACGAGACCTGCGTGCAGGTCGGCTGCAACCGCAGTGGCGATGCCTTCGGGCGCACCGAATCCCTGTTCGTGGTCGACTGGATTTCCCGCTACGCGCTGAGCGACGATCTGACCGCCTTCCTCAAGCTCGACAACCTGCTCGACGAACAGGTCATCATCGCCCGCTCACCCCACGGCGCACGTCCAAACAAGCCGCGCACCGTCAGCGTCGGCCTGGACTACCGTTTTTGAGGTGCCTCGGTCAGCAGCTCACCAGCGCCGCAGAGAAATCACTGGCGCTCAGGTCGCGGACCTGAATTTCTGTTCGCGAATCTGGTGGATGCGGTCGCGGAGCTCGGCGGCCTTTTCAAACTCCAGCTCCTCGGCTGCCTTGAACATGTCCTTTTCCAGCCGGGCGATCTCGCGAGCCGCTTGCTGTGGGGTAGCCAGCGGCTCGTTTTGATAGCCAGCGGCCGTTTCGGCGGCCTTCAGCGTCTGCTTTCCGCGGCCCGGCACCTGCTGGGCATCGGCCATGATGTCGGCGATGTTCTTGACGATGGTCTGCGGCGTGATGCCGTGGGCTTCGTTGTGCGCAATTTGCCTGGCGCGGCGGCGCTCGGTTTCTTCGATGGCGCGTTGCATCGAATTGGTGATCTTGTCGGCGTAGAGTATGGCCTTGCCGCGCACGTTGCGGGCCGCCCGGCCAATGGTCTGGATGAGCGAACCTTCCGAGCGCAGGAAGCCTTCCTTGTCGGCATCAAGAATCGCCACCAGCGAGACTTCGGGCATGTCCAGGCCTTCGCGCAGCAGATTGATGCCGACCAGTACGTCAAACACTCCGAGCCGCAAATCACGAATGATTTCAACGCGCTCGACCGTTTCGATGTCGGAGTGCAGATAGCGCACGCGCACATCGTGTTCGGCCAGATATTCGGTCAGGTTTTCGGCCATGCGCTTGGTCAGGGTGGTGACCAGCACCCGATCGCCGGCGGCCGCACGCTGATGGATTTCTGACAGCAGGTCATCGACCTGGCTGTCGACCGGCCGCACTTCCACCTGCGGGTCAACCAGACCGGTCGGTCGAACCACCTGCTCGGCAACCGACTGGGAGTGATCAAACTCCCACTGCCTGGGCGTGGCCGAAACCAGGATCATCTGTGCGGCACGCTCTTCGAATTCCTCGAACATCAGCGGCCGGTTGTCCATCGCCGACGGCAGGCGAAAGCCGTACTCGACCAGGGTTTGCTTCCTGGCCCGGTCGCCGCGGTACATCCCGCCGATCTGCGGGATGGTGACGTGGGACTCGTCAACGATCAGAATCGATTCCTTGGGCAGGTAATCGAACAGGGTCGGCGGCGGATCGCCGGGCTGGCGGCCGGTCAGATGACGCGAGTAGTTTTCAATGCCCTGGCAGTAGCCGAGCTCAAGCATCATTTCAATATCGAACTCGGTGCGCTGCCTCAGGCGCTGGGCCTCGAGCAGCTTGCCGGCACGCTCAAGTCCTTCCAGGCGCTCCTTGAGCTCGGCTTTGATTGCCTCGACGGCGTCGAGCACCACCTGGCGCGGCGTGACGTAGTGGGTTTTCGGGAAAACGGTCAGCTTGTCGAGCTTTTCGCGCAGTTCGCCGGTGAGCGGGTCGAAATAACTGATCCGCTCGATTTCATCGTCAAACAGCTCGACCCGGACCGCCTCGATCTCGGAATCGCCCGGGAACAGGTCGATCACCTCTCCGCGCACCCGGTAAGTACCGCGGCGGAGTTCAAAATCATTGCGCGAATACTGCATTTCAGCCAGACGGCGCAGTATATGGCGTTGATTCATGCGCTCGCCAACGACCAGGGGCAGGGTCATCTTCATGAACGAGCTGGGATCACCCAGCCCGTAAATGGACGACACGGTGGCCACGATCAGGCTGTCGGGCCGTTCCAGCAGCGCCTTGGTCGCTGACAGGCGCATCTGCTCAATGTGCTCGTTGATCGCGGCATCCTTCTCGATGAAGGTGTCCGACGATGGCACATAGGCTTCGGGCTGGTAATAGTCGTAATAGCTGACGAAATACTCGACCGCATTGTCCGGAAAGAACGCCTTGAACTCGCCGTAAAGCTGGGCAGCCAGGGTTTTGTTGGGCGCCATGACCAGCGCCGGGCGCTGTACGCGCTCGATGACATTGGCCATGGTGAAGGTCTTGCCCGAGCCGGTTACGCCCAGCAGAGTCTGGTGAGAATGCCCGGCAAGCAAACCTTCGACCAGCGAATCAATGGCTGCAGGCTGGTCACCGGCCGGCGCATAGGGCGAGGCCATGCGAAAACGCTTGCTCATTGAATCGCTCCGTTCTTTCGCGTTGCAAGCCCCATTATAATTGCCCTTGTAAACTTGTGGCCCGGACGGCCTTTCCACTTCAAGCCCAACAGGGAGCCTCAACGTGACATTTCGATTTGCAGCCCGAGTTGCCCAGGTCAAACCTTCTGCAACTTTGGCCATGGCGGCCAAGGCGGCCGAACTGAAAGCCGGCGGCACCGACGTCATTTCGCTGAGCACCGGTGAGCCGGATTTCGACACACCCGACCACATCCAGAGCGCTGCCATCCAGGCCATCAGGGCCGGACAGACCCGCTATACGGCGGTGGACGGCACAATCGAACTCAAACAAGCCGTCATAGAGAAATTCCGGCGCGACAACGAACTTGACTACCGGCCCGATCAGATTCTCGTCTCGAACGGCGCCAAACAAAGCCTTTACAACCTGATCCAGGCCGTGGTTGAAGATGGTGACGAGGTCCTGATACCGGCACCTTACTGGGTGTCCTATCCTGACATGGTCCGGCTGGCCGGGGGTGCCCCGGCCATTCTCAACACCAGCGCAAAAGACGGTTATCTGGTCACTCCGGCCCAACTGGAAGCCTCGATCACCGAACAGACTCGGCTGCTGATTCTCAATTCGCCCAGCAACCCCAGCGGTCGCGCTTACCGTCGCGAACAGCTTGCCGCCATTGGCGAGGTACTGATCAATCATCCGCGCATCATGATCTGCACGGACGATATCTACGAGCATATCTGGTGGGCTGATGAGCCTTTTTCCACCCTTGCGCAGGTTGTTCCGGAGCTCAAAGAGCGGACCGTAGTCATCAACGGCGTATCCAAGGCCTATGCCATGACGGGCTGGCGCATCGGCTACGCCGCCGGCAAAGCCAAAGTCATCACAGAAATGCGCAAAATCCAGGGTCAGAGCACCTCCAACCCCAGCTCGGTCAGCCAGGCCGCAGCACTTGCCGCCCTGACACAGGATCAGAGCTGTGTCGGCAAGATGTGCCAGGCCTTCAAACAGCGTCACGACTGGCTGATTCCGGCCCTCAACGCGCTGCCGGGCGTTAGCTGTGCGCCCGCCGACGGCGCCTTTTACGCCTTTGCCGATTTCAGCGACGCAATCGAGATGCTCGGCCTGACCAACGATATTGCCCTTGCCGAGTATTTGCTCAGCGAAGCGCAGGTCGCCACCGTGCCCGGCACGGCCTTTGGCACGGCTGGGCATTTGCGCCTGTCCTTTGCCTGCGGGCTCAACCAGCTTGAAACGGCCGTGGAGCGCATCGGAAATGCAATCAGCAGGGGAACAGACTCATGAGCGACTCTGATCAAGTCGGCCCGGAACAGGTGAGCGACGAAGTTACCGACGAACTGCGCCTGAGCGCCATCGAGGCGCGCGTACTCGGCTGCCTGGTCGAAAAGGAATCCACCACGCCCGACGCCTACCCGCTGACTCTCAATTCCGTAACCACCGCCTGCAACCAGAAAACCAGCCGCGAGCCGGTGATGAAGCTTGATCCAGGTCGGGTCGGCCAGACCCTGCGCGAGCTGGAGCGCAAGGGCCTGGTACGTCACCAGTTCTCATCGCGGGCCGAACGCTATCGGCATACGGCCGAAAAGGGCCTGGAACTGACCGCCGGCCAGCTTGCCCTGGTCGCCCTGATGATGCTGCGCGGACCACAGACGATCAACGAGCTGTTGACCCGCAGCGAGCGGCTGCACCGCTTCGACGATGCCGAGGAAGTCAGCTTTGCGCTGGAGCGTCTGATGAGCCGCCAGCCGCCCATGGTCACGCAATTGCCGCGCATGAGTGGCCAGCGCGAAGATCGCTATATGCATCTGCTGAGCGGACCGGTCAAGGTTGGCAGAGCGGAGGCTACAGGCGCAAATCGCTCCCCGGCAGACCCGGACGAGCCCTCGTTGCTGGATCGAATCGAAGCACTCGAAGCCCGCGTAGCCGAGCTTGAAGATCAGCTACAGGACGATTAGCCGATTAGTCGATTGGTTAGCTGCTCAGGCGGGCGTGCAGAAAAGCCTTCGCGCGCTCCCATTCGCGCCACATGGTGCGTTCGGATACGGCCATCACCCCGGCAATATCGCGCACGCTCAGACCGGCAAAAAACTTCATTTCCACCAGTTGCCGCTGGCGCGGTGACAGCGTATCGAGCTCATCGAGGGCGCGGTCCAGTTCGAGCAGATGCTGGGGCGTTTCCGCCAGCGCCAGATGATCTTCATGCAGGGTAATGAGCTCATAATCACCGCCACGCTTGCTCGCATACCGGGAGCGCACGCTGTCAATGATGATATGGCGCATGGCCCGCGCAGCACAGGCATAGAAGTGCTGCTGACTGTGCAGACTCAGGGAATCAGCCTGAACCAGCTTGGTGTATGCCTCGGCGACCAAAGCCGTGGGGGTCAGTGTTTCGCCGGGATTGAGTCGGGCCAGATTTGCGCGGGCGAGCTGGCGCAGTCTGGGATACAGCGCTTCGAATACGGCATCCATATCGGGTGGGCCGCCATGCTCAGGAGACAGGAGGCGGGTGATTTCGCTCACCTCTGGTCGTCCTCCGGCAGGGAGGCGGGTGACAGCGCCAGCACCTCTTGCTGCCAGCGCCCGGTCTCGGCACCGTGCGGGTCGGTTTCCTGATGCAGGCCGGCCAGAGCCTCGGCCACGCCGAACTTGAGCGATCGGCTGCCGTTTCTCTC
>CALEIM010000048.1 GCA_937876395.1 uncultured Wenzhouxiangella sp. | reverse complement strand
GGTCTTGGTGACCGCGCCGCGCAGCACCCAGTCGCCATCGGTGTCGTAGCGGAACTCCCACACATCGCCGCTATCGCGCGGTTCAAAGGCGCTCAAGCGGCCGTCACCGTCGATTGCCAACACTCCGGCCGACAACCGACCCAGCACAATCTCCAGGTAGCGGCGCTGCGCCTCGAGCTGCTGGCGGCTGCTGGCCAGCTCACGGGTCATGGTGTTGAAGGAGCGCACCAAAAAGCCGAGTTCGTCGCGGCTGGCGACTTCCAGATCCTCCGGAAAGCGACCGGCAGCCAGCTCTTCGGTGGCCTCGGCCAGCTCGCGAATCGGCTGGGTCAGGCGGCGCGCGGCGTTGAAGCCGAGCAGCATGGCCAGCAACACGGTCAACAGCAAGACCAGCGACAGGATCAGCACCAGACTCTGCTTGAGCTGCACACGCAGATACGAGACATTCTGATAGCGGTGGTAGGCCGATTCGACCCGCCCGGCCAGATCGCTGAAGGCATCGGGCAGCGGGTAGAGCGCCTGCAGCAGCAGGCGGTCGCCGCCCAGGAGCCAGCCCGGCAGACTTTGCAAAACTCGAATCTGAATGCCCTGTTCGGTCGGTTCGGCGGCCGCGTATTCGCCGCTGTCGAGCGCCTGGCTCAGGGCAAAATCGCCGGGACGCTCCGGAATGAGGCTGCCGGCCACGATGCTGGCACTGACCCTTGATGCGCCGCTGGCATCAAGCACCGACAGCTCGCTCGGCCCCGAGCTGCTGACCTGGCGCAGCAACTGCTCAAACAGGCGGTCGTCGTCGCCAATGTCCAGCCGCTCGACCAGGCGGGCCATTTCATCGCGGGCATCGCGGGTGCGCAGGTCAAGAAACATCTGCCCAAGCTGGATCGAATCGGCCAGCGCCTGCTCGGTGGCAATGTCCATCCAGCCGTCGATGGTATCGCTCAAAAACTGAATTGCGAACAAGTAGAGGATGACGACCGGAGCCAGGGTCAGCGCCACGAATACGGCAACCAGGCGGGCGGTTAGCCGGGCGCCGGGCTCGCAGCTGCGCAGGCGCTGAAACAATCGCACCGCACGGCCAATGATGACCGCCAGCAAAACCACTACCGCCACTCCCGCCAGGGCGAAAATCCACTGCGCCAGGCGCCCGAGCTGAGTCGCCTCCTGCTCGACGGTCGAAACCAGATACAGGGCGGTGAGCAGCAGCATCAGCACGGCCGCCAGCGGCAGCGCGCGCAAGATCCTGTGCCGACCGCGTTTACCGATCATCGCGTCGCCAGGCCCGGTTCCGGTGCGTTGAGCAGTAGCCAGTCGCTGTCGAGCTGCCATTCGGCCTCGAACCAGGTCGGCAAGCGCATCGGCGAAGGCAGCCGGGTGCGGTCGAGCTCGATGCGGGCGCGCACCCGGCTGACTTCCTCGTCACCTTCCAACGGAATGGACCACGGCCGCGGCTGGCGCAAGGCCTGGATGAGCATGCTCAGGCGCGGATAGCTTGTACGCGTGTCGTTGTGCGAATCAAATAGCTGGTAATGCCGGCTCAACGGCAGGTAGGAAATCTGGAAGCGGTGGCGGCGGCGCTGATCAAGAATCGGCAGCCAGACCCGTCCGGACGACCCGCGCAGGGCGACCAGAAAGGTAATACTGACCCCGCGCTCCAACGCTTCGAGCATGGCCGGGCTGGGCTCCAGGGCCACACCAGCGACAAAGTCCACGCCCTCATCGGTGAGGACCAGCTCCGGATTGATGAATTGCACACCCCAGGTCGGTGGCTCTTCAGCCCGGCAGGCGGCGAGCAGCAAAATAGTAAAAACCGTCGCAATCCTGCTCGCCCGGCAGAATCTGCCGGCCAGGGTAGGCCGCTTGACCGGGCAGATCGTCTTTTTCGATCGGTCGGGCATCTGCATGGCGCTCCAGAAAGGCGCGGGTTTGGTCGTCGTTTTCGACCTTCAGCACAGAACAGCTTGTATAGACAAGAATACCGCCGGGTTCAAGCAGGGGCCACAGGGCATCGAGCATGGCCGCCTGGGTACTCGCCAGACGCTCGATGTCGCCAGGCCGGCGCAGCCAGCGAATATCGGGGTGGCGCCGGATCACCCCGCTGCCCGAACACGGCGCATCAATCAGAATTCGATCATAGCGCCGCCCGTCCCACCAGAGCTCGGGCCGGGTGGCGTCGCCAAGCAGGGTGTGTGCGCGCAAACCAAGCCGCTCCAGGGTCTGATCGACGCGCGCCAGGCGCTCCGGGTCACTGTCCAGAGCGGTCAGCTCAACCTCAGCGCGTTCCAGTATATGCGCCGACTTGCCGCCGGGTGCCGCGCAGGCATCAAGCACGCGCAGCTTCGGAGCGAGCTCAAGCCAGTCCACGGCAAGCTGGGCCGCGCCGTCCTGAATCGACACCTGACCTTCAGCAAAGCCGGGCAGATCGCGAATCGCCAGACGATCCAGCAGGCGGAGCGCATCGGCAAAGCCGGGCACCGTTTCGGCATTGATGTCACGCGAGGCCAGGCGCTCCAGACAGGTTTGTGGGCTGCCCCGGCGCCGATTAACCCGCAGCCACTGCGGCGGCGGCCGGTTGCCGGCGGCCAGGATCTCGGCGCTGGCGGCACCGTGATCGCGCTCGATGGCCTCGATCAGCCAGCCGGGGTAGCCGTAGCGAAGCACGGCCGTGTTTGGCAACTCGGCTTCCAGATCAGCGCTTTCACGCGTGAAGCGCCGCAATACGCCGTTGACCAGCCCGGTCATGCCCTGACCGGCCGCCTGGCGAGCGGCCGCGACTGCGGCGTTGACCACCGCCGGCGCCGGCTCGCGCTGATCGCGCAGCTCATGCAAACCCACGGCAAGCAGAAAATGGACGACCCGCTGACGACCTTTCAACGGTTTGCTCAACAGCCGGCCGATCAGCCAATCCAGTACCGGCCAGTCACGCAGCACGCCGTGCACCAGGCGCCGCGCCAGCGCCCGATCACGCGGCTCGTCGAGCTCCTTGAGCAAAGCCACAAGGGCGACATCAAGCGCGCGGCCCGAATCCAGCACGGCCAGCGCCGCCTGGGCGGCGACCCGACGCGGCGCGGCGCCGGCTCCAGCCTTTCGATTGCCTGTGACCAACTGCTTGACTAGATCAGCACTTAACCCTGCCTCCCTCTGCCAACTTCGGATTGTCCAGCAACGTAACCACTTTCTCCAGAGATGCGGGCGACTTTCTCATCTTGGGATAGCCGGCATCATCGAGTAAATCCCAACCTTTCACGAGGTCAGGATTATCCACCATCGCATTTTTTAAGGTGGGGTTGGCGTCCAACTCGTCTGCAAACCGTTGCCGCTTTGCCACCGGCAGCTTGGTGAGCATCGCGTCGACTTTCGGCTTGGCCTGAGCCGCTCGCTCTTCGAGCGCCTCCACGCCGAGGGCCCAGAAGAACTCGAGGACCTGCGGCGCGATCGGGGCGGCGCCCGACAGCGCACCCCGCACCCGGGACATGCCGATCTTCTCCCGGAGGCTGCGGTAGAGGAGCAGCCAGCCGAGGCCGTAGAGGATGCCGTCGACGCCGCGGAGGTGGCCGCCGCCCTCGTGCCGGCGTGACGCCGGCGCGTCCCGCGGCGCCGGGCCTTCCCTCCGGCGGCGGCGTGGGCTCGGGGAGCGGCTCGGTCGTGG
>CALEIM010000047.1 GCA_937876395.1 uncultured Wenzhouxiangella sp. | reverse complement strand
CGATCAGGTCGGCCACGGCCTCGGCCTGGGCCAGGTCCAGGCGGCCGTTGAGGAAGGCGCGCTCGCTGAACTCGCCGGCCCGCGCCATCCGCGCACCGAGCGCGCAGCAGCGCGCGACCAGCTGGCGCAGCACCGGTGGGCTGCCATGCGCCTGCAGCTCCACCACGTCCTCGCCGGTGTAGCTGCCGGGCGCGGCGAAGGCCAGCGCGATGCCGTCGTCGATGTCGGTGCCGTCGCCATCGCGAAAGCGCACGTGGTGCGCATGGCGCGGACGCAGCGCACGGCCGCACACCGTTTCGGCGATGCTGCGCGCCGCCGGCCCCGACAGCCGCACGATGCCGACGCCGCCGGCGCCCGCTGGCGTGGCGATGGCGACGATGGTCTCGCCTTCCGCCGGGCTTTGCCTCATCGCGTCGCCGGCACTCAGGCCTTCGCTGGCGGCGCGTCCGCGTACTTGCGCAGCATGTACCACTGCTGCAGCAGGCCCAGGCCGCCGTTGGTCACCCAGTACAGCACCAGGCCGGCCGGGAAGAACACCATCATCACGCCGAACACCAGCGGCATCAGCTGCATCATGCGCTGCTGCATCGGGTCCATGCCGGTCATCGGCGAGAGCTTTTGCGTGGCCCACATCACCGCCATGTTGATCGCCGGCAGGATGAACCACGGATCGCGCGCGGTCAGGTCCTGGATCCAGCCGATCCACGGCGCGTGGCGCAGCTCCACCGACTCCAGCAGCACCCAGTACAGGGCGAAGAAGATCGGCATCTGCAGCAGCACCGGCAGGCAGCCGCCGACCGGGTTGATCTTCTCCTTCTTGTACAGCTCCATCATCGCGACCTGGAACTTCTGCTTGTCGTCGCCGTAGCGCTCCTTGAGCTGCTGCATGCGCGGCTGGAACTTGCGCATCCTGGCCATCGACTTGTACTGCGCGGTCGCCAGCGGGAACAGCAGCAGCTTGACCAGCATCACCAGGCCGACGATCGACCAGCCCCAGTGGTTGATCACCAGGTGGATCTTGTCGAGCGCCCAAAACAGCGGCCGCGCGATGATGGTGAAGATCCGGTAGTCGACGGTCAGCCGCAGGCCCGGGGCAATTTCATCCAGACGATTTTGTAGTTTGGGTCCGGCGAACAGGCGTGCGCTGAACTGGTGCGTTTCACCGGCCGGCACGACCACCTGCGGCGAGGTTGCCGCGAGCACGAAATGCGGCAGTTGATTGCCGGTGACGTAGCGGGTGGTGTAGCGATGCATCTGCTCTTCGGGCGGGATCCAGGCAACCAGGAAATAGTGCTGAATCATGGCCGCCCAGCCGCCGGAAATAGTGGCTTCCAGAGGCCGATCGGCGATGCGATCCCAGCTGATTTTGTTGAGCGCGTCCTCAGGCGAGTAGACCGCCGTGCCGTTGTAGCTGAAGCGCTCAGGATTGGTGAACGCCAAGCCGGCGTCGCTGAAATCCGGGCGAGTGCGCTGGAGCTGCACATAGCGCGCGCCCAGCCACTCTTCACCGGAGTTGTTGATGACCTCCATGGTCAGGTCAATCACGTAGTCGCCGCGATGGAAAATCCAGGTGGCTACGACCTCAAGTCCCGATTCATGCTGCCAGCGCAGCGGCACTTCCAGACGATCCTGACCGGGGCTGAGCTCATAGTAGTCGCGCTCAAACTGCCACTGGCTGCGATGGTTTGGTGCGGGATGATTGCCGCTGACCAGACCGCTCTGGGCGATGAAGCGCTCGGGCAGATCTTCAAGCAGCAGGGTGAAGGCCTCATTGGGCTGATCGACGCTGATGGGATAATCTTTCAGACGCAGATCAACCAGACTGCCGCCGCTGGCGTCGACATCCACGCTGAGCACGTCGGTGGAAACCGCGATGCGGCGGCTGGCGCGGGCTTCGGGTACGGGCGCCGCCTGCGGAATATCGCCCAGGCGCTCGGTCTGCTCATCGCTGAAGTCGGGCACCTCGGGCAGGTCTTCTATCGGAGGCTGCTCCGGCCGCCCCTCGGATTCGGCCAGCGGGGCGCTGGTCGGCTCAGGCTGGGGCGGCGAATAGTCTTTCTGCCACTCCAGGTAGAGCATGAAGGCCAGCAGGCCGACGATGAGAAAAAGAAAGCTGCGCGTGTTCATTGCTTGCTATCGTTGCGGCCGGCAAAAACCTTGCCAGAGTTGATCGAGCGTCACTCGAATAGTACGCGTGTCGGCCAGCGCGGCGGCTGATCGGGCCACAACCACGAAGTCCTGGCCGGGCAGTTGATCGCGGTGGCAGCGAAAGGACTCGCGGATCTGACGTCGAATCCGGTTGCGACCCACCGCGCTTTTCGACACCCGACGCGAAACGGTCATACCGAGGCGTGCCTGGTCTGACGGGGCGTGGTGAATCCGAAACAGCGCGTTACCGCGGCTGCGGCGACTGGCAAAAACGCGTTCAAACTGCGCTCCCTTGAGCAGGCGTGCGGCTTTCGGCAGACTGTGCCGCCTGAGCATGACCTGCCGGATTTAGCGGCCCGGACCGGATGCCAGGCGCTTGCGTCCCTTGGCGCGGCGAGCGTTGATGATTGCTCGACCCGCCGGAGTGGCCATGCGGGCCCGAAAGCCGTGCCGGCGAAGTCGCTTGATTCTCGATGGCTGGAATGTCCGTTTCATGACCAAATCCGTAAAGTTGTCGTTTGTAGCGATGAGCTGTCCAGCTTCAAGCGCCCGGCGTGACCGGTGAGCGGAAACAGCCTGGGCAAGGACGCCCAACAAAAGTAGTCAAGCATACCGTTTTATCGGGTCTGGTGTCAATTTTTATTGCTTGAATCAGGCTAGACCGCCGCCGGCTGTGGTTACCAAATTTCCAGCGTATCGACTAGACTGACGTGATCATGACAGAACAGCAGCAACAGGAGCAAATCAGTGCGCTGTGGCAGAAATGCCTGGAGCGGCTGGAGCGGCATGTTCCGCTCGAAGAGCTCAATACCTGGATCCGCCCGCTGGAGGTCGCCGGCGACGGTGGCAAGCGGATTCGCCTGAGCGCGCCCAACGACCTGGTTCGCGACCAGGTGCGCCAGCACTATTTGGCGACGGTGCGCGAGTTTTTTGCCCACCACGGCTTTGCGCCGGAACAGGTCACCATTGACGTCGGTCACCGCCCCGAGCCGACCACCCGGCAACAGCCCGAACGAACAGGCGGCGCCTTTGGTCTGGACGATCGCTACAGCTTCGACAACTTCGTGCTCGGCAAATCCAACGAGCTGGCCTTTGCCGCGGCCCGCCAGGTGGCCAACAACCCCGGCACCGCCTACAACCCGCTGCTGCTGTACGGCTCTACCGGCCTGGGCAAGACCCATCTGCTGCACGCGGCCGGACGCTTTATTGCGGTAAACAACCCGGCCGCCAAGGTCATGTACCTGCATTCGGAGACTTTCGTCAGCGAAATGATCCAGGCACTTCGGCGTGACAGCATCGACGCGTTCAAGCGCCGCTACCGCTCGGTGGATACCCTGCTGATCGACGATATCCAGTTTTTTGGTGGCAAGGATCGCTCTCAGGAGGAGTTTTTCCACACCTTCAACGCCCTGCTTGAATCGCGCCAGCAGATCATTCTGACCTGCGACCGCTACCCGAAAGAAGTCGATGGGATTGAAGCCCGCTTGCGTTCGCGCTTCGGCTGGGGCCTGACCGTTTCGATCGAGCCGCCGGATTTTGAAACGCGGGTTGCCATTCTGCAGAAAAAGGCGACCGAAAAGGGTCTCGACCTGCCCGACGACGTCGCTTTTCTTATCGGACGACGCATTCGCTCGCACGTACGCGACCTGGAAGGGGCGCTCAACTCGCTGATTGCGCACGCTAATTTTTCCGGACGCAAGATCGACCTGGACTACACCCAGGAAATCTTGCGCGACGTTCTTGCCGTCCACGACCGGCTGATCACGATCGAAAATATTCAGAAAGTGGTCGCCGATTTCTATCAGCTGCGGGTCACCGACCTGCTCTCGCGGCGGCGTAATCGCTCGATCGCCCGCCCGCGGCAAATGGCCATGTTTCTGACCAAGGAGCTGACCGAACACTCCCTGCCGGAAATCGGCAAGGCCTTTGGTGGACGCGACCACACGACAGTGTTGCACGCCTGTCGTAAAATTGTCAGTCTATGCGAGTCCGACGGCCGACTGCGCGAGGAACATGCGCGCCTGACCCGGGACCTGACCAGCTGATGTTGCCCGGGCTTTTGGCAAATGTTGTGCAAAGGCGCTGAACAAGCTGTGGATAGAAAAATCGACTCGACTTGTCCACAGATTGCCAACAGCAAGAAGACCGTCTTATCAAGCTGGAGAGGGTAATGCAAGTTGTTGAAAACATAGATAAAACGCGAAAGACTACGTTTTCAACAGGGCCTACTGCTACTGATGTTTTTTTCTTTATAAACAAAACAGATACAGTGATCTGACTGCCTCGACATGAAGGAGCAATCATGAAATTTTCGATTCCACGTGAGACGCTATTGGCGCCGATTTCCCAGGTGGTCAACGTGGTCGAACGTCGGCAGACTCTGCCAGTTCTGGCCAATTTCCTCATCGAGGCCAATGAGGACGGCCTGCGCATTACCGGCACCGACATGGAAGTCGAGCTGGTTGCCCGAGCCAAAGCCGAGGTAGCCCAGACCGGTGCCATCACCGTGCTGGCCCGCAAGCTGGTCGATATCTGTCGGGCCTTGCCCGAGGGTGTCACGATCAACGTTCAGCTCAACGACGACAAGCTGGCCATACACGCCGGGCGCAGCCGCTTCAGTCTGGCCACCCTGCCGGCCAGCGAGTTCCCGTCCAGCGATCAAGCCGAAACCTTGAACAGCTACGAGGTCAGTCAGGGCCGACTGCGCTGGCTGCTGGAAAAAAGCGCCTTTGCCATGGCCCAGCACGATGTGCGCCACTACCTCAACGGTCTGCTGCTGGAGTTCGGTGACGGCCAGCTACGCGCCGTGGCAACCGACGGCCACCGTCTGGCTCTGGCCGAAATCCAGGCGACGGTCAGCGGCGAGCCGCGCAGCGTCATCGTGCCACGCAAAGGGGTCACGGAGCTCAACCGCGTGCTTGAAGACCTGGATGAACCGTTGAAAGTCATGCTCGGGCAGGGCTTTTTGCGCGTTGATCGGGAGCGCATCGTGATGACCACCAAACTGATCGATGGACGCTTTCCCGACTACGAAGCGGTCATTCCTCTGCTCAGCGACCGACCGCTATTGGTCAATCGCAGCGAGTTCACCCACGCGCTGCAGCGAGCCGCGATTCTGTCGAATGAAAAATATCGGGGCGTGCGCCTGGAATTGCTGCCCGACGGCGTGCGCATCGTCGCTCACAACCCGCAGCAGGAAGAGGCCACCGAAGAGCTTGAGGCCGAACATCAGCACGACAAGCTGAAAGTGGGATTCAACGTCAATTACCTGCTGGACGCGCTCGGCTCAATGGAGTCGGAAAAGGTGGCCATTTCGCTCAAAGACTCCAACAGTTCCTGCCTGGTGACCGATCCGGACAGCGAAGCCGTGCGCCAGGTTGTCATGCCGCTAAAGCTCTAGGGATGCAGCCTTGAGCCTGGAACGCCTGAGCATTCGGGGCGTTCGAAACCTCGAAGACGCGAAACTGTTCCCGGCCGCTGGGATCAACTGGTTCAGCGGTCCGAACGGGGCCGGAAAGACCAGCGTAATCGAGGCGATCTATCTTTTGGCGCGCGGGCGGAGCTTTCGTTCCGCACGGATTGCCAGCCTTATTCACTACCAGGACCGCGCCTTGACGGTGGCGGCCCGAACTCGCGGCGGACACGTGCTGGGCGTGGAACGCGATGCTGAAGGTTGGCGCGGGCGCATTGATGGCCGCGACTGTCAGCGCATCAGCGAGTTTGCCGCCCTCCTCCCCATGGTGCTGATTGAACCGGGCAGCCACGCTCTGATCGACGGGGGGCCGGATCGCCGCCGTCAGTTTCTCGATTGGCAATTGTTCCACGTGGAACATGATTACCTGAAAACCTGGCAGCGCTATGCCCGCCTGCTCCGACAGCGCAATGCCGCACTCAAGGCCGGGGCTTCCGATGCCGTACTGTCCGCGCTGGAGCCCGGTTTCGTGGACAGCGCCCAGCAAATCAGCCAGGCCCGAAGCGCGTTGCTGGAGCGTTTGAGCGAGCGCGTTCTGCGACTGCAGGCCGAGCTGGGTTTTCGGATTCCCGGTCCGCTTGAGCTGCGCTACCGGCCCGGTTTTCCTGAAAATGAAGATTTCGTCGCGCTGCTGGAGGCTCAGCGCCAGCGTGACCGTGAACTGGGCTATGCCCGGCACGGCCCGCACCGTGCCGAACTGGTGCTGAGCGTGGCCGGTGAGCCGGCAGTGCAGATGTCGCGAGGCCAGCAAAAATTGCTCGCGGTGCTGCTGCTGCTGGCCCAGCTACGCCTTTTGACGGACCAGCAGAGCGGTTCACCGCTACTACTGCTCGACGATCCGGTGTCTGAGCTGGACCAGGACCACCTGGAGCGGCTGCTGGCCTGGGTGAGCAAGGAGCCGGTGCAAAGCTGGGTGACGGCAACAACGCCGGCGCCGCTGCCCGCGCGGATGTTTCACGTGGAACAGGGCCGCATCCAGCCAGTGGTATAATCACAAGATTCGGATTCTGCCCGCATTTTTTGTTTTCGGCAGCCGCACCCAACCAGGAATTTTTATACTCCATGGCGCAAGACAACTACGGTTCTACCAGTATTCGCGTGCTCAAGGGCCTGGACGCCGTTCGCAAGCGGCCCGGCATGTACATCGGTGATACCGACGACGGTACCGGCCTGCACCACATGGTCTTCGAGGTCGTAGACAATGCCGTTGATGAGGCGCTGGCCGGGCACTGCGACCACATCCAGGTCATCCTGCACGACGACAACTCGGTCAGCGTTCTCGATAACGGCCGTGGTATACCGGTGGACATCCATGAAGAAGAGGGTCGTTCCGCGGCGGAAGTGATCATGACGATCCTGCATGCCGGCGGCAAGTTCGACGACAACTCCTACAAGGTTTCGGGCGGCCTGCACGGCGTGGGCGTTTCAGTGGTCAACGCCCTGTCCAGCCGTTTGGACATGGTTATTCATCGCCAGGGCCAACGCTGGTATCAGCGCTACACGCACGGCGTGCCCGATGCGCCGCTGAGTTCCACCGGCAAGAGCGACCGCACGGGAACGGAAATTCGCTTCTATCCCAGCTCTGAGACCTTTACTGACATCGAGTTTCACTACGAAGTGCTCGCCAAGCGCCTGCGCGAGCTGAGCTTTCTGAACTCGGGAATCCGCATCGAGCTGATCGACGAGCGCACTGGCAAGCGCGACAACTTCATGTACGAAGGCGGGATTCGCTCGTTCGTCGCGCACCTGAGCGATAAAAAAAGTCCGCTGCACCCTACCCCGTTGTACTTTGTCTCTGAGGTGGACGGGATCACGGTGGAGGCGGCGCTGCAGTGGACCGACTCTTACCAGGAATCGGTGTACTGCTTTACCAACACCATTTCCCAGAAGGACGGCGGTACCCACCTGGCCGGATTTCGGTCCGGGCTGACGCGAACCATCAATAACTACATAGACGAGGAAGGCCTGGCGAAAAAGGCCAAGGTTCAGACCACCGGTGAAGACTGTCGTGAAGGCCTGATTGCCGTGTTGTCGGTCAAGGTGCCCGATCCGAAGTTTTCGTCGCAGACCAAGGACAAGCTGGTGTCATCTGACGTCCGGCCCGCGGTTGAGGCGGCGCTGTCTGACAAGCTGCGCGATTTTCTGCTCGAGCACCCTCAGGATGCCAAGATGATCGTTGGCAAGGTCATCGAGGCCGCCCGGGCGCGTGAGGCTGCCCGCAAGGCGCGCGACATGACCCGGCGCAAGGGGGTGCTCGACATCGCCGGTCTGCCTGGCAAGCTGGCGGATTGCCAGGAAAAGGATCCGGCGCTGTCTGAACTGTTTATTGTCGAGGGCGACTCCGCCGGCGGTTCGGCCAAACAGGGCCGAAACCGCAAGAACCAGGCTATCTTGCCCCTCAAGGGCAAGATTCTCAACGTCGAAAAAGCGCGCTTTGACAAGATGCTTGGCTCAGCTGAGGTCGGTACCCTGATCACCGCCCTGGGCACCGGCATCGGCAAAGACGAGTTTGATATTGACAAGCTGCGCTATCACCGCATCATCATCATGACCGATGCCGACGTCGACGGCTCGCATATTCGTACCCTGCTGCTGACCTTCTTCTACCGCCAGATGCCCGATCTGATCGAGCGTGGCCACGTTTATATTGCCCAGCCACCGCTGTACAAGGTCAAGCACGGCAAGCAGGAGCGTTACCTCAAGGACGAGGCGGAGATGAATGAGTATCTGCTGGAGCGGGCGCTGGACGGCGCCGGCCTATATCCGTCCGAAGCGGCACCGGCCATTGATCAGGCCGTGTTCGGTGAATTGCTCCGGAATTTTCAGCGCGCACGCCATATCAGCACCCGTCTGAAGCATCGCTTTGATCCGGATATTGTCGAGCAACTAATTGATTTGAAACCATTTTCTCTGGAAGATGGCTTTGATTTTACCGGTTGGGCGGATGAACTCAAGGCGCGCCTGGAGCGCGTCACTCCGGCCGGAGTGAGCTGGACCATCAAGCCCCTGAACGGCGGTGGGGCGCTGATCGAGCGTTTCGGCCAGGGCGTGGTTCAGGACACCCTGCTCGACGCCTCGTTCTTCAGCTCGCCTGAATACCGCCTGCTGTCGCGTGTGGGTGACAAGGTGGATGGGCTGTTTGAGAAGGGTGCACGCGTGGAACGTGGCTCGAACTCGCGATCATTCACCCGCTTCGCCGAGGTTTTCGACTGGCTGATGGATGAATCACGAAAAGGGCGCAGCTTTCAGCGCTTCAAGGGCCTGGGTGAAATGAACCCCGAACAGCTCTGGGACACCACCGTCAATCCGGAGACACGCCGCCTGCTGCAGGTCACGATCGAGGATGCGGTAGCCGCCGATGAGGTATTTTCAACCCTGATGGGCAGTGAAGTCGAGCCGCGCCGCGCGTTTATCGAAGACAACGCGTTGCAGGCCGGCTATTTGGATATTTAGGAAGCAGACTCAAGGCTAAACAAGGCTAAAGGCTAAAAGAGAACAGCGGTTTATGGTCGAGGCAAAACTCCGGGCTTTGCAGAAGCGTGAGCTGGCGAGGTTGAAACTTGAGCCTTGCGCCCTGAGCCCGACTATTGGAAATCCAGCGCGGCAGCGAGGCTGTCGAAGCTGCCTGCGCCGGTGATCTGAACGGTGCCGACGGCGCGCAGTTTCATGCCGGCCTGGTCGGCCGATTCCAGCAGTGACTGATCCGATCCGATCAGTACACAATCAGCGACTTTACGCCCATATCGCCGCGCGATCTGCTCAAGTTCACTAATCTCACGATGTCGCCGACCGAACAGGCCGGCGTCCAGATAAAGCACGCCGTCGAGCTCTCCACCAGCCCTGGAAACCAGCTCCTGAAGCCGCTTTTGCAAAGCCAGGTCGTGATCGACACGGCGCCGGGTAGGTCGCCAGCGGCGCGGCTGGGCGGCGACCAGCAATACCCGCTGACCGCGGCGCTGAAACTCGACCAGGCGCTCGACCTGGCGGCGCTCAATCTGGCCGTGAGAATCGAGCAGCAGGGCGCGCTCGATCAAGACCGGGGCGGGGGGACTGGCCATCAGCGACCCAGCCGGGCGAGGTCGGCAATGCGCAGGAACTGGGCGCGCAGCGAACCGAGCAGGGCAAGGCGATTGCGTCGGAGGATTTGCTCATCGGTGAGCACCATCACTTGATCGAAAAAGGCATCCAGCGGGCCACCGAGTTCGGCCAGGGCGTTCAACGCGCCAGGATAGTCGCTGTTGGCCAAGGTTTGATCGACGGCCGATGAAACCTGGCCGATGGCGTCAAAAAGTTCTGATTCAGCGTCGTCGTGCAGCAAACTGCGGTTAACTTCGCCAATTTCTTGCTCTTCGGCTTGTTTGAGCAAATTACTGGCACGCTTGTTGGCAGCGATCAGGGAGGCCATTGCCGGATCGTTGACAAACTGCTGCACGGCCTGGCATCGGGCCAGAAAATCGGCAATCGAACCCTTGTGCACAGCGTCGACCGCGTACACGGTGTTGGTTTCCACACCCTGTTCGGCCGCCCAGGGCTTGAGCCGTTCGAAGCAGAACCGCTCAACTTCATCGATCAGCTCCGGGCCGATCCTGAACCGCTCCCCGTAGGCTGAAGCGGCCGCCACCACGCACGAGGAAGAGAAGGGATACGAGCCCCAACGTCAGGGGATACTCCCAGCCGTTGTTCTCCATGAGCGGCCCGTTGCCGGCATGGACCGTGGCGATCGCGGTGGTCA
>CALEIM010000046.1 GCA_937876395.1 uncultured Wenzhouxiangella sp. | reverse complement strand
TTGCTGGTGTTGGCTATGCCGACTGATCCGTCAGCCTTTTTAACCAGCCACGTCCAGGACGAACCAAAATTATTTATGGCGGAGTTGGTAAATTCCTCCTTGAACTTCTCAAACGATCCAAACGCTGCGGTGATCGCTTCAGAAACTGCGCCCGTCGGATTACCGCCGCCGTCAGGACTCAGGCAGTTCCAGTAAAAAGTGTGGTTCCAGACCTGTGCCGCATTATTGAAAACGGCGCCTGACGAGGTGCGAATAACCTCTTCCAGGGATTTGCCTTCAAATTCGGTACCCGGTACCAGCCCGTTCAGCTTGTCAACGTAGGTCTGGTGGTGTTTACCGTAATGGAATTCAAGCGTTTCTTCGGAGATATGTGGTGCCAGTGCGGATTTTGCATACGGGAGAGGGGGAAGTTCAAAAGCCATAATTTCCGTCCTGTAATCTAAGAGATGAATTACCCTGAAGGCATCGTTTTAGCACAACTGCAATTGAGGCGCTGGAGATCCGGCACATTGATGCAAAACTTGATACAGATCGATATTGCGTCGACCGGCGCATTCAGAGAATGCGTTAACCTCAATCGCCAAACCAGCCAATTCTCTGGCTGCAGGACACTATTCAGGAACAAGAGCGCAGTATACCCGCTTTGCCGGGGTCGCTGCTATTGAACAATTTAATGGAAGAGATAAGCGACCCCCCGCAGGGGATCGCTACAGCTTCAACGGCGTTGAAGGGTTTTTACATCATACCGCCCATGCCCGGCATACCACCTTGCGGCTCCGGAGAGGCGGGTTTGTCGTCGGGCGCATCTGCAACCATGGCTTCAGTTGTAACCATCAGGCCCGCGATAGAAGCAGCTGCCTGCAACGCACTTCGCGTTACCTTGGCCGGATCGAGGATACCCATGGCAATCATGTCACCATACTCACCGGTCGCGGCGTTGTAACCGAAGTTGCCTTCGCCGTTACGAACCTTCTCTGCAACAACCGACGCTTCATCACCGGCGTTTTCGACGATCTGACGCAGCGGTGCTTCCAGGGCGCGACGCGCAATGGTAATACCTGCATTCTGATCTTCGTTATCGCCACGAAGGTCAACGATCGCGGCTACAGCGCGGAGCAATGCAGTACCGCCACCGGCAACCACACCTTCTTCTACCGCTGCACGTGTTGCATGCAATGCATCTTCTACCCGCGCTTTTTTCTCGCGCATTTCCATTTCCGTTGCGGCGCCGACCTTGATGACTGCGACACCGCCAGCCAGTTTGGCTACACGCTCCTGAAGCTTCTCTCTGTCGTAATCGGACGAGGTATCTTCAATCTGGGTGCGGATTTGGGCAACACGACCCTCGATGGCTTTGGGGTCACCGGCACCATCGACGATGGTTGTGGTTTCCTTGTTCATGGTGACACGTTTTGCCTGCCCCAGGTGCTCAAGCGTTGCACTTTCCAGATCCAGACCGACTTCTTCCGAAATAACGGTTGCGTCAGTCAGGATGGCAATATCCTGCAGCATGGCTTTGCGACGATCACCAAAACCTGGCGCTTTACAGGCTGCAACTTTGACAATGCCTCGCATATTATTGACGACGAGTGTGGCCAGTGCTTCGCCTTCCACATCTTCAGCAACAATCATCAAAGATTTTCCGGATTTCGCTACAGCTTCCAGTGTCGGCAGCAATTCGCGAATGTTGGAAATCTTCTTGTCGACCAGCAGAATGTAGGGCGTTTCCAGCTCGACACTCATGTTGTCCTGATTATTGATGAAGTAGGGAGACAGATAACCGCGGTCAAACTGCATACCTTCAACAACATCCAGCTCATTTTCCAGGCCACTGCCCTCTTCGACAGTAATAACCCCTTCCTTGCCGACCTTACCCATTGCGTCGGCGATAATGTCGCCAATGTGGGCATCGCTATTGGCTGAAATAGTACCAACCTGGGCAATTGACTTGCTGTCTTCGCAGGGCTGTGAGATCGTTTTCAAATGAGCGACGGCTGCAACAACGGCCTTGTCGATTCCGCGCTTGAGATCCATCGGGTTCATGCCGGCAGCGACGGCCTTGACGCCTTCGCGCAGCATGGCGTGGGCCAGCACGGTGGCGGTGGTGGTGCCATCACCAGCGGCATCGGAAGTCTGGGAGGCGACTTCCTTGATCATCTGGGCACCCATGTTCTCGAACCGATCTTCGAGTTCGATCTCTTTGGCCACCGACACGCCATCCTTGGTCATCGTCGGCGAGCCGAAGCTCTTTTCGAGCACAACGTTGCGGCCCTTGGGGCCCAGCGTCACGCTGACTGCGCGAGCCAGCACGTCAACACCCTTGAGAATCTTGTTGCGGGCGTCTTCGGAAAATCGTACTTCTTTAGCGCTCATGATTTGGTTTCCTCTGAATCTTGAGTCTTTGAACTATGCGTTACGGTCGGGTCGGGTTGGTTTCAGGATTCGATGACGGCCATGATGTCGTCTTCACGCATCACCAGCAGCTCTTCGTCGTCAACCTTGACTTCGGTGCCGGAGTACTTGCCAAACAGCACCGTATCGCCGACTTTCACATCCAGAGCGCGTTGTTCGCCGTTGTCGAGAATCTTGCCGTTGCCGACAGCCATGATTTCGCCGCGCATGGGCTTCTCAGTGGCGCTGTCAGGAATCACGATCCCGCCGGGGGTCGTGCGCTCTTCATCCATCCGCTTGACGATGACGCGATCATGCAAAGGACGCAGTTTCATGGGTGTTTCTCCCTTACGCTATCAATAGTTTTCGATTGAGCAGGTTCCGCCGGACGGGGCAGTTTGAATCCGCCTCGATCCGGTCGGCTCTGAGCCTGGGTGCGCCATTCCGGGCATTCGCCCGCGTCCGGCAGCACCGACACGCTTGCCAAATGGTGATGCCGGGCTTCCATTTCAAGTGCCGCCGTCGTGAATTCACGTGATTTTTGTGTCGTCGGGGCCGGGCTGTCAGAATAGGGGCGGGCGCCATCGCGATGGCTGCCTGGAACCGCCTCAAATCCGATGGATGACATCATGAGTGACAAAATCTGCCTGGTGCTGACGACATGCCCTGACCGCGCCACAGCGGAACGACTGGCGGCCATGCTGGTCGAACAACGGCTGGCAGCCTGTGTAACCGCCGGCGCGGAAGTGACTTCGACCTATCCCTGGCAGGGGCAGATCGAGCGCGAACGCGAAATTCCGCTGACCATCAAGACCAGCCGGGCGCGCGTTCATGCGCTCAAGCAGGAACTGATGGCGCACCACCCCTATGAAGTGCCCGAACTGCTGGTTGTTTCGATCAGTGACGGGCTGGATGAATACATGCAGTGGATTCGGGATTGGGTTCAATGAGCAAATTTTTGATGAAGCGCGGTCTGCAGGCCATTGCATTGATTGCCTGCGTGTGGCCGCTGCTGACTTCCGCGCAGATCAATCCGGATGATCTGCTGCCGATTGAAGAGGCGTTTACGCTCAAGGCCGAAGGCGAGCCGGGTGAGTTGCTGCTGAGCTGGACGATTGCCGACGGCTATTACCTGTATCGCCATGCCTTCCGGATTGAATCACCCGACGGGCGCAGCGAATTTGGCGATGCGGTGATCCCGCCTGGCGAGCGGACGGTTGACGAATTTTTTGGTGAAACCGAAACCTACCGCGATTCAGTCACCATTCGCGTGCCGGTCACTTCACTGCCCGACGAAGGTCCGGTCGTCGCCCGGGTTGCATTCCAGGGCTGCGCCGATCTGGGCGTTTGCTATCCGCCCCACCGCCAGCAGGTTGGGGCCTATGTGTCGGCCGCCGCTCCGGCGGTGACTGCGCCGGGCGCGTCGCTGTTTTCCGGCACGCCTCAGGGCAGCGCTCTGGACGGACTGTTTGCGACCCAGCGCCAGGCCCTGCCGGCCGAGCAGGCCTTCCGCATTGAAGCCATTGCCGATGGTCCGGACAGCATCCTGGTGCGCGCTACGGCCCATCCGGACTACTACCTGTATCGCGAATCCTTCGCTTTTTCCATTGACGATCCCGAGCTCGGCCTGGGTGCCGCCGAACTGCCCCCCGGCGAGCCGATGGTCGATGAGTTCTTTGGTCAGACCCGGGTGTATTTCGGCGAGGTCGAAATTCCGCTGGCCGTAGCGCGTCCCGCCGGCGCTGAGCGCGACGTCACACTCAGCGTTGATTTCCAGGGCTGCCTGGCCGACGGCATCTGCTATCCGCCGATGAACCGCCAGATCGAGTTGATCCTGCCGGCGGCCGATGCGGCGAGCGGTGACGTGCCTGACATTTCAGCGAACGGCGTGGGCCAGATGACGGCGACCGAATCCGGGGCTGCCGGCGTTGAAGTCCGCTCGGAGCAGGATCGTCTGGCCGCTGCCCTGAGCGGTCGACCGGTGCTGGCCATGGGCCTGTTTCTGGTGGCCGGCCTGCTGCTGGCCTTTACGCCCTGCGTTTTTCCGATGGTGCCCATTCTGTCGGGCCTGATTGCCGGTGAGGGCGATCGCATGACTACGGCCCGCGCGTTTCGACTGTCGGTGGTCTACGTGCTGGCCATGGCCGCGGTCTACACCTTGTTCGGGGTGGTGGCCGGCCTGTTCGGCCAGAATCTTCAGGCGGTTTTCCAGCATCCGGGCGTGCTCATCGCTTTTGCCCTGCTGTTCGTTGTGCTGTCACTGGCGATGTTCGGCTTTTATGAGCTGCAGCTTCCGTCCAGCGTACAGACGCGGCTGAACAGCATGTCCAACCGGGCCGAAGGCGGCACGCTCATCGGAGCGGCCATCATGGGCGCGCTGTCGGCGCTGATCGTTGGGCCGTGCGTGGCCCCGGCGTTGATGGGCGCGCTGATCTACATCGGCCAGACCGGCGATGCCGTGCTCGGCGGCCTGGCGCTGTTTGCCATGGCGCTGGGCATGGGCATTCCGCTGGTTATCTGGGGTACGTCGGCCGGCAAGCTGCTGCCGCGCGCCGGCCAGTGGATGAATGCGGTCAAGGCCGTGTTTGGCGTTGGGCTGCTGGCGTTGGCCATCTGGATGCTCGAACGGGTTCTGCCGGGAGCGGTCATCATGCTGCTGTGGGGCGCGCTGACCATTGCCAGCGGCGTGTATCTGGGTGCGCTCAGCGGCTCAGGTGCTGACACCGGCGGCTGGCGCAAGCTCTGGCAGGCGCTGGGTGTAATGCTGCTGGTGGTTGGCATTGCCCAGTTTGTCGGCGCCATGTCGGGCGGGCGCGACTGGACCCGCCCGCTGCACCACCTGGTCGCCAGCGGTGGTGGGTCGGCTATCGAGGCGCCGGCATTTCGGCAGATTGACACGCTCGACGAGCTCGAAGCCGCGGTGGCCGGTTCCACTCAGCCGGTCTTCCTTGATTTCTATGCCGACTGGTGCGTGGACTGCGTGCGCATGGAGCGGCGCACCTTCCCCGATCCGGCGGTGGCTGCCAGAATGGCCGATTTCACTCTGCTCAAGGCCGATGTGACCGCCTACAACGATGACCACAAGGCCATGCTTCAGCATTTTGGTCTGATCGGGCCGCCGGCCTATCTGTTTTTCCGCAACGGCCAGGAGCTGGAACATTTCCGAATGTTTGGTTTTCTCGGGGCCAGCGATTTCCTGACCCTGCTCAACGAGGTGGCACGATGAGCGGCTGGCGTTTGTGGGTAAGCGTTGTGGTGTTCGGCTTCCTGCTCGGTACGGCCCTGGCCTGGCTGACCAACCGCAGCCAGTCGAGTCCGCCGCCTCAGCCGGCCGGCATCGAGCTGGGCCAGACCCGGCCCGATTTTGCGCTCGTCGATCTGAACGGTCAGATTGTCAGCGCCGAGGATTTTGCCGGTCAGGTCATGCTGGTCAATTTCTGGGCCACCTGGTGCGCGCCCTGTGTGCGTGAAATGCCGGTATTGCAGGCGGCCAGCGAGCGCTGGGGCGATTCACTGGTCGTGGTCGGAATTGCGCTTGACGACCCGGAGCCGGTTGCACGCTTCATTGAGGATCTGGGCATTGGCTATACCATCCTGGCCGGCCAGGATGATGTGTTTGACGTGATGCGCGCCTGGGGCAACGATGCCGGCGCCATGCCGTATACCGTGGTGGTGGATGCGGCCGGAATCGTGCGCTGGCGCCACTACGGTGAAGTGTCCGCGGCGGAGCTCGAGCCGGTGCTTGCCGAATTAGTGACGACCGGCGCCGATTTGGCCATCAGTCAGCGCTGATCCTGCCTCGTCGAGGGGGTTTGTTCGTCCAACGTCGTGCATCGTGTGGACATTTACCAGTTGATGCGGCACACTGCCGGTTTCCCCCTGGGCAGGAGCCGGTATGCTGGCCGTACTCGTTATTCACGGACCGAATTTGAATTTGCTCGGGCAGCGTGAAACCGCGATTTACGGATCGGAGTCGCTGGCCCAAATCAATTCTCGCCTGGCCCGTCAGGCCGCTGACAGCAAGATTGATCTCCAGTGTTTTCAGTCGAACGCCGAGCATGAGCTGATCGAGCGGATCCACGCGGCGGCCGCTGACGGCACCGACTGGATTCTGATCAACCCGGCGGCGTTCACGCATACATCAGTGGCCATTCGTGATGCGCTGTTGGCCGTTGATTTGCCCTTTATCGAGATTCATCTGAGCAACTTGCAGCGCCGCGAGGAATTCCGCCACCACTCCCTGTTCAGCGATCTGGCCGAGGGCGTGATTGCCGGCTTCGGTGGCGACTCCTACCTGCTGGCACTGCAGGCTGTCATCAACAAAACCACTGCTTCGGAATAAGCCATGGACCTTAGAAAAATCAAGAAGCTGATCGAGCTGCTCGAGGAATCAGAGCTGGCCGAGATCGAAATTCACGAAGGCGAGGAATCGGTCAAGCTGATTCGCCACCATGCAACGCCGGTCCAGGCCTATGCGCCGGCTCCACTGCCGGTCGCCGCGCCGAGCGCGGTACCGACCTTCGAGCCAACCACGTCACTGGCCACGTCCGAAGCGGAAACGGAAGCATTGCCGGAAGGCGAGTTGCTGCGCTCGCCGATGGTGGGCACCTATTATTCTGCGCCCAATCCCGAGTCTGATGCTTTTGTACGGGTCGGCAGCAAGGTGAATACCGGTGACACCCTGTGCCTGGTCGAAGCCATGAAGATGTTCAATCAGATTGAGGCGGAGTTTGCTGGTGAAGTGGTCGCGGTGCTGGTCGAAGACGGTCAGCCGGTCGAATTTGACCAGCCGTTGTTCGTAATCCGCAAGGGCTGAGCGCAGCATGCCTCCATTCAAGAAAATTCTGATCGCCAACCGTGGCGAGATTGCGCTGCGCATCCTGCGTGCCTGCCAGGCCATGGGCATTCGCACCGTTGCGGTGCATTCGACGGTGGACCGCAATCTCAAGCACGTCGGCATGGCCGATGAATCCGTGTGCATTGGCCCGGCGCCGGCTGCGCAAAGCTATATGAACGTGCCGGGCATCGTTGCTGCCATGGAAGTTACCGACGCTGAGGCGGTTCACCCCGGCTACGGTTTCCTGGCCGAAAACGCCGATTTTGCCGAGCGCATTGAGGAGTCGGGTTTTACCTTCATCGGCCCGCGTGCTGAAACGATCCGCCTGATGGGCGACAAGGTTTCGGCGATCAACGCCATGCGCCAGGCCGGTGTGCCCTGCGTGCCCGGATCCAACGGGCCGCTCAATGACGACGAGCACCGCTCGCGCCGAATTGCCGATGACATCGGTTACCCGGTGCTGATCAAGGCCGCCGCCGGTGGCGGTGGGCGGGGCATGCGGGTGGTCCACGATCCGAACGAGCTGATTGCGGCGATCAACCTGACCCGCCAGGAGGCGCGCACCGGATTCGGTGATTCGACCGTCTATATGGAGAAGTTCCTGAGCGATCCCCGCCATATCGAAATTCAGGTGATGGCCGACAACCACGGCAACGCCGTCCATCTGGGCGAGCGGGATTGCTCAATGCAGCGTCGCCATCAGAAGGTCATTGAAGAAGCACCGGCACCGGGGATCAATGACGCCGAGCGCCAGCGTATCGGGCGCATCTGCACCGATGCCTGCAAGCGCATCGGCTACCGAGGTGCCGGCACCTTTGAATTTCTCTATGAGGACGGCGAGTTCTACTTCATCGAGATGAACACGCGCATCCAGGTCGAGCATCCGGTCACTGAATGCGTGACCGGGCTGGATCTGATTCGTGCCCAGATTCTGGCGGCGGCCGGCCAGGCGCTGCCGTTCACCCAGGAACAGGTGCGTATTCGGGGCCACGCCATCGAATGTCGTATCAATGCCGAAGATCCGGAAAAGTTCATCCCCCAGCCGGGCACAATTTCAGGCTTTCATGCTCCTGGAGGCCCCGGCATCCGGGTTGATTCGCATATCTACGACGGCTACCGCGTGCCGCCCAACTACGACTCGATGATTGGCAAGCTGATTGCCTATGGCGAGAGTCGGGATGCCGCCATCGAGCGGATGCGCGTCGCGCTCGATGAAATGGTGCTGCGTGGCGTGGTGTCCAATATTCCGCTGCATCAAAAACTGATGCGTGATTCCGGCTTCCGCAAGGGCGGAACGAACATCCATTACCTGGAAAAGCTGCTCAAGCACTGAGCAGCGCGGTGAATTGCCGCAAGCGGCCACCGACCCGGGATGTTGAGGCGCTGAACGGCTAGCCTAGCCGGTCAGCGGCAGGGCGCCGAAGGCGGCATGAGCGACCAGGTGGCCGAGACGATCCAGATCGGGGATGATTGCATCCCGACTGTCGATCTGCACACGTCCGGCGACTGCAATCGGGTTGGATTCGGTGGCGATTTCCTCAAGATTTTCCTCGGTGACGGTCGTCAATCGAGGGTGGTCCTGAGCGAGGATGGCCATGTAGGGCATGCGTTCGGTGTTGATCAGTGTCTTCAAGATACACACCCGAGCACCGCGCTTGTTCTCGTGCGCGCCTTCATCAATCAGGCCGACGAAGCTGATCACCGGCACCTGCCAGCCGTGCCAAAGCATGGTGCCGAGCACCCAGTCGATGGCCTCAGGAATTGGCTCGGGTTGGGTAAAGCCGACGACTTCGGCGACCGTCGCATTGGGAATCAGCAGATCGATCCCGGTCAGGGGCACGATAACGCTGCGAACTTCACTGTCGGTCATGCTGCTTCCTATCCTTGCGGCACCGGCATGCGGAGCTTCTCGAAGACTTCCTCGACCAGATCGGCTTCCTGGTATGGCTTGGTCAGGTAACCGTTGACGCCTAGCTGTTTGGCGTGCTGGCGATGTTTTTCCCCGCTTCGTGAGGTGATCATCACCATCGGCACATTTTTCAGGCGGGGGTCGTTGCGCACATGAGTGGCCAGCTCATAGCCGTCCATGCGCGGCATCTCGATGTCGAGCAGAATCAGGTCGGGTATGCGGTCGAACATTGCTTCGATCGCATCAATGCCGTCGCGGGCGGTAAGCACTTCCAGGCCACGATGTTCAAGCACGCGGCCGGTCACGCGGCGCATGGTGATTGAATCGTCGACCACCAGAACCAGCGGTGTGCGTTTGACTTCTTCGCCACGCTCAAGATAACTGCGATCGTCCACCTGACCGGGCAGCAGGTTTTGCTCGAAGGCGCGTCGAATGATCGGACCCATGTCGAGGATGGGTACCACCTGACCGTCGCCGGTAACCGTCCCGCCGAGAATGCCGGTAATTGAGCTGATCTGAGGGCCAACCGGCTTGATGACAATCTCACGGTGACCCTGTAGCTCGCTTACGCGCAGGGCGGCGCGGTTCTCTCCGGCCTCGATCATCAACAGCGACAGCGTGCCGCTGGGCAGATCGTCAAGCTCAAAACCGAGCTGGGTTTCCAGCTCCAGCAGCGGGTAGTCCTGACCGGCGTAGACCTGATGAGGGTCGCTGGAGCTGATCTGGCGCTGCCACTCCGAAGCCATCAGTCGGGTGACTCCGCGCACCGCCTGCAGCGGGATGGCAAACGGCCGGTCAGCGACGTGCACCATGATCGCCTGCATGACCGTCAGCGACAGCGGAATGCGAATGGTGAAACGTGCACCCTTGCCGGCTTCGGTATGGGCGCGCACGCTGCCGCCGATCTGGCGAACCTCGCTGGCGACCACATCCATGCCGATGCCACGCCCAGCCAGTTCGGTAACCTCGCGCACGGTGCTGAAGCCGGGCCGGAAGATAAGCTGGGCCAGTTCGGCTTCGCTGGCCTGATCGGGTTCGCTGAGCAGACCCTGCTCAATGCCGCGCCGCCGGATGGCGTCCAGATCCAGGCCGGCACCGTCGTCGGAAATACGTAGCACAAGCTCCGTGGTCTCGCGGCCGACGTCGATACGAATGGTGCCGGCCTCGGCCTTGCCAGCCTGAAGCCGCGTTGCCCCGGTTTCGATCCCGTGCGCGATCGAGTTGCGCAGCAGATGTTCAAGTGGTGCGGTAATCCGGTCGAGTACGCTGCGGTCAAGCAGGCCCTCGCCTTCGATATTGACCACCAACTGGGCCTGCTTGTCGAGTTCGCGGGCGGCGTTGCGCACCACCCGACGGAAGCGCGGCAGCAGGGTATTGAAGGCCACCATGCGGGCCTGCATCAGGCCTTCCTGCAGCTCGGTGTTGACTCGGGACTGCTGCATCAGCAGGGTTTCGGACTGACGCGTGGCGTCATCAAGAATCCCGGTCAGGCTGGTCAGGTCGTTGACGGATTCGCCCAGTGCGCGCGACAGCTGCTGGATGGTCGAATAGCGGTCGAGTTCGAGCGGGTCGAAGGTTTCGTCGGTGGGGCCGTGTTCGCGCTCGTAGCGGGCGAGGATTTGGGCCTCGGTTTCGATTTCGAGCTTTCTGAGCTGGTCACGCAGGCGCAGCACGGTGCCGTCAACTTCAGCCACGTTGTTGCGGAAGACGTTGATCTGCTCTTCCAGGCGTGAGCGGAAAATACTGATTTCGCCGGCGAAGTTGACCAGGTCATCCACCAGAATTGAGGGTACGCGCAGCGTTTCGGTGCGGGTCACTCGGGAATCGCCGGGCTCCGCCGAGCTTTCGACCTCTTCCTCGATCTCGGCCAGGATTTCGTCGGCCTCCTCGATTTCTTCCTCGGCGCGCTCGGCAAACAGGCCGCCGGAAGGCAGCTCGGGCATGGGCTGCTGATTCTCGACCGCCTCAACCATGGTGTGCAGATGGTCGCAGCCGGCTTCCAGAGCATCGATACGCTCAGGCGTTGGGCGCTGCAGACCTGCTGCAATGCCTTCAAGCAGCTCTTCCATGACGTGAGCTACCGAGCCGATGGCGTCCAGACCAACCATGCGCGAGCTGCCCTTGATGGTGTGCAGATCGCGCTGCAGACCAGTGATCAGGCCCTTGTCATCGGGCGTATCACGCCACTGGTGGAGGGATTCATCGGCGTGTTCGAGCACTTCCTGCGCTTCTTCAAGGAAGGCCTCGAGCAGGTCTTCGTTAAGATCGGCGTAGAATTCCTTGACCGGCTCTGGTTCGGATTCCAGTTCGCCCTCTGCCCCAGACTCGAGTTCAGATTCCAGTTCGGGCTCCGGTTCAGACTCGAGTTCGGATTCCAGTTCGGGCTCTGGCTCAGACTCCAACTCGGACTCCAATTCAGATTCGGGCTCGAATTCAAGATCGGACTCCGCATCCGGTTCCAGCTCCGCACCTACTGTCTCGTCGTCTGCATCAGCGGCGCGCTCCGGCGCGGACTGCGGCTCAAACTCCCGCCCGAACTCATCGGAGGTCTCGGTCTCAGCCTGTTCCGCCTCGGCCTCATCGGCGAACTCGAAGACTTCGTCGGCCGAGAGGAAGTCGAACGCGGGGGTATCAGTATCAGTGTCCGGCACAAAGCCTGCGCTGTCTTCGGTGCGATCCCGATAGGCCTTGCCGTGCAAGCGGCGCAGCTCGGCGGCCAACTCGACGGACTCAAAGGCTTCGTCCTCGATCGCCTTGCCCTGCAGGCGGTCCAGGCGCTGATGGAAAAGCTGCTGACAGTCAATGATGGCTACAAGCCCGGCGCGATCAGGGGGTTCGCCGGAATGTGCCAGTTCTTCAAGATACTGCTCCAGGATCTGGGCGGTATCGTTCTCGCTGCCAATCGGCGCCAGGCGCATGGTGCCCTTCATGGTGTGAACCGCGCGCACCAGGCGGTCATCAACGCCGACTGGCATGTCGGCGATCAGGGTCTGATCGACCCAGCTATCCAGATGTTCCAGGTTTTCCGACAGTTCCTTGACCATCAGCTCGATCAGGGTCGGGTCAAGGCCTTCAAGTTCAGCCGGTCCGTCCGGGCCGGCGGTTACAGCGCTTTCGTCACCGGAGGCTACGCGTTCGATACGTGCGGCCATCTCGGCGCAGGTGGCTTCGTCGTACTCAGCGCCCGCTTCGCCGCGCAAGCGAGCCCGCAGGCTCGGCAGCATATCGACACCGGAAGAAATCAGGTCAACAAGATCCTCATCGGCGCTGAGCTGGCCGTCGAGCACCCGATTCATCAGCGTTTCGAGCTGCCAGGCAAACTCGCCGACTTCCTCAGCCCCGGCCATCCGGCCCGAACCCTTGAGCGAATGGAAGGAACGCCGAATATTCGTCATCAGCTCGGTGTTGCCAACATCCTCAAGCCAGCGTGGCAGGCTGTCCTGAAGTGATTCCAGCTCGTGATCGAATTCTTCAAGGAAAATCTCGACAATATCGAAATCATCGAAGGCGGAAAGCGCCGCGGCCGCATCGTCGATGGGTTCAGGCGCAGATTCCGGCTGTGAGTCCGCCGGTTCCGGGACTATGTCGAACGTCGGCTCAGCGGTTTCAGCGTCAGCCCTTTCGGTCGGCTGTTCGTCAATATCAGTGGCGAAATTGAAATCCAGGCTGTCATCAAACTCAAAGTCCCTGTCGGCTTCGAATCCAAATGCCGGCCCGTCATTTGCTTCGGGCTCGCTGGCGGACGGGGCCTGTGTGAGCGGGGGTGCGTCGTCGAAAGACGTTTCATCCGGGCTGGCCTCAGCCGCTACTCCTGCATCAATCGCCGGCTCTGCACCCGGCCAGTAGCCCAGTGTTTCGAGCGTGCTGCGGGTGCTGGCGAAATAGCTGCGTCCCTTTTCGTCCAGGCGGGTCTGGGCGTCGAAATAGAACTCGGCGACGGTCAAGGCCTCGGCCAGGGTTTCAAGCTCGTCCGGGTCGGCCTGGTCGCGCTCAAGAAACTGCACATTGACCAGGCGGGCTGCCGCGGCCAGCAGCCTGGAACCGTCGTCGAGGCTGGCCATGGACAGCACTTTGGCAATGCGGTCGAGCAGCTCGGCGGCCTCAACTGCGGCATCGCCTTCAACCTTGCCGCGATTGAGGGCATCGAGCAGGCTTTTGGCATGGGTCAGATCTTCGCCGGCTTCATGGAACATCTGTTTGAGGACGCGTCGCCATTCCGACGGCGGCAACAGGATGGCGCCCGCTGGGTCGGCGTCGTCGTCGTCGGCCCGCGCTTCGTCGCCAAGCATGTCGAGGCCGGATTCAAGCTGGGATTCGGCAACCAGCAGCTCGCGGGCGACCGACAGCAGCGCTGGATCGTCCGGATTGGAGCCCAGTTCGGAGAGGCGGTCGGCCTGGGAGTGGATGCGCCGGGCCAGATTGTCGAGCCCGAGCATGGCCAGGCTTTGACTGACTGATTCAAGCAGTTCGGTCTGCCGATCAAGCACGTTCGGGTCGGCGCTGGAGCGCTCAAGCTGGCTGCCAAGTGAGTCCTTGATCTGGGCAAGATCCTCGCGGGCGGCCTGGGTTACCGCAGCAAACAGAGCGCGGTTGCGGCCGGCCAGAAAAACCCGCGCCTGCGAGGCGGTCTCGGGTGCATGTGTGGCCAGATCAAAGGCCTGCCAGGCCTCATTGGCCAGATCATTGGTCGGGCGAACAGCGGCCAGGTGAAACAGAAAGCTGCGGCATAGCTGATCGGCTGCTTCGTCGATGTGCGGCTCGCCCTGAGCCTGTGTTTTGAGCAGAGCGTCGAGCCGGGCGTAAAGTCGGGAAATAGCCTTGCCAGCTTCGATTTCGCCGTCACGCAAGGCCGCCGACAGCGCCGCGGCCGCCCAGCCGGTGCGGCGCACCGACACGGGCAAGGTGGCGTTGTCGCGCAGGGCCAGCCCGGTCTGGGTCAGACCGTCCAGCGCGGCGTGATCTTTGTGGTTGACCAGAAAACCCGGCAGGGCCTGCTGGTACCGGCGACGCAGCTCGGCGGCCGGGCGGCCGTCCCGGCCGTCGGGCAAAACCACATGGGCCAGGGGTGGCTGGAAGAACTGCGACTCATCCAGAGGCCGGGCGCCGACCGCGCTGCGTAACTCGTTGATGGTCGGCAGCAGCACCGCCGGCGCATCGTGCTGCGTGCTTTCGAGGTAGTCGAGATAATCCGGCAGCAGGGTGCTGGCTTCGACCAGCGCATTGAGCGCCTCGTCCTCGCGTCCAAAATCGTCCCTGCGGATTGCTTCGAGTGCTTCGGCCATGGCGTTGCCGATCAGCTCTCCGCTCTCAAACTCCAGTACCGACAGGGTGCCGGCAATCTTGAGGCTGGCATCAATCGCCTGGTCAAGGTCAGATGGGCTGCGATCGGTGCCGCCCTCACTCCAGGCTTCAATGGCCTGGGTGATCTCAAGCAATAGCTCATCGATCAGTGGGCGGGCCCACTGCAAAGACTGGTGGCTGCTGTGCGATTGGCTCATGTCGGCATCTGACTCAGTCGCGCCCGCGCATGATTGATCAGAGGTTCCCTGGGCATGTCAATCGGTCTCCTGTGTCGCGCGTGAAGTCGCTCAGTCCTCGTCTTCGGGCAAGGTGAAGTCGGCCACCGAATCACGTAGCTGGCGCACCAGCTCGGCCAGGTTGGCCACCGAACGGGCCGTCTGCCCCGAGCCTTCGGTGGTCTGGACGGAAATATCGCGAATCGAGTTCATCATCCGGGCGATGCGCGTGGCATTTTCCGACTCCTCCTGGGCCTGGCCGGAGATCTGCTGAATCAGCCCGGCGAGATCCTTGGACACGTTCTCGATCGACTCCAGCGCCTCACCGGCATCTTCGGCCATGCGCGCTCCGGAGACCACCTGGGTGGTGGTTTGCTCCATTGAGGTGACCGCCTCGGAGGTGTCGGCCTGAATGGTCTGGACCAGGGCCTCGATTCGGCGGGTGGCATTGGTGGCGCGTTCGGCAAGTCGCTGGACTTCGTCGGCAACGACGGCGAAACCGCGCCCGGCGCCGCCGGCTGAGGCGGCCTGAATGGCGGCGTTCAGGGCGAGCACGTTGGTCTGTTCGGAAATGCCGTTGATGAGTTCGACGATGTCGCCAATTTCCTGCGAGGACTCACCCAGGCGCTTGATTCGCTTGGAGGTTTCCTGAATCTGGTCACGGATATTGTCCATGCCAGAAATCGTCTGGCGCACCATGTCGGCGCCGCGGTTGGCGATCTGGACCGAATTCTGGGCCACGTCGGCTGACTCGCTGGAACGCTTGGCCATATCGTCAAACGAGCGGGCCATATCGTTGATTGTTTCGGTCGCGGAGCGAATTTCCTGGGCCTGGTGCTCGCTGGCCTCGGCAAGCTGGGTGGTCGTGGCCCGGGTTTCCTGGGCCTGGGCGGCCACCTGCTGGGCGGTGGTATTGACGCCCGATACCAGATCGCGCAGGGCTTCAACCGCGTAGTTGACCGAGTCGGCAATGGCGCCGGTGACGTCTTCTGTCACGGTGGCCTGCACGGTCAGGTCACCGTCAGCGAGCGAGGACATTTCATCGAGCAGGCGGAGAATGGCTTCCTGGTTGCGCTGGTTGACCTCGGCCGTCTGGCGGGCGGCGCGGCGCTGCTGGAAGTAGGCGCCAAGCCCGATCAGGAACAGAATCAAAAGGGCAATCGCGGCCAGCAGCAGACCGGCCAGCAGCGACGGCCAGAAGATGCCTTCACCGAGCGTGGTGTAGTCGCCGGCCAGGTCACGGGCCTGGTCGGTCAGCCCTTCGGCGTCCAGGAAAATCTCGTCGGCGGCATCGCGCACCTCAAACAGGTCGGTCGAGGCAGTCAGGATGGTGTCGACATCAATGCGGATTTCTTCGAATACCGGAACCACTTCGGCCAGGGCGCCGAGGACACGGCTGTTTCGCACTGGCTGCAGGCCGAGCTCCTGATCGCCGTCGATCAGGCCCTCGAGCACGCGGCTGAACAGGCTGGCATCGCGGCTGAAGGCGTCGGCCGCAGTCAGTGCGCCGGTTCCGCCGGCGAGAATGTCATTGACGCGGCGCAGCAGACGGTCAGCCAGGGTTAGCTGGCGGCTGGCGACGTAGATCTGCACGGTCGGCGCGCCGGTTTCGATCATGCTCACCACGACTTCGTCCGAGCGCGCCTGGAGCAGCGGGATATTGTTCGAAAAGGCACCGGCGGCCTCGGCCAGTTCGACCACCAGATCGGAGCGATCCAGGATGCGCGCGGCGTTGCTGTCGATGCCCGACCAGGTTTCTTCCAGGGTCGAAAGCGGCGCGTTGACGCGCGCCGGCGACGGCGGCAGGGCGGTTGAAGGATTGCCCTGGCGAAGCTGATTGATCGAGCGATCGATGATGTCGCGGGTTTCGCGCAGCTCATCAAAGGCGTCGAAGTTGCCCACCGCGGCTTCACCAGCGGCCTTGGCCAACTGCTGGGCGCGCACCTGGATTTCGGTGGTCAGGCCCAGGTACTGGGTTTCCTGAACGTTGCGCAGGTTGAGCAGGTAGAAGTTCCACGCCACCAGCCCGAGCAGGGCCACCAGCACGATAAACAGCAGTGCCTGCATTGGAGACAGTCGCTGCTGGGTTGATTGGGTCACGACGCTGCTCATGCCTTCACCTCTTTGTTGAATCTTTCGGGACCATGGCCAGACCGGCCGGGCTGGTGGCCGCCGGGCTTGCTTGCCTTGTTTGGATTTGCGGTGCGGGCCAAACGGTGGCCCGCGGCTTGTATCGCTGTTGTTTGCACTTCAGATTCCATCCCTTTTAGTCTTCTCGGGCACCGTTGATGAAATCCTGGTTACGCTGGAGTTCATCGATCTTCAGCACCCCCCACTGACGTTCGCTGGTGTCGAACTGCTGACTGACCAAACCGGCCAGGGGTGTTTCGTCCCAGTCCGGTTCGGACTTGAGATCGTTGGTATGAAAATGGCGCTGGCCGAACACCTCATCGACCATCAGACCGGCCAGGCGCCCCTGGATACGGGTCTGGATCAGGCGGGTGCGGGTGGTGACCGGGGTCCGGCTGCCGAACAGGAACCAGCCCAGATCGGATACCGGAGCCAGGTTGCCGCGCACATTGGCGATACCCAGCAGCCAATCCTTGGCGCCGGGAATCTGCGTGTAGGGAGGGAACGCAATGATTTCATCGACCTGGTCGATGCGGCAGGTCAGGAAGTAGTCGCCCAGACGGAAAACGACGCCGTCCCAGTTGCTGATCTGCTGCTGACGGGCCGCTTCGCCGACGTCATGGGCCAGGCTGCGACGCTCATAGTCCGCCAGCCGGGCGTACAGCGAAAGGCGGCCTGTTTCCGTCGTTCTTGCGAGTTGATGATCCCCTTGCATCGTCCCTCTCGAAATTCCGGTAGCGGCGCGGTTCAGGCCGCTTTGGTTCGCTCGCGCTGCTGATGCACGGCATCGAGCAGCTCGTCGCGGGTAAATGGTTTGGTCAGGTAATGGTCTGATCCTACAATGCGCCCCCGCGCCTTGTCGAACAGGCCATCTTTGCTCGTGAGCATGACCACCGGTGTGCTCTTGAAGCGCGCATTGTTCTTTATGATTGCACAGGTCTGGTAACCGTCCAGACGCGGCATCATGATGTCGACGAAGATCAGGTCAGGTTCATGCTTGTGAATCAGTGCCAGGGCTTCGAAACCGTCGTTGGCCGTGATCACCTCACAGCCTTCTTTGCTGAGCATGGTCTCGGCCGAGCGGCGAATGGTCCGGCTGTCGTCGATCAGCATGATCTTCAGACCGCTCAGGTCACCCGCTTCGTCGTTTCCCCTGTCGATGTTTTGGTCTGCGCTCATGGTCTACCTGAAGGCTGCTGGCGGTTACAAGTCATGGGCCGTGGCGGCCTTAGGTTAGTCTATCTTTACCTGATTTGCCAATCCAGTAGAATTGTGTCACAGAAGTACATGGGAATACAGGCGTTTTCCCTCGGCCCCGGACGTTGTCCAAACGCTTTGCCGGCACCTGATCTGATTCAACGGAGCACGCATGCGCAAGAATCTTGTTGTCGTCATGGACGATATCTCGGCGATCACGGTTGCCAAGGACACCTCGTTTGCCATGCTGCTGGAAGGCCAGCGGCGGGGCTATCGGCTGTGCTACCTGGGTGCCGGTGATCTTTACCTCGACGGTGCCATCACCCGGGCGCGCATGCAGGAGATTTCGGTGCGCGATGACCCGGACTCCTGGTATGAGCCGGGGCAGGCCATCGAGCGAGCGCTGGGCCCAGATGATCTGGTGATGATGCGCGTTGACCCGCCGGTCGACAGCAATTACCTGCACGCCACCTATCTGCTTGACCAGGCCGAGCGCGCCGGCGCGCTGGTTGTCAACCGACCGCGGGCGCTGCGCGATTTCAATGAAAAGCTGGCCATTGCGCGCTTTCCCGAGCTGATCCCCGATACCCTGGTGAGCTCCGATGCGGCCACCTTGCGGCGTTTCGTCGAGGGCCGCGAACGGACCGTGCTCAAGCCGCTCGACGGCATGGGCGGGAAAAGCATTTTCCTGGTCGCGTCCGGTGATCCCAACCTCAATGTCGTGATTGAAACTCTGACCGAAAATGGCGGCCAAATGGCCATGGCCCAAAACTATCTGCCCGAAATTGTCGATGGCGACAAGCGCATCTTGCTCATCCACGGCCAGCCGGTCGACAAAATGCTGGCACGCATTCCCGGCGCGCAGGACTTTCGCGGCAACCTGGCCCGCGGCGGGCGCGGCGAAGGCCGCGAACTCGGGCCGGCCGAGCGCGCCATTGCCGAGGCCGTCGGCCCACTGCTGCTGGAGCACGGCATCGAGTTTGCCGGACTGGACATCATTGGCGATCGGCTCACCGAGATCAATGTGACCTCGCCAACCTGTGTGCGGGAGCTGGACGCCCAGTTCGGAATCAACATATTGGCTGATCTTTTTGACGCAATCGATCCATGAGACCTGCGGGTCCGGACACGCGTGGCAATGACTCCCTGGTGCTGGCCTTCGGCCTGGCCGTGGCGGTGCATGCGGCGGCGATCGGACTGGTCCAGTTTGAAGTGCTCGGTGCACGTTCCGACAGCGTGCCGACCAGCCTTGATGTGATTCTGGTCGATTGGGCGACCGAGGAAGCACCTGATGAAGCCGATTTTCTGGCCCAGGCCACGCAGCGCGGCGGCGGCACGGCCGTGGAGATCGACCGGCCGGCCGAGCCCATGATCAGCAGCGAGACCGACTTCGACCAGCCCGTCGAGCAGGAGCGGGTTGAAGCGGCCCGCCAGCAGGAAGCGCCGGCGCAGCTACAAGCCGTGCAGGTCGACCATCCCCTGCAGCCGCAGCCGGTCGCCGATCCACAGGACTTCGATGCTCCGATCGAGGTCTCGACCCGCGAGCTGATTGAGCAGTCGCGCTCCATGGCCCGGATTTCCCAGGAGCGCCTGAGCGAAGCGTTCGACTTTCCCGAACGGCCCAGGCGCAAGTTTGTCTCTGCCAATACCCGCGAACATCTCTATGCCGGCTACATGCGCTCGTGGGTGTCGAAAGTCGAGCGGGTCGGCAACCTCAACTACCCGGAGCGGGCGCGCCGCCAGAACCTGGCCGGTTCACTGGTGCTTAGCGTCGATGTGGTCGAAGACGGCAGCGTGATCAGCATCCGCGTGCTGCGCTCGTCGGGCAGCGACGTGCTCGACGAGGCGGCGGTCCGAATCGTCCGTTTGTCGGCCCCGTTCGCGCCGCTGCCCGAAGACATCCAGCGCGAAGTCGATGTGCTGACCATCACCCGAACCTGGCAGTTTTCCAACGCCGGGCTGATGCGCGGTGGATGACGAACGCTTGCCGAAGGGTAGAATGGCAACATGAGTTATCTTGAGCGCCAGTTCCTGATCGCCATGCCCGGCATGGAAGACCCCAATTTCATCCGCGGGGTAACCCTTTTGTGCCAGCACAACGAGGACGGCGCGCTCGGGATCACCATCAATCGCGAGTCGGGCTTTCGGCTCGGTGAAATGTTCGACCAGCTCGGCCTGGGCTGTGACGATCCCGCGCTTGCCGCTCAGCCGGTTTACATCGGCGGGCCGGTCCACCCCGAGCGCGGATTCGTGCTGCACAGCGATGAGCAGAAATGGGAGGCTACCGCCCAGGTTGGTGAAGGCATTAGCGTAACCACCTCGCGCGATATTCTGGAGGCAATTGCCGCCGGTGAAGGCCCCGCAAAGTACATCGTTGCGCTCGGCTACGCGGGCTGGGGATCAGGCCAGCTCGAAAGCGAGATGCGCCACAACGCCTGGCTGAGCGTCATGGCCACCGCAGAAATCATATTTGACCAGCCGGTCGCCGAGCGCTGGGAACAGGCCGTCGCCCGCCTCGGAATCGACGTAGACCGTCTGCAGCCATCCGGCGGGCATGCCTGAGCGCCCGGCCGGCGCACTGCTCGGCGTTGATTTCGGTCTGCGCACCGTCGGGCTGGCCATCGGTCATCACCTGACCGGCTCGGCACGCCCCCTGGAACCGCTGCGCTATCGCAGTTTCGATGCCCTGCTCGACGGCATTGAGGCGGTGCTTGATCGCTGGCGGCCGAGCACCGTCGTCATCGGCTTGCCGCTCGCCTCGGACGGTAATGAATCGGACATGAGCCGCCAGGTGCGCCAGTTCGCGACGCGTCTGGCCGCCCGGCGCGACGGTCTGAACATTCATTTTCAAGACGAGCGCATGAGCTCCGTGGCCGCCGCCGAACGTCATGCCAGTCGCCGTCAGCAGGGCCGTGCCCGGCGTACCGATGCCCGCCGGCTCGACAGCGTGGCCGCCGGCCTGATTCTGGAATCCTGGATGGGGGAAAATCCGTGAAGCCGCGTCACTTTCTTGATCTGGCAGACTTCAGCGATGCCGAAATCGAGGCCCTGCTGGCGCGCAGTTGTCAGCTTGCCGCCGGCGCCGGCCCGGCCCGCCTGCAGGCGACCATTGCCAACCTGTTTTACGAACCGAGCACGCGCACCCGGGTGTCGTTTGAGCTGGCCGCGCGGCGGCTTGGCATGACGGTGGCCAATATCGAACTCGAGCAGTCGTCGGCGCGCAAGGGCGAAACGCTGGAAGACACCGTCGCCACGCTGGGCGCGATGGGAGTCGAAGCCGTGGTCCTGCGCCACCCCGAAGACCATCGTGCCGAGCGTCTGGCCGCAGCGATCAACGGGCCAAAGCTGATCAATGCCGGCGACGGAACCAATGCTCATCCCAGTCAGGCGCTGCTTGATGCGGCCACCGTGCGCGCACGCGGCATCGACTTTGCCGGACTCAAGCTGGCCATCATTGGCGACATCGCCCACTCACGCGTGGCCCGCTCGACCCTGCAGCTGTGGCCGCGTCTGGGCGTGGCCGAGATACGCCTGGCCGGACCGGCCGGAATGCTGCCGAGCCTTGCACCGGATCCGCTGGTCAGTCTGCATCACAAGCTGGCCGATGCCGTGCGCGGGGCTGATTTGGTGATGATGCTGAGAGTCCAGCACGAACGGATCAATCGGGCCGGCTGGCCGGATCGCGAAAGCTATTTTTCCGAATGGGGGCTGAAGGAAGCAGTCCTGGCCTATGCCGCGCCAAATTGTCTGGTCATGCACCCGGGTCCGATCAATCGCGGCATGGAAATCGACCCTGATCTGGCCGATGGACCGCGCTCACTGATCCTCGATCAGGTCCGAATGGGGGTGTTTGCGCGGATGGCCATTTTCGAGTGGCTGCTGCGTTGATTCCGCATGGCACCAGAGCGCCAGGGAAAACCCGAGTAGACCACGCCAAATTCATTTCCCCCGGGTTGGCGGCTTGCCAGTGCCGAACCGTAGGCCGGCCCGACATGGCCGACGGACCAGGTTTCAACCTCCACCCAGCCGTGATCAGCGATCCTGTTCAGCCTCGGCGTCAAGCTGCTTTTCCAGCGCTTCGAGTTTCTCCCGGGTGCGCAGCAGCACGCTTTTCTGAATTTCGAACTGCTCGCGGGTTACCAGATCCATGCGCTCAAAGGCCGATTCAAGCACCGCGCGGAACTGTTCCCGGATCTCGGCGCGCGCCGTTTGCAGCTCGCGCGGCAGGGCTCCGGCCAGGCGGCGGGTGATCTCGTCGAGGGTCTGGAAGTCAGGTCGCATCATGCTCATTCCTGTGGAGTCACGAAAGGTCCAGAGTACACAGATTTCGGCCCGCGTGGCACACGGCGGCCCAACGATCCGCGATCTGCGCTAATCTGGGAGCTACTTAAAGTAGTTAGCGAGCGATGAAACTCATTACCGCCATTATCAAGCCATTCAAGCTCGACGACGTGCGTGATGCGCTCGGTGAGGTCGGGGTGACCGGCATGACGGTTTCCGAGGTCAAGGGCTTCGGCCGCCAAAAGGGCCACACCGAGCTGTATCGCGGGGCCGAGTACGTGGTCGACTTCCTGCCCAAGCTCAAACTCGAGATTGCCGTGCCCGATGAGCAGGCCGAGCGCGTTGTCGAGACCATCGTCGAAACTGCGGCTTCAGGCCGCATCGGCGACGGCAAGATTTTTGTCACCACGATCGAGCGCGCGGTCCGCATTCGCACCGGCGAAGAGGGCGACGAAGCCCTGTAGAACGGCCGCACCATCTGACGAATCAAACCTCCGAAGGACGAAACGAACATGAAAATGCCCGTATGGACAAGTATTGCCGCGGCGCTGCTGGTGCTGACCGGCTGCCAGGACCACGGCCCTGCCGCAGACGATCAGCCCGCCCCTGACTGGCAGGTCCAGCTCGGCAGCGATCCGCACAGCTTTGCCGAATACGAGAAGGTCCGCATCCACCATCTGCGCCTCGATCTGGACGCCGATATGCAGGCCCGGCGTCTGGAAGGTCATGTCGAGCTCGAACTGGAGCGTCTGGACCCCGATCACCGCCGCCTGGTGCTCGACAGCCGTGGTCTGGAAATTCATGACATCACCGCGCCGCAGCCCGGCGGTGAACATCAGCCGCTGAGCTGGCGTCTGGGCGAGGACCTGGGCGAAGGCGATCTGGGTCGGCCGCTGATCATCGTCTTGCCCGGCGACGTGGACACCGTGCGTATCGACTACGCCAGCTCACCGGACGCCTTCGGCCTGCAATGGCTGGACGGGGACCAGACCTCCTCGGGTGAAGCCTTCATGTTCTCGCAAAGCCAGCCGCACTACGCCCGCACCTGGGTGCCGCTGCAGGATACGCCGGCCGTGCGCTACACCTTCGATGCCACCGTGCGCGTACCGCGCCAACTCATGGCGGTCATGGGTGCGGCCGGCAATGATTTTGCAAAAAACGATCACGGCGAATACAGCTTCCACATGCCGCAGGCCATACCGTCGTATCTGATGGCGATTGCCATTGGCGACCTCGAGTTTGCCGAGACCGGGCCGCGCAGCGGTGTCTATGCCGAGCCGCAGTGGATCGAGGCGGCCGCCCGCGAATTTCACCAGCTCGAAGACATGGTCAGCATCGGCGAAAACCTCTACGGCGAGTACCGCTGGGGCCGCTATGACCTGCTCGTACTGCCGCCGAGCTTTCCCTTTGGCGGCATGGAAAATCCGCGTCTGAGCTTTGTCACGCCGACCATCATCGCCGGCGACGGCAGTCTGCTCGCCCTGGTGGCCCACGAACTGGCCCATTCCTGGTCGGGCAATCTGGTTACCAACGCGGCCTGGCGCGATCTGTGGCTCAACGAAGGGTTCACCGTGTACTTCGAGTCGCGCATCATGGAAGCGCTGTACGGCGAAGAAGTCGTCGAACAGCTCGCCGTGCTCGACTGGCAGGGCCTGATCGAGGAAATCGAAACGGCCGACCCGGACATGACCCGTCTGGTGCTGGATGTGGACAACAAAGACCCCGAGCGCGCCTTTGTCGGTATCCCCTACGACAAGGGCCGCTTTTTTCTCGACTGGGTCGAACAGCAGGTCGGGCGCGCAGCCATCGACGGTTTCCTGCGTGCCTGGTTTGATGAGTTTGCCTTCCAGTCGGTGACCACCGCGACATTTCGCGATTACCTGGCACAACACCTGGTCGCCGACCACCCAGACGCCCTGAACATGGCCGAAGTCAACGAATGGATTGACCAGCCGGGTCTGCCCGAATTTGCCCGCGCACCGCATTCAGATGCATTCGAACAGGTCGACGACTGGCGCGATCGCTGGCTGGCCGGCGAGGCCGAAACGGCCACGCTGCCCGATGCCGAGTGGTCGGTCTACCAGTGGCTGCACTTCCTGTCCGGGCTGGAAGGCCAGCTCGACGCCGAGCGCATGGCCGAGCTGGACGCGGAGTTTGACCTGACGCAGTCAAACAACTACGAGATCCTGTTCCAGTGGCTGATGCGCGCAGTCGACGTGCGCTACGAGCCGGGTATCGAGCGGCTTGAAGCCTTCCTGATCGAAGTGGGCCGCAACAAGTTCACCCGCCCGCTCTACACGGCCCTGGGCAACAGCGACTGGGGCCGTGACTGGGCAATCGAGGTCTATGAGCGCGCCAGGCCCGGCTATCACTCACTGACCCGCCAGGCAACCGAACGCGCGCTCGGGCTGTAACTACAGCCCGGATAAATCCGGGGCTCGGCCGGACCAGAAAAATGGCGCAGCGGAAACCGGACAGGATATAATAGGACCAATTTGATCCTGTATTGAAGGTGCCCCATGTTCGGTAACTCCTACACGCCAGTCAAATTCGAGCGCGACTGCGAGGCCGTGATGGTGCCCGAAGGCGCGCCGGTCGAGCTTCCGGCCGGCACAGTGGGCTACATCACTCAGCAGCTCGGCGGCAGTTTCACGGTCTATATCGACGGTCGCCTGTTCCGTCTGGCCGGCGACGATGCCGACGCCATCGGCAAGGAACCGCCGCCGCGGCCGGTCCTGCCCGACAACGCCAGCGATGCCGACGTCGAACAACTGGTCATGGACCAGCTCAAGACCGTCTTCGACCCGGAAATCCCGATCAATATCGTCGATCTGGGCCTGGTCTACCAATGCGATATCGACAAGATCGACAACGACACCCGCCACGTCTCGATCGACATGACCCTGACCGCCCCCGGCTGCGGCATGGGCGAGATCATCGTCGCCGACGTGCGCGAACACCTCCTGCGCATCCCCACCATCGCCCGCGTCGACGTCGAGCTCGTCTTCGACCCACCCTGGAGCCAGCACATGATGAGCGAAGAAGCGCGGCTGGAAACGGGGATGTTTTAGCCCAGGACCCAGCGGTTCCGGCCCAAGCCCATCGCCGCGCCTTTCCTCCTGGCGACTGACTCTGGTTCGTCTTCCCCACGTCCGTGGGGGTGTTTCTCCGCATTGTCGGTGCACCGCCGGCGATGGTGCCCTACTCGCTACCGAAATCGTAGGTTGACCTATCACGCGCTGGCGCACGCTACATGACCGCTTCTTGCCTGCGGCAAACTGCGCCTGGCCTCCGGCCGTCGGCCACGTCGGGCCGACCTGCGCGTTGGTCGGGGTGACGTGGCCGACGGCCTATGCCGAATGCATCTCCACCGGGGCGACGGCGTGGCTACTGCTGCCAGCTCACTGCGACGAACAGGGTGCGGCCGGGGGCGTTGAAGCCGGCCAGGGGTTCGTAGTTGTGGTTGCTCAGGTTGTCGAGGCGGCCTTCCAGGCGCCAGTGCTCGCCCAGCGGCAGTCCGGCGCGCAGGTTGATGAGGGTGAAGCTGGCGAGTTCCACGCCGCCCACATCGGGGCGGGAGCCGGTGTGGCTGAGTTCCAGGCCGAGCCAGGTGCCACTGGCAAAGTGGTGGTCGAGGGTGGTCCAGGCTTTTTGATCGGCGCGGCGCAGCAGTGGGAGTCCGCTGTCGCGGTCTTCGGCATCCTGCCAGG
>CALEIM010000045.1 GCA_937876395.1 uncultured Wenzhouxiangella sp. | reverse complement strand
AGCGGTGCCGAGATGCCGAGCCGGCCCTGGCTTGAGTCGGCTTCCAGGTCGCCGACAATCTGCCAGGTGACCTCCTCGGCCCCGTCGATGTCTTCGACCAACACCACGGTGGCGCCGAACACGATCTTGCTGCCGACATTGAGGGCGGCAACGTCGATCACGCGTGAGTTGCCGAGCACGGCCTCAAGATCACGGATGCGGGCTTCGATGAAACCCTGCTGCTCGCGCGCGGCGTGATACTCGGCGTTTTCCTTGAGGTCACCGTGGGCACGGGCCTCGGCAATCGCTTCAATGACTGCCGGTCGATCCTTTTTCCTGAGCTGTTCAAGCTCAGCCCGCAGGCGCTCGGCGCCTGTCTTGGTCAGTGGGGCCTGACTCATGTTTACTCCTCAAATCAGACTCGGCGTGCAGTTCAGCAAGGCTGCGCACGCCGCGTTCGTGCCAGTGGTCCATGGCCCGCAAAGTGGCCCGGGCACCGGCCAGGGTGGTTGAATAGTTCACCTTGCGTTGCAGGCCCTCGCGCCGGATCGAGAATGAATCGGCGATGGCCTGACGCCCTTCGGTGGTGTTGACAATGTAATCAATTTCATCGTTCTTTATCAGGTCGACGATATGCGGTCGACCCTGAATAACCTTGTTGACGCAGGCACATTCGATGCCCTTGTCGACCAGATGCTGCCAGGTGCCCTGCGTGGCCACCAGGCTGAAGCCGCGCTCGACAAACTCGCGCGCGATCGGTACCAAGTGGTCCTTGTCAGCATCGCGCACGCTCAGGAAAACCGTGCCCGACATCTTCACCTCGATGCCGACACTCTGCTGGGCACGCGCCACGGCCGAGCCAAATGAGCGACCCACGCCCATTGCTTCGCCGGTGGAACGCATTTCCGGCCCCAGGATCGGGTCGACGCCCTGGAATTTGATGAATGGAAAAACTGGCTCTTTTATGGAATAGAACGGGCTTGAAAGATCGCCCATAATCCCTTGTTTTTTCAGCGACTCACCCACCATGCAACGCGCCGCAACCTGGGCCAGGGCCACGCCGGTGGCCTTGGAAACAAAGGGCACGGTGCGTGACGCCCTGGGATTGACCTCAAGCACGAAGATATCTTCACCTTGCACCGCAAACTGCACATTCATCAGCCCGACGACCTTGAGTGCCAGAGCCATCTCGCGGGTCTGCTTGCGAATTTCTTCGATGGTGTGTTCTTCCAGGGAGAACGGCGGCAGGCTGCACGAAGAATCGCCCGAGTGTACGCCGGCCTGTTCAATATGCTCCATCACGCCGCCGATGATGACATTGGTGCCGTCGCTGACGGCATCGACATCGACCTCAATGGCATGGTCGAGAAAATGATCAAGCAGCACCGGCGAGTCATTGGAAACCTTGACCGCCTCGTTCATGTAGCGCCTCAGCTCATCCTCACCGTGAACGATATCCATGGCCCGGCCGCCGAGCACATACGAAGGCCTGACGACCAGCGGATAACCCACTTCGCGGGCCAGCACCAGGGCTGCATCCGGATCACGCGCCGTGCGATTGGGCGGCTGCATGAGCCCGATCTGGTTGAGGAGCTGCTGAAATCGCTGGCGGTCCTCGGCCAGGTCGATGCTGTCGGGCGTGGTGCCGATGATCGGCGCGCCGGCGGCTTCCAGATCGCGGGCCAGCTTGAGTGGTGTTTGGCCACCAAACTGGATAATCACGCCCTCGGGCTGTTCAAGTTCGATGATGGACAGCACGTCTTCAAGCGTCAACGGCTCGAAATAGAGGCGGTCGGAAGTGTCGTAATCGGTCGACACGGTTTCCGGATTGCAGTTGACCATGATGGTTTCGAAGCCCATCTCACGCATGGCCAGGGCCGCGTGCACACAGCAGTAGTCGAACTCGATGCCCTGGCCGATGCGGTTGGGCCCGCCGCCGAGCACCATGATCTTGCGCCGGTCGCTCGGATCGGCTTCGCAGCGCTCCCCCCAGGTCGAATACATGTAGGCGGTGCTGGTGGCAAACTCGGCCGCGCAGGTATCGACCCGATGGTAGCTCGGGCGGATGTCCAGCCTGGCGCGCAGCTTGCCAATCGA
>CALEIM010000044.1 GCA_937876395.1 uncultured Wenzhouxiangella sp. | reverse complement strand
CCAGCGGGGTGGCGCCGGTGGCGGCCGGGAACGCGGCCGCTTCGCCCGCCGTGGGCAGGCGGTAGCGGGCGCCGTTGCGCTGGCCCAGCCAGCGCGCATAGGCATCGGCATCGTCCCAGGACACGCAGGCCACCCCGTCCGTCCCCGACTGCTCGAAGCCGGGCGAGGACCAGTCACGCGGCGAGAACATCCGCAGCAGCGACGCGCGTTCGCGGCACAGCGCCGGCTCGCGGCCGCTGGCGGATGCGAAGCGCGCGTATTCGTCCAGGCTGATGGTCCGCGCGGTCAGCGCGTAGGCTTCGTCGCCGCCGCTGCGCACGGTCATCCGGCCCGGATCGCCGGGTACCACGTCGCCCACGCCGGGGATCGCCTGCGCCTGCCGGGCCAGCCGGTCCCGGGTGGCCTTGTCGAGGCCGGCCGCCTGCGCCGCCGCCAGGCTGCGCATGGCCGACTCGCGGTCGAACCGGCCCGCAGCCTGGTCGATGCCGGCCTGGATGGCACCGGCGGCCTTGATCAATGAAAAGTCCGACTCATCCACTGTCGCTACTACAAGGGTATTCGAGTTGGGATCAAACCAAGAGCCGGCATAGCCCTCGCCTACAAGCGCGATAGCGTAATGGCGAGCCCGTGCCGCTAATCGCTCTCCAGTTAGGCGCTTTTGGGCCTCTTCTTCAGTCAAGTCGAGTTCGACCTGAAGGTACTCGGATGCATTTCTGTATTCGGCTCCCAACGCCGGTAGAGTTACGCCAAGAATCAATAATGCGCTGGCTGTGACACTCAAGCCTTTTACGAGAGGGGTGTTCATGATTGTCTCCATTATCAACCCCCTTGCCTGGTTGATTTCCTCATTTCAGAATCAGGGTCAGAACGGCCGCCCTCGGACTACCTTCAAGGCCCGGGTTTGAGCCAAAGCGTGTTCCCGAAATCAGGAGATATTTGCCATTCGGGGATATGGCTGTTTGGCTCATTGTGAACCAGCCGTCCTCATCGACGCCGGCAGCCTGGAGCAGTTCATTTGCAGTGACCATTCCAGTCGCTTGAGTCCAAAGGAATGCACGAGAGCTACGAAAGCCTTTTACGTCATGCAAGTATCGCCCCACGATCATTGACCCGTTTCTGGTTATGCCCTGTACAGCGTAGGTCGGAAGAATCCGCCAGGCTGACAGCTCAGGCACGACTTCTAGGCCAGAGTTTACATGCTGAGTGTTGGGGGCTTGCAGGGGACTGGGGCTTTCTATGGCATCGTCTATTCTTGGAAGATACTTGACGCCAACGCCATTTACCCACAGCCAGGCTTGACCAAAATTTGGGTGCTCCAAATCCAACTCCCCGCCCTGAAATACGCCAGTAATGATTGAGCAGTCGCTGTTACATCCCGCAGGGTAGGCGAGGGGTGTCCCGCTTGGGTCTCGGATGATAGCGGGTTCGCCTTGGCCCACCCAGATCGAGCTGTACCGAAATGGCCGGAGCCCGTCAGAGGTTATCTGATCTCCTACGACAGTCAGGCCGTCTTCGCTGATAGCCTCACCGCGGCTATTAAGCATCCCATCGCCAATCGGCAAGATTTCTTGTAAACCACTCTGGTCAATGCGCCAAGCTCGACTCCGAGACACGCCTTCTATTGGTACGTGCACGGTTCCGACGGTGTGACTACCATCTTGGGAGTAGCCCTGCACCAATGTGTTGTTTTCAGACCGTCCCGGCCACTCCAGCCACTCATTGCCGTTCCAGACCATCGGTAGCCCGCCTGCCAATCCCTCGGGCGTATACGGAGAGTGGTCGTGGGCGACTATTTCCAATCCATCGGGTCTGATCAGTACGGGTTCGGAACGTCTCAAGCCGGGAAGCTCTCGGACCGTGAGGCTGCCTGGACTCCAAGTCCAGACCTTCAGGCCACCCGCAATCCATTGCGCTGCAGCTACATGGCCCAGGTTCGAAATATCCATCGGGCGAACATTGCTTGTGCCTCTGAGCGGGATTTCCTCATAGCTGACCGAATAGATATTCGCGATTGAGGGTGGCGTCCACGGGCAGCCTACATCGTTGATGAAGCTTAGCCGCGAGAGTGAGAGTTCTCCACTTTTGAATTCCGGCAGAATGGACGCGTAGTCTGCGGTGCCCTCATCGCAGTCAAGATCGAGGACCAGCGACCCCCAATCTGTGGCCTCGATCTGAGCGCTGTCAAACCGATCGCCAAATCGACCGCCCGTTGTTGTCTGCAAGTTTGGGAATGCAAGTTGATCGCCCTCTCTGGTGCCTGTGCCGATCATCCAGTACTGATTGCCGTCAGGGTCATAGCTGAACCAGATCAGTACGGCTTCGTCTCGTGACATCCATTGCAGAGTGTAGCCCTCGCCGGCGTGTGAAGGGTCGTACCAGGAGCCGCTGAGGCCGGCATATTCTCGAATCGGCCAGCCTGGCGGGCCGTTGGGTGAGTGGCAGTTGGCCGCCATGGTTTCGGTCAGGCGAACGACCTCATAGCTGGCGCTTTGCCCGAAAGCTTCAAAGCTCCACTGCCCGGAATTACAGCTGTCGAAACTGAAAACGGCTTCGCCAACCACCCCCGGTTCAACATCCTCAGGTTTGAAGTTGGGTCCAAAACGCCCGCCTCGTGTGACCGTCAGCGTCGGGAATATGATCTCTTGGCCATCAATATCGCCGTAGTCGATCAGCCAGCGTTGATTTCCGTCCTCATCGTAGGTGAACCAATAGACGAGCGCCGAATCATTGCTCAGGATTTCCAGTACCAGCCCCTCCCCGCTTCGGTCGGGGTTGTACCAGTGGGCGCTAAGGCTGGAAGCTACGGAAAATGCTTCGGCAGAAACCGATGAAATCGGGACCAGCATCGCAACGACACAAAGCAGGCCGCAAAGCCCACTTGCGGAAGACGGTGCGGAACTTGTCAGCAGGCATCGGAATATGGATTTCATAAAGACCGGCCCACCCCACGATTATTCATAACCTCTGATGCCATCATAGTTTACGATTCACAGGCATGTCAATATTTTCTTCTGTATTCAAGGTCTTATCCGTGCACAGCGTCCATGTTGCTGTGGAACTTCGATACTCTCAGCGATCTGAATACCTGCCCGCCGCCCCTTCGAGTAGTCCTGCCGGTCGGCGGGAAGCGCAAGGAGTCCTGGAGTGGACCCGTCGCGTGTGCCTCCCACAAAGGTGCCGCCGCGCCCGTGCATAATGGGTCAGGGGTTCCCTATGCGGTGGGCCTGGCTCTGGGCAATGCGGAAGCCGAACGGGCGCGCGTTCAGGTGGTCGAAGTCAGCGCGCGTCTGGCCGCCTGAGCCAATCTCGAACCAGGCACCCTTTATAAAGCGAGGATTTGTGACATGAGCAGCACCCGCAGTCTTGTCCGCATCATGGAATCCATGCCGGCCACCGACGGGGCCGGGGTCAAGCTGCGCCGCAGTCTTGGCCAGCGAGCCGATGATTCGGCGCGGCTTGATCCGTTCCTGATGCTCGACGAGTTCTACTCGGACAACCCTGATGACTATATCGCCGGCTTTCCCTCACATCCGCATCGTGGCTTTGAAACCGTGACCTATATGCTCGAAGGCCGCATGCAGCACAAGGACCATCTGGGCAACACCGGCGATCTGGGTCCCGGCAGCGTGCAGTGGATGAGTGCCGGGCGTGGCGTGATTCATTCCGAGATGCCGCAGCAGGCCCAGGGCCGGATGCGCGGTTTCCAGCTCTGGATCAATCTGCCGGCGTCGGAAAAAATGAAGCCGGCCGACTATCGCGATATTGCTGCCGAGTCGATACCCGAGCTGGTTCTGTCCAGCGGCCTGGTGCGGGTGATCGCCGGTCGCGTTGCGCTCGACGGTCAGGAGATCGCCGGGGCGGTCAACCCGGAAGGCACCATGGCCACCGATCCGCTCTATCTGGACGTGCGCCTGGATGCATTGGCTGAAATTGAGTTGCCGGTTGCGCAGGAAAACAGCGCCTTTGTCTATCTGTATGACGGCCGGGCCGCAATTGCCGGAACCGATCTGCCGCATCGGGCCGCAGGCATTCTGGGTTCCGGTGCCCGGGTGCGCATCGCCGCCGGTGATCAGGGCGCCCGGCTGCTGGTCCTGACCGGTCGTCCGATTGGCGAGCCGGTTGCCCAGTACGGCCCATTCGTGATGAATACCCGCGAAGAACTTGAGCAGGCGATCAACGACTATCGCAGCGGCCAACTCACTGAGGCGGCCTGAGCGAGTTTTTAGTGTGCCGCGGCGCTGTGCCAGGCGCGTACCCGGCGGGCGCAGCGTCCAGCCCGGTTGAGTGCGATGCGCAGCGGCAGGACAAGATCCTCGAGTGCGATCCGGCCGAGCAGGTCCAGCGGGTGGCCGGGGCCCGCAGCAGCGCGCATGATTTTTTTAAGGTTCGAGGACCGCGCTGGGTGATCAGCTCGACATCGGCCAGCGGACAGCGAATTGGGCCACTTGACCGACCGGACCTGGCCTGGTGCCATTCTCCAGGCCGTACTGGCCGGCGCTGGCCGCTCAACCAGCATGGCGGCAAGCAGGCTTGCCGCCATGAGAGCTGGCTAAGGCGATGATCGTCAGCGTGCGCCGCGACATGCTCGCCCTGCTGCCGTGCTTAACCGTCGAGGCTGCGGATGTAGGCGACGATGTTGTCCAGATCGTCCGCGCTCAGCGCATGTCCGAATGGCGTCATCATGGGCGACAGGCCGACTGCCGGGCCGCCTTTCATGATGACGGCCTCCAGGTGGTCATCGTCAACCGACGCCTGCCATTCCGAGTCGCTCATGTCGCGCGGCTTGGGGTTGAGCGCGGCCGAGGCCGGGCCGTCACCGTGGCCGGTTGGGCCATGGCAGGTCGCGCAGAGCTGCTTGAACTTGGTTTCTCCGGCATCGATGTCGGCCGCCTGGGCCGGCAGAGCCAGCAGGGATCCGGCGCAGATCAGGGTGGTAATCAAAAAACGCATGATGTGATTCTCCTTAAATGTATTGAACAAAGTATTGGGCGATTGATGCGTGAGCATATTTTAGTATCGCCAGGTGCCTTTTCGCTTAACCAAGCGTGAACTGAGCGGCAAAACATGCCTTTATTATATTCCTATTACGCCTCGTCCACCGTGCCAGTCAGCGCTGGAGATGTTCGACGTGCTCGGCTTCCTCTTCGGCGAACATCTGAGCCAGCTCCTGGACCCGCTCACTGCCGGTCTGGCCGGCCACGGCTGAATAAAAATCGCAGGCGCGGCGCTCGGTTTCCAGCGCTGTTTCCATGGCGCCGCGGTTGTTAGCCGCGCGGGTTTGACCGTGCTTATGCGACGTGGTTTCCATTGTCCAGAGCCTTGATCCTGATGGCGCTCGCCGTGCTGCTTGCGGCCTGCCGCCCAGCGCAGGATGTGCCGCCGCCGTCCGAGAACTGGCAGCGCATCAGCGCCGCCGGCCTTATACTGTCGGCCGAAAATGCATCATCGCGACCACCGCTATAGCTGGTACCGCAGCGACAAGCACATCGCCGTGAGCGAGCTCGACTTGACCGGCGGTGGTCAGTGCGGCGGATCAGACTGCGATACCGAAAGCCTGGTCGACGCGGCCAATCGCGAGAAGTTGTGCGCCGGCAGTGGCTGGCGCGTGCCCACACGCACGGAGCTGCCAGGCCTCGCTGAAGCCAAGCGCTGCAGACACACTGTAGCCAACCAGAAAGAGTGAAATCGATGACCAACCTGATTGAACGCCATCAGCAGCGCCGCTTGGGCATCTGGCTCATGGTCTGCTGCCTGGTGCTTTTTATGCTGATTATGCTCGGCGGCGCGACCCGTCTGACCGGTTCCGGCTTGTCAATGGTCGAGTGGCAGCCGGTCACCGGCGTCGTCCCGCCAATGAATGAAGCAACCTGGATGCAGGAGTTCGACGCCTACCGGGCCAGCCCCGAGTACCAGAAGATCAACCGCGGCATGTCGCTCGACGAGTTCAAGGTCATTTACTGGTTCGAGTTTGGTCACCGTCTGCTGGCACGATCCCTGGGCCTGGTCTTCGCCTTGCCGCTGGCCTGGTTCTGGTGGCGCGGCTGGGTGCCGCGCAGGCTGCGCTGGCCCCTGCTCGGCGTGCTTGGCCTCGGCGCCCTGCAGGGCTGGATGGGCTGGTATATGGTGCAAAGCGGTCTGGTCGATATTCCGCGGGTCAGTCCCTACCGCCTGGCAGCGCATCTAGGCCTGGCGATGCTCATCTTCGCCTTAATGTTTCGCCTGGGTTTGGGCTTGCTGATACCGGGCGCTCACCGAGCACACCCCTTAAGGCGCTGGACCATTGCCCTGCTGGTGCTGGTCAGCCTGACCATTTTTGTTGGTGCCTTCGTCGCCGGTCTGCACGCCGGGCTGGTTTACAACGATTTCCCGCTGATGGCCGGTCAGTGGATTCCCGACGGTCTGTTCGGGCTTGAGCCCTTGTGGCGCAACTTCTTTGAAAACACCGCGACAGTTCAGCTCATGCATCGCCTGCTCGGGCTGACCACTCTGGCGGTAGCGATTGCCGCCTGGTGGCAGCAGCGCTCCAGTCCCGGCCTGGATCGCGGCACACAGCTCGCCTTCCATTTGTTGCTGCTCGTGGTTGTGATTCAGGTTGCCTTGGGTATTACCACCCTGATGCTGTATGTGCCGATCACGCTGGGCACCCTGCATCAGGGCGTTGCCGTGCTGGTGCTTGGCGCGCTGGTGGCAGCGGACTATCGGATCAGCCATCGCCCGGTCAGGTACGGGTATGCGGGGAGACTGGCGGCGGATTGATCGCCCGACTAATCGGACAATATCGCGCTACCGGCCTTGCCCTGCGCGATACGTTCGAGTTTTTCCGGGTCGCGAATGCTGATGAAGCGCGCATCCATCTCCAGCGCGCCTTCGCGCTGGAGCGCGGTCAGGCTGCGTGACAGGGTTTCAGGCTGCACGGCTAGCAGACCGGCTATATGCTTTTTGCTGGCTTCCAGACGGAAGGACTTGGGCTGGTTCTGGCGCCGATACTGATCGAGCAGGTAATGAGCTACGCGCAGGTGGGCATTTTGCAGCGCCAGCGACTCGATCTGATTGATTTTGTCGTGCATGCGCCGGCTCAGGGTGCCGAGCAGGCGGAAGCAGGCGGCGGGGTCGTGCTGCAGGGTTTCGACCAGATGGTCGGCATCGAAGCCGACCAGCTCGCTGGGCTTGAGCGCCGCGCAGTGTACTGGGTAGACGCGATGCGGCATAAACAAAGTCGCCTCGGCAAAGCTGCGGCCCGGATTGATGAGCGCAATAATTTTTTCCTGGCCCGCGTCGGAAAGTCTGGACAGCTTGAGCTGACCGCTGCGACACAGCCAGATGCGCCGGGCCGGATCGCCCTGCTGAAAAAGCTGCTCGCCGCGGCCAATCGTGACAACCCGGGCGCGGCTGACGACCCGCTGGGCTTCCTGCTCGTCGAGATCGCTGAGCAGCGGAAACTGGCGCAGTTCTTCCAGCGTAGGTTGGCGTATCGTGTTCATGGCGGTCCTTTTGAATCCCAGGGTCAATCGGCGGGCCATTGTTTGGCCCATCGCCAAGGTAAGCTGCTTTGCCTGGCGAATTATTGATCCGAATCAACAGTCAGGGCGGCGTTGGCCTGGCTTTCAGGCTTCGCACCGGCCGGCGTACCGCTCCGTGCTCCGGGCTATTTATCGGCCGGGTCAGCTCAGCGGCCTGCAAGCGGCGATTTCCCGCCCGCCGCTGAGAAAAGAAATAACGTTATAAATCCGCGGCTTGCAACTAATGGGAAAATAAACCTGAAGAAATGAGTGAAAAGCGCTTGACGCAGGGAAATGGCGGCCTATAATGCGCGGCTTGCTTGGACAACAGGCAAGCGGTTTGACGAAGAATTAACGTGGTGTTCGCAGCAATTTTTAACGAAAAGCTATTGACTGCCACGAAATACGGTATATAATGGCCGGCCTGGTCAGCGAAACGCGATCAGGGTTTGCAAGAAGTTCATTACAAATAAATGCAGGTAATTTGTGTGGGCGCCCTCAATCGGCACGATGCCATTTGAGAGCGACCTGTCCTAGAAAATTACGTAAATACGTTTGATTCCAGGGCGGGATCTGCTTGATGTTCAAAAGCTTTTGCTTTTAAAACTGAAGAGTTTGATCCTGGCTCAGATTGAACGCTGGCGGCATGCCTAACACATGCAAGTCGAACGGTAACAGGAGCTAGCTTGCTAGCTTGCTGACGAGTGGCGGACGGGTGAGTAACACGTAGGAATCTGCCTTGCAGCGGGGGATAGCCCGGGGAAACTCGGATCAATACCGCATACGCTCTACGGAGGAAAGAGGGCCTCTTCTTGAAAGCTCTCACTGCAAGATGAGCCTACGTCCGATTAGCTAGTTGGTGGGGTAAAGGCCTACCAAGGCGACGATCGGTAGCTGGTCTGAGAGGATGATCAGCCACACCGGGACTGAGACACGGCCCGGACT
>CALEIM010000043.1 GCA_937876395.1 uncultured Wenzhouxiangella sp. | reverse complement strand
CCTCCGACCTCCGACCTCCGACCTCCGACCTCCGACCTCCGACCTCCGACCTCCGGCCTCCGACTGCACCTGGCGGATCATCCGCGAATTTGTACCAGGCGCTCCCACAGTTCGATGATCCAGGCCATCAGTTCGGCAATGAACGGCTCGCCCACGGCGTCTGGTTCGATGGCCCAGATGTCGATGTCGGGATGGCCATAATCTGCGTACTCCCAATCGATCAGGACCAGGCCTGAGTCGGTTTCGATGATGTTGTCGGGCACCAGGTCGTGATGGACCAGGCGGGCTGACCAGTCAGAGCGATCAAAGCCCCGAACCTGCGGTCTGAACTGCCGCCAGGCCTGTTCAAGTGGATGGTCGGCAAGCTTCGCCCGCTGGATTTGTTGCCAGTAGCTGTCGAGATAGGCCAGGTAACTCCGTCGTGGCCCGCGTGACTTGATTTGATGGAGCCGATCCAGCAGCGGCCTCAGCCGGGCGCGCTGGTCGGGATCACGCAGATCAGCCGGCGTCCAGACCCGTCCTGAAAGCCAGGGAAAGATGACGAAGCGCTGATCCGGATCCCAATAGCGATAGGGGCGGGAAATGCCGGCTTCCTGGGTGAGCTGCTGAATCTGGTACTCGCGCTGGCGATCAATGCCGAGTCGTTCGGGTTCAGGATGGTTGATTCGCAGCAGCAGATCTTCACCAAGCTCCGGCGCGCGCAGCCGGAAGCTTTGATTGGTTCGACCGGCGTGAACCGGCCCGACAAGCTGCGGGCGCCGGCTCAAGCCTCGATCCCAGTTCGGCCAGGTGTCGAGCAGCGCTTTCAGGCGGTCGCGGCCGGCGTTCATGACCGAACGGCGCCGGCATCTGCGCGGCGGCGATAATCGCGCAGCCAGCTTGCCCAGCCGAACACCGCGATGACCAGATAGATCCCGTGCAACGCGGCGGTCAGGTTCATGCCGCGTTCGAGAAACAAAAAGATGGCCAGGCTGTTGATCACCATCCAGTAGGCCCAGTTGTCGAGCACCTTGCGTGCGACCATGAAAGTGGTGACCACCGCCGCCCACGTCACCAGCGAGTCCAGCCACGGCCAGGCCGCGTTGCTGTGCTCACTCAGCAGGTAGCCGCTGACTGCCGTAGCCAGCAGGATCAGGCCAATGGCCAAAGCCTGGTGGTGCACCGGCCAGCGGGAGATTTCCAGCGCGCCTTCAGCGCCGCCGTGGCGCCAGTGCCACCAGCCGTAGACCGCCATGGCCATGTAATAGCCGTTGAGCAGCGATTGCATCAAAAGCTGCACGTTCCAGAACAGCACGGTAAAAATGGCGGTGCTGATAAAGGCCGCCACCCAGCACAGGCGATTTTGCCGAACCGCGAGCAGCAGGTAGGCAACCGCCAGTGCCACGGCGATGAGCTCCCAGCCGGACAGTGAGGCCAGGTGTTCGGACAGAACTTCGTGCCAGCGCTCAGGAATCATGCCGCGCCGGTTTGCTGCGCCCTAAAACACATAGCTGGCCGTGATCCCGATGACGCGCGGCTCGCCAAACATGTAGTAGGGTTCGACGGCATAGCCCTTGCGCGGATCGTTGCCGAAGCCGCCGAAGCCGCGCGTGCGAACGTCTTTGTCGCCGAGATTGCGCGCCCAGAAAGCCACATCCCAGTGCTGGCCACGGTAGCCAAGTCGGGCATGGAACAGTGCATAGGTGTTGGAGCGCGCCTCGTGGCGGCTGGAAAAATGAAAGCCGTCCTTGCCTTCACTTTCCAGGCGCAGGTACCAGCGATCGGATAGCTGGAAGTTCGCCCCGAGGCTGAACATGTAGCTGGGCGCATGCGGGAGTTCACGGCCGTCCATATCAACTGCAGCACCAGTCTCCGGGTCAGCATCGGAGTGCGAATAGTTGAGAAAGCCGCGATATTCGGTCTTGAGCAGTCCGAGACTGGCAAAGGCGCGCACCCGCTCATGGATACGCCAGTCGAGCTCCGTTTCCAGGCCGTAGCTGATGCCGGCGGTGGCGTTGGTCTTGTAGTCGATGAACTGACAGGGGCAGGAGTCACCGCTGATCGGTACGACCAGCGATTGTTCGGTCTGGACCCGATCGCGATCCTGGTAGAAAACCGCCGTCCTCAGGTTCAGGCGATTGCCAAACAGGCGGGTCTTGGCGCCCAGCTCGTAGTTCCACAGAGTTTCGGTATCAAATTCCCGCAGTTCCTCGGCAACGGCCGAGTCGGCATTGACGCCGCCGGCCTTGTAGCCGCGCGAGGCCAGCGCATACCACAGATCGCCGCGTTCGCTGTGGTATTCCAGCGCCAGCTTGCCGCCCCACATCCCTTCGTCGGGGCTGAAGACCGCGCCGTGGCTGTCGCGGTAGCGGCTGTCGCGCCATTCCCGTCGCAGACCGGTGATCAGTTGAAAGCGTTCGCCGAGCGGAATGTCGAGCTGACCGTAGAGCGCGCGGTTTTCGGTGTCGTAATCAAAGCGGAAGTCGTCGTCCATATAGGTGTATTCGCGCCGCAGATCCTCGAACTGATCGCGCGAGTAGGCACCGATGACCCAGTTTATCGCCCGGCCTGGTTTGGCCGATAGCGCGCGCAGGTCAAAGGTGGTGTTGTGGCTGCGGCGGATGTAGTTGTCGAACGAGGAGTAGCCGTCGAACACGCAGTCAAACTCGTCGCAAAAGCCATCGAAGCTCCAGTCCTCATCGTAGCCGTACTCCATGTCGGCTTCGGTGCGGCTGATGAGCGCTTCGATATCGAAGGCTTCGTGAGCCCGCCAGCGCAGCCGGGCCGATCCTGCCAGCACGTCCTGGCGGTCGTGGCCGGGCTGGTCGGAGTGGGTGGTGCGGTTGTTGTCGAGTGAATAGCCGTCGTAGCCGTTGTCGACCTCCACGAACAGCCCGGCAAGATCGATATCAAAATCGGGATGCGGCTGCCAGCTCAAGCGCAGGCGGGCGGTCTGTTCGTCCAGGCTCTGGATATCGTCACGCCCAAGGTAGGCGTTTTTCTGGTAGCCGTCGCTGCGCAGGCTGGAATAGGCGAGACGGAACCCGGCGGTGTCGCTGATCGGTGCGGACAGCACGGCATCGGCTGAGCGCAGACCATAGTCGCCCACGCTGGCCCGCACGCGGCTGTAAAAAACCTCGGTCGGATCGGCCGAAACCATGTTGATCAATCCGGCCATGGCATTGGCACCGAACAGCGTGCCCTGCGGGCCGCGCAGAATCTCGACCTGGCCAATGTCCAGGGTGCTGGCCGCGCCGCCCAGACCGGTCAGATCAATGCCGTCGACGATCAGGCCGACCGAGGCATTCATTGGCTCGACGAACTGGCTGCGCGTGCCAATGCCGCGAATCTGGAAGAAGCGTCCGCGCGAGGCGCCGGTGGATAAATTGACGTTCGGCGCCAGGTTGATCACCTGCTCCAGGTGCCGGGCTTCGCGCTGATCGAGGGTGTGCTCGCCGATCAGGGTGATGCTGCCGGCCAGCCGGTCAACCTCGCCGCGATGAAAATCGGCCGTGACCACCATCGGCTCCGATTCCCACGGGGGCAGTTCGGACTGGACGGCAGAAAATGCCGGGGCGGCCAGAAGCAGGCCAAAAATTGCGTAGCAGTTCATTGCTGAGTCTCCGTCGTGCAAGTTAAGTGGAGACCCGGAATGGGCGGGGGATTAAGCGCTGCAGAGGCCTGTCGAGCCGATCTGGTGCGGTGCCTCGCTGTTCCTGTCCCTACGCCGGCATTAACCGGATCAGGTTCAACGGGTCCACCCGACAGTGGGTGTCTCAGGCGCAATCGCCACCCCGAGGAAGTGCGGCCATTCTAACGCATTATCCCGGGTTAGCTGAGCAGACAAAGTTTTCGGTAGTTGAGCGAGGCGCTGACCAGCCAGACACTAGGCAAGCAGGCCATAGTCGATTCGGCGGGCGGCACCGAAATGGTCCAGCTCGGCTCCCCGCACCGCCTGCGCACCATCTACCGCACCAACAAGTTCAGTGCCTACCAGGCCGGGCGCTACAAACAGCAGAAAGAGCAAGCCGAGGCGCGTCCGTACTGGCAATACCTGGCCATCATGGATTCACGCACCCGCCCCAGTCACGCCGCCCTGCACGAAAAAGTATTTCGCCACGACGACCCCATCTGGGAACAAATCTACCCACCCAACGGCTTCAACTGCCGCTGCCGCGTGCGCACACTGTCCGAATCCCGGCTGGCATCTGAAGGCCTGGCCGTCGACGACTCCGGCGGCCACCTGGAAGAAGAAATGGCCTGGGCCGGGTTCGACAAACGCGACGGCGTCGGCTATGAACAACCCGTCACCGTCTGGCGCGGCAAAGACGCCCGAGGCCAGGACGCCGTATTCCGCACTGATCCAGGGTTCAGTGGGAATCAGGGGCAGTTGGTATATGGTCTCGATGTCGCGGTGATGCGCAAGATCAGCGCAGTCAAAGAGCGTGCAATCCGGGTGCAGGCCATTCAGGCCCTCAATAACTCGCCGCTGCGCCAAGGCCAGTTTGCCGCATGGGTGAGCACGGTGCTGCCGAGGCGCGGAGCGGGGCATACTGCGCAAACCGTACACTTCATGGATGAGCGGGCCGCAGATGCCTACCGGGCGCGTGGGATTGAACCGGCTCGCGTACTGGTCATGAATGAAAAGAACCTGGCACACCTCAATAGCCCCAAGCATTGGGAAGCAGGTATCGCCCTCACCCAAACGCAGATCACGTCCCTGCCAATCCGTTTGGCGCGCGGTGAAGCCGCGCTGTACTGGGACAAGCAACACAAGAATCTGGTTTATGCGCTGCCTGCCGGTGGCGAAGAGTCGATCCTTGTGGCCGCGACCGGTGATCGGAAGCTGAAGAAGCTACGGGGGCGACTGGATCAGTTGATAAATGCTTTCCGGATCCCGACGACGCGCCTTGAAAACCGTGGGCGATTTGATCCGATTGATGAATAAGCCAAGTGGGTGGCCGGCTGTCCACCATCACCGCGCTTTGCCGGATTGCTCCGGTAGGTTACTGGTCGCTGGCTTACCGTCTAATTTCCAGCGGTCACTTGGCTCGAACACAGGATAGCACATGACCAAGCCATTCCAAATCGAAGTCGACGACAAGGAAATCCTCACCAAACTCGCCGAGGCCCAAGCCGCTGTCAGCGACATGAGCCAGCCCAG
>CALEIM010000042.1 GCA_937876395.1 uncultured Wenzhouxiangella sp. | reverse complement strand
ATCGTGGTGCGCCACCGCTCCTCGGGCGTGCCCCGCCAGGTGGCGCGCTGGACCGAGGCCGCCGTGGTGAACGCCGGCGACGGCTGGCACGAGCACCCCACCCAGGCGCTGCTCGACTGCTACACGATCCGCGAGCACCTCGGCGGTCTCGACGGCCGGCACATCGCCATCGTCGGCGACATCAACCACAGCCGGGTCGCCCGCAGCCTGGGCATCACCCGGAGTGCCCTGTACCGCCGGCTGTCAAAACATAATATGGATCAAAAGTAAGACTATGTATCGACTCAACCCACAAACCCACCAATCGCTTTGAATATCAAATGGCAATATGGACTTTTTACGGCCCTGCTGATTGCCGTAATTTCGTATTTGACATTTCTGACGTTCCAGGAGTCGATTTTGTATCTCGCGGTGGCGGAAGGATTGATCGTGGTGGCCATCATTCTGGCCTTCATTGCCAACGCCCTGTCCGGATCGCGCGGCGCCTGGCTGGCCATTCCGGTGCTGCTGGCCGTTTACCTGTTTACCGCCGGCGTGCGCCAGCCGCTGCGGCTGCGCCTGGGTGTGCCGGCCGCAGTGCTTCTGCTGAGCCTGGCGGTGCTTTACCTTCCGGCCCTGCCGATGAGCGAGCGACTGAGCGAAACCATGCTTGAGCTGAGCCTGCTCGCCGAAGGCCAGAATGGCCAGGGCGGCATCGGGCTTCGAGTTCAGCTGTGGGATATTGCCGCCGGTTTGATCCACGCCGAACCACTGATCGGCACTGGCGCCGGCAGCTTTCGCCAGGCTCTGGTCGACTCGGTCCAGGCGGGCGCGCATGATCCGGCCCTGCTGCGCTACGATCATCCGCACAATCAGTATCTTTCGGCCCTGATCGACGGCGGCCCGCTGCTGCTGGCCCTGCTGTTGCTGATGTTCCTGGGGCCGATCCTGCTGGTTTCACCGCTGAGCCGGCGCTATTCCAGCCAGTGCCGATATCTTGCCTGGTGTGCGCTGGCCGCTACCGTCACGATTGCCGTTCTGGCGCTGTCTGAATCATTGCTGGAGCGCAATGATGGCGTGATCTGGGTCGCTTTCCTGCTGGCCGTCACAACCGCTCTTGCCTGCGGCAGTCATGGTCGCTCACGACCCGGCTGACCCGGTCTGAGCTGGCGCGTCCAGCAAAGCCAGCAGATGGCTGACCATTTGCTCGGTGCCGGTGCAGTCGCTTAGCGCTGAAAGCCGTGCGCGCTGACGCTGTGCCAGGGCCGGATCGGCCCACAGCCGCACCGCCGAACGCGCCAACTGCCCGGCATCGAGCCGTCCCTCAAGTGCCAAACCGTCCGCTGCCATGCGTTTGACTCGGGCCGGCTGATCGCGGCCGCCGCAGGCCACCACCACCATCGGCGCGGTCGCCAGCACCGCCTGGGTGGCCAGCATACTGCCGGCCCCGACCACCGCCAGCCCGGCCTGACCCAGCAAGGCGCCCAACGCAGCCGTCGGCAGCGTATCAATCAGTTCGACGCCGGGCCGCGCGGCCAGCGTGCCGGCGTACTGCGGACCGGGCACAACCACGCTCGGCACGCCGGTTTCGTGCTGAAACTCCACCGCTGCCTGATGAAAAATCTCCGGCACGGCGCGGCCACGATAGCGGTAACCACCGCCGCCGGGAACGAACAGGGCAAACCTGCCGGCTTGCGGCAGTCTGCTGCGCCAGGGTTCAAGCGCCGCCAAGTCCGCCCTGGACGCGACCGGACCGGTCAGTTCAACGCACATATCCGGATAAAACGAACCGAGCAGACGCTCATGCCAGGCCAGGCGGCGAGTCGGCTCGTCGTCGATCACCAGGTGCAAATCCTGATGACGCATCTGCTGCGGACGAAAACCCTTGAGGCGCTTGCGCGGCCGATTGCTGATCCAGGCCACCCGTGATCCGACCGCCCGTGCTGCGGCCATCTGAAACACGCGCCCGGAATTATCAAATACGGTCAAGTCGGGCCGCAGCGATTCAATCTGCGCACTGACGGCCGACCCGGCCAAGGACGGCGTTGCCGCCATGAGCCGATAATCGAAGCGCTGATCGCGCTCAACGGCCGCCTGCTCGTGGAGCAGAAAGGCGATATAGAGCCCCGGCCGGCGCTCAAGCATTTCCCGCGCCAGGGTCAGGCAGCGGTAATACTCACCGCTGCCGGCCGGACCGCTGGCCGGAATGAACAACAGACGTGCTCCGGCCTCAGGCATTGCTCTGGCCGCCGGATCGCTTGCGGCGGGAAAGACCCGGATAGCGCTCGGCCTCACCCAATGGGGCGGTCTTGAAGCGCCGGTGAACCCAAAAGTACTGGGCCGGATCACGACGGATATGGCGTTCCAGAAAGGCGTTGAACCGGGTCAGGTCGTGGACGTCATCCCCGCTGGGAAAGTCGTCAAACGCTGCCTCGATGATCACTCGGACCCGACCGCTGTCCGCATCGCGCAGCGGATACATCGGCAGCACCAGGGCGTCACCCATCCGGGCCATGTTTGGAATGCCGGTGGCGGTGGCGGTACTTAAGCCAAAAAACGGCGCAAATTTCGAGCGCTGCGGACCGAAATCCTGGTCGGGCGCGTACCACAGCAGCTTGCCGGCACGCAGGTGTCGAACCATGGCGCGCAGCTCATTGCGCCGAAACATGCCCTTGGCGTAGCGCAAGCGGCCGCGGTTCTGGAAGTCTTCAATCGCGGAACTGCGCTGCGGACGGTACACGCCCCAGGTCGGAATGCGCTCGCACAAAAGCCGACCTCCCAGTTCCAGCGAGGTGGAATGGCCGGTCAGCAGCAGCACACCGCGGCCGGTGGCCAGGGCCGCCTGAACGTGTTCCAGACCTTCGACCGTGCCAAAACGCTCATCGAGCTGGCCCGGTCGACACCAGGCGATCGCGCCCTCGGCGAGCATTTCGGCAAGAAACCGAAAATGCCGGCGGCGCAGGCGCTTGCGCTCACGTTCATTCAGCACGGGAAAACACAGCTCGAAGTTGCGCTCGACGATGCGCCGACGCGCCGGCATGGCCAGCGCAAACAGGCCGCCGAGCGGCCGCACCAGCGCGCGGGCCGCGCGCGGCGGCAGCCGGCCGAGCAGCTCCATCGGCAGCAAGGCGAAGCGGATCAGAGCGGCCTGAATGGACATACCGAAGCTTTGTTGTGCCGAACCGGCTTGGGCGCGTGTAAACTCGTTGCCGTCATGCTCGCAGTCTACCGTTTGCTGGTCATTCTCGTTGCGCCCCTGGCCCTGATCTATTTCCGCTGGAAGATCGCCGGGCCCGACGAGCTGCGCGCCCACTGGCGCGAGCGCCTGGGTCAGGTTGCTGAGATCGAACAGCCCGTATTGTGGCTGCACGCCGCATCGGTGGGCGAAGTCAACGCCGTGTCCGGTCTGATCAAGGCCCTGCTCGAACGCCACCCCGATCATCGCCTCGTCATCAGCACGATCACGCTGACCGGCCGGGCCGAGCTGCTGCGCCGCTTTGGCGATTCAGTGGCCTGCGTGTTTGCGCCATTGGATACGCCGTTTGCAGTTCGGCGCTGGCTCAACCGGCTGCGCCCCAGGGTCGCTATGGTAGCCGAAACCGAGATCTGGCCCGAGCTCTATTACGGCTGCCGCAAACGCGCGCTTCCGATTGCACTGGTCAATGCGCGGCTGACGCCGGCGGCCATGCAGCGCTACCAGCGCTTCGGCTCTCTGTTTGCCGGTGCGCTGGCCGCCGTGCGTCTGGCCATCTGCCAAAGCCAGGCCGACGCTCAACGCTTTGGCCAGCTCGGCCTCGATCCGGAGCGGATCGCCGTTTCGGGCAACCTGAAGTTTGATCTGACCCTGCCCGAAAACCTGGGTGAGGACGTGCGCACCCTGCGCGCTCAATGGGGCGAACGACCGGTCTGGGTGGCTGGCAGCACGCGCCCGGGCGAGGAAGAAATCGTGCTCGCTGCCCATCGCAAACTGCTTGAGCGACGCGCCGATGCCCTGCTCGTGCTGGCTCCACGCCACCCTGAGCGCAGCGCGACTGCAGGCCGGCTGATCAGCCGTGCGAGCTTGGGCTGGCAGGCGTTTGGTGACACCGTGATGGCGAGTAACAGCGTAGTTCTGGTGGATCGTATCGGTGTGCTGAATGCCTGTTATGCTGCCGCATCAGCCGCCTTCGTGGGCGGCAGCCTGGTCGATATCGGCGGCCATAATCTGCTCGAACCGGCCGCACTGGGCAAGGCGGTTATCGCCGGGCCCGAGCTGCACGCGCAGAGCGATTCAGCCCGCGCGCTGCGCGCCGCCGGGGCGCTGGTCGAGGTCCGCGACGCCGACGAGCTGGCCGCCGCCGTCGCCAATATCTGGGACGACCCCCAGCAGGCACTGGAACGCGGACGGGCCGCGCTGGCCGTGGTCGATCAGGGTCGCGGCAGCCTGCGCCGTACGCTCAAACTGCTCGACGAGCTCCAAAGCGATTGAATGATCAGTTGGTCAGCAGACCGTTGACCCACACCAGATTGTCTTCCTCAAGCACGCCGGCGGCCTCGCGCAGGCGAAGCTGGTTGAGGATGAACTGATGACGGGCATCGGAGTAGTTGCGCTCGGCCTGGAAAAAGCGCTGCTCGGCCTGGAGCACATCGACAATGGTTCGGGTGCCAACCTCAAAGCCGGCATTGGTCGCTTCCAGCGCACTGGCCGCTGAAATCACGGCTTGGTGACGCGCTTCCACTTCCTGAACACCGGCAACGATGGCGCGGAAGGCGGTTTCGGTCTGACGCTGAACGGCACGCTCGACCTGCCACAGACCGTGATCGGCGGCGCGCAGAAAATGGCCGGCCTGGCGACGGCGCGACTGGGTGGCAAATCCTGAAAAGATCGGCACATTGAGGGTCAGCCCCACGTCCCAGCCTTCGTTTTCCATCACTCCCGAGACCACCGGCTCCTGGGTCACCGGATCGGTATCCATCCACTTGTTATTTGTCATATTGGAAAAGCCGGCGCTCAAACCCAGCGTTGGCAGATGCCCGGCGCGTGCAATGCGCAGATCGGCCTGGGCCACGTCAAGCTGGGCGATCTGCTGGAGCACCAGCGGGCTGAAATCCAGCGCCATGGCCACCCACTCCTCAGGATCGGCCGGCTGCGGCGGGCTCAAGGGAATATCTTCCTGGAGCCGCGCGAAAGATTCAAACCAGGCGCCGGTGATTTCGCGCAGGGCCTCGCGGGCGTCTTCCAGGACATTCTCGGCAATGATCAGGCTGGCACGCGCCGCATCGTAGACCGCGCGCGCTTCATGGACATCGGTGACCGCCGCCAAGCCGACCTCAAAACGCTGCTCGGCCTGCTCGAACTGGCGCTGGAGCGCGGTTTCTTCGGCCTTGGCAAAGCGCACCGAATCGAGCGCGGTGAGCACGTCAAAGTAGCGCTGCGAGACGCGAAACAAAAACGTCTGCCAGGCTTCGCGGTACTGAGCCTCGGCAACGCTCAGCTCGGCATGTCCGCGGTCCAGGCGCCCGTAGTTGGCATCATCGTAAATGCTCTGCTGCAGGTTGACTCGCCAGTTCTCGGTATCGGAATCCCGCGAATCAAGCCGGGTGCCGGCAATGGTTGTTCTCGATGAGCCCCGGTTGATCCCCGCCGAACCGTCGATATAGGGCAGCAGGTTGGCCCGTGCCTGGACGGGGATTTCGCCGGCCGCGGCCAGGCGCTGCTCGGCGGCCCGGATTTCGGCATCGTGACTCTGGGCCAGCTCATAGACGCCGATCAGGTCAACGGCACCGACAGAAGTACTCAGCCCCAGGGCCAGGGCCAGAACGGAAATTCCTTGCTTGTAACTCATTATTGTGATTCCACTTGAATGGCTTGCGATCAGAACTCGAAGCGGGGCTGGTCCTCGGCACCGATCAGACGCGGCACATCGGTGTCGAACAGACTTTCGACCCCCCAATGACCGCCCTCGGTTCGGATCATGCCAACGGCCTCCATGACCGGACTGAACCCGCGCACGGCAAACAGACGTCCGCCCGGACGCACCCACTGTAAAAAGCGCTCGGGCACTTCGGCAGCCGATGCGGTAACCGCCACGACGTCAAACTGGCCCGACGGGCTGAATTCGCCCAGCGCGTCGGCTCGAAGCACTTCGACTCCGTCAATACCACTGCGTTCAATTCGTTCAGCGGCGCTCTCGGCCAGGTCTTCGAACAGCTCCACGCTGAGCACCCGCGCTCCGAGATAGGCCATGCAGGTCGAGGTAAAACCCGAGCCGGTGCCGATTTCGAGCACGCGCTGGCCGGGCTCGATTTCCAGCGCCTGGAGCATGCGACCTTCTTCAACCGGCCGCATCATCACCTGGCCGTGACCCAGCGGAAGACGCAAATCGGAAAAGGCCAGGCGGCGATGCGCATCGGCGACGAAATCTTCACGCGGCACTTCGCGCAGGGCATCCAGCACGCCAGAATCAAGCACATCCCAGGGGCGAACCTGCTGCTCAACCATATTGAAGCGCGCTTTCTCACGACTAATCGACATCGAAACACCATCCGAATCAAGGGGCATCAACGGGGCCTATTGTACCCGCACAGGCTGGCGCCGGACCGTGCCAGTAGTCATGCAGCGCAGGGTCGGGGCAGCCGCCTGCCCGGCATTTTCTTGCAACATTATTCTTGTTAGTAAAACCTGGTGCGCGGTAGAATGACAAAAATCAAGAAAAGGGAGGAGCCGCAGCTCATGCGTCTAGCATCTGCAACCTTGTTCCTGAGCTCCCTGCTGTTGAGCACAGCCGGAACCTCTGCTGCGGCCAGCCCGTGGCTATTCGCTGACCGCTTCGAGGAGCGTCCGCCCAATATCCTGCTGGTGATTCTCGACGATGTCGGGATTGACCAGTTCGCCTCGTTTGGCTACGGCGGCGCACTGCCACCGTCAGTGCCAAGCATTGACGCGATCGCCGATCAGGGACTGCGCTTTCGCAATACCTGGGCGACGCCGGTGTGTTCGCCCTCGCGCGCCTCTGCGCTGACCGGGCGCTATCCGATGCGCAATCAGCTCATGCAGGTCATCGGCCCGAATGATCTGGCCAACTCGCAGCTCAGCGAGTTTGAGCTGACCGCGCCCAAACTGCTGAAACCCGCCGGCTATCAAAGCGCGATGTTCGGCAAGTTTCATCTTGCCGGGCCGTTCAACCACGCCGCCAGCAACGGCACGCCACAGGCGCTGGGCTGGGACTATTTCAGCGGTTGGATACTCGGCGCTCCATCCTCGATCGACACCACCGCCGGCGGTGTTGCCGCCGAAGGCACCTATTCATGCGGCTTTGTGCCGGACACGGCCAGCGACCCGAGCAACGGTGCCGACGCCGGCGCCTGCTATATCCCGGATTCAAACGGCGATCTGGGCTGCACTGACTTGAGCGGCAACAACGCCCACGGCGAATCACCCGGACTGCAGTGCCTGAGCAGCGGCGGCATCCTGGTGCCAGGCCAGGCTTGCCAGACCGAAACTCCGCAACATCTGAACTGGAATCGCGAGAATGCGCACTACGTCTCGCCGCTGGTCATCAACGACCGTGACCAGGTAGAGGAAGCCGCGCTGATCGACCCGCGCGGGCGCGGCTATCGCTCGACCATTGAGGCCAATGCGGCGATCGACTGGATCAATCAGCAGCAGGGTTCGGGCCAGCCGTGGATGGTGACCCTGGCGTTTACGGCACCGCACACGCCGGTGCAGCATCCACCGTCTGGACTGCTGCCATCCGGCATCGGCGGGCAGCTGAACGCGGACTGCAGCAGCGTGCTCAATCAGCGCTTTTTATCCGATGCCATGACCGAGGCGGTTGATACCGAGCTCGGCCGCGTGCTGCTTGAGACCGGCCTGGCCGAAGCTGCTCCCGGCGGCGGTCTGAACTATGACCCGGCGGCCAGCAATACCGTGGTAATCGTGGTCAGCGACAACGGCACGTTCACACCTTTTGTCAAAGCACCGTTTGATCCACTGCGAGCCAAGGGCACGCCTTATCAGGGCGGCATCTGGGTGCCGCTGATCGTCGCCGGACAGGACGTGGCCGCACCCGGACGCACGGTTGAGCACATGGTCAATATTGCCGATCTTTTCTATCTGTTCGGCGAACTGGCGGGCGTGGATGTGGCCGCGCAGGCGTCGGGCCAGATTGATGCGGTCCCCATGCAGCCCTATCTTGAAAACCCCAATCAGTTCCCGCTGCGCCAGTTCAACTTTGTCCAGACGGGGCAGAACCTGCAGCTTGACGGTGCCATCAACGGTCCGTGCGAGATTCTGGGCTTGTGCAGCCACACCCTGCCGGCCAAAACGGTGTGTGAAGACAATGGCGGACGCTGGTGGGGCGAGGGGGCCGACAACCCGGCCATCGTTCCGGATCTGATCGAACAGGGCGTGGAGCACTGCTGGCAGGTCAATCAGGCCATTTATCACAACGATCCGGGCAGCTATGAGCAGGAACGCATTCCGCTGCTGGCAACCGAAACCGAAATCATTCGCAACCACCAGTTCAAGCTGATCCGCAGCCGCGCGCTGGAATATGACCCGGCCATTGACGACGGTGTTGCGGTGGAAACCGAAGAGCTCTACCACATCGACCAGAGCGTGCCGGTGCCGGTGCTTGATCGCGAAGGCCAGGACCTGCTTGCCGACGGTCCGCCCGGCCCGATTGCGGCGATGAACTACGCCGAACTGAGTGCCGAAATGAATGCCATTCTGGCCACCCAGCCGCCCTGCCCCGGCGATGGCAATTACGATGGCCGAGTTGACCAGACCGACATCGACAACTACCACGCCATCACCGCCGAATGGAGTGGTTCGAGCACCTATGATTTCAATCTCGACGGCCAGACCGACTCCGCCGACCTGACCATCATTGAAGCCAATCTTGGCACCGTGTGCGCCGCTCAACAAGCACCTAAATGAAGGAATACCGCATGATTCGATCAGCCAATTACGCGATCGCCGTCGGTCTGCTGCTGGCGACCACACTGGCCGCGGCCAGCCCGAGCTCATCGAGCTTTACCCAAGGCATGGACTGGATTTTTGTCGACCGCTTCGAGCAGCGCCCACCCAACATTCTGCTAGTGATCATGGACGATGTCGGTGTCGATCAGATGACCAGCTTCGGCTATGGCGGCCTGATTGCACCGGCCATGCCCAGCATCGATGCCATCGCAGCCGGCGGGCTGCGCTTTCGCAACACCTGGTCGATGCCGGAATGCTCGCCCGGCCGTTCGGTGCTGCTGACCGGGCGCTACCCACTGCGCAACAACGTCTTTCAGGCGCTCGGGCCAAATGATCTGGCCAACTCCCAGATCAGCGAGTTTGAAATGACCGTGCCCAAGCTGCTCGATCACGCCGGTTATCAAAGCGCGATGTTCGGCAAGTTCCACCTGGCAGGCCCCGAACACAACGCGGCCGGCCAGGCGGCACCGAGCGAGCTGGGCTGGGACTACTTCGAAGGCTGGACCGGCGGTCTGCCGGACTCGATCGACACCACCGCCGGCGGCGTTGGTGCCGCCGGCACCTATTCCTGCGGCTTCGTGCCCGATACCACATCGGATCCAGCCAACGGCGCCGACAGCGGCGCCTGCTACGTTCCGGCGGCAAACGGTGATATCCATTGCACCGAACTGTCCGGCAACAATGCCTACGGCGACTCGCCCGGCCTGCAGTGCGTAACCGACGGCGGCATCCTGGTGCCCGACGCGGCCTGCCAGAGTGAAGCGCCTGCTCATCTGGCCTGGGATCTCGGCAACGCCCACTACGTCTCGCCGTTGGTCATCAATCACAACGGCCAGGTGGATGAAGCCGAGCTGATCGAGCCGCGAGCGCGCGGCTATCGCTCAACGCTGGAGGTCAACGCCGCCATCGAATGGATCCAGCAGCAGTCCGGCTCGGGCAAGCCGTGGATGGCCACGGTCAGCTTCAGCGCGCCGCACACCCCGCTCCACCATCCGCCCGGTGCGCTGCTGCCTTCCGGCGTTGCTGCCGATCTGACCGCCGACTGCGGCAATCTGCTCAATCAGCGCCGGATTACCGACGCCATGATTGAAGCGCTGGATACCGAATTCGGCCGGCTGATGATCGAAACCGGTCTGGCCGCAGCCGGTGTGGGTGGCGCACTCGATTTCGAAGCCACCAACAGCAACACCCTGATCGTGATTTACGGCGACAACGGCTCCTTTGGCCCGACCGCCAAGCTGCCTTTCGACCCGACCCGGGCCAAGGGTTCGGCCTATCAGACCGGTATCTGGGTGCCGCTGGTGGTGGCAGGACCGATGGTTCAATCGCCCAATCGCGACATTGAACACATGATCAATGGAGTGGACGTATTCAGCCTGTTTGGCGAAGCAGCCGGCCTGGACGTGCCGGCGCTGGCACCGCGACCGATTGACTCGGTGCCCATGCTGCCCTACCTGGAAAACCCCGCCCAGTTTGGCCTGCGCCAGTACAATTTTGCCCAGGGCGGCCTGAATATCCAGATCGACGGCGGCCGCAACGGTCCCTGCGTGGTTGCCACCGCCTGTTCGCACACCCCGGTTTCAAAATCGGTCTGTGAAGACAACGGTGGCGTGTGGTGGGGCATCGGCGCCGATGATCCCGACGTGATCCAGGGCGATCTGGAACAGTGCTGGCAGGTCAACCAGGCGATCTACCACGATGATCCGGACAACTACGAAAGCAATCGCTACTTCATGGCCTGGACCATCTACCAGGCCATCCGCAACGAACACTTCAAGCTGATCCGCAATCACGCTCTGGACTACGATCCAAACTCGGACGGCCCGATCGAGCTGTCGGCCGAAGAGCTCTACCACATCAACCAGGCCCGTCCGCTGCCGCTGCTTGATCTGGCCAGCAACGAGCTGCTGGCCGAAGGCGAGCTCGGCCCGATTCCAGCCGCAAACCACGCTGAACTGAGCCAGGCCATCGACGCGCTGCTGGCATCGCAAATCGACTGCCCCGGCGACGGCAACGATGACGGCCGGGTCGATCAGCTCGATATCGACAACTACCATGCGATCACCGCCCAGTGGAGCGGGTCAAGCACTTATGACTTCAACCACGACGGCCAGACCGACGCGGCCGATCTGCAAACCATCATGGATAACCTGGGAACGGTTTGCCGCAACAACGGCCAGTGATTCGCCACGCGGCACTGACGGCTCTGCTGCCTGCATTGCTGGCCGCCTGCGGCGGCTCGCCGACCGAAAAAACTGACGCTGAGAACTGGACCCATACGCTGGATACGCCCTCTGATTACCTGGGCGCGGCCACCTGCGGGCGCTGTCATGCCGACCCGTATCGCGACTGGCAGGGCTCGCATCATGAGCTGGCCATGCAGCCGGCCAATGCCGATAGCGTGCTGGGCAATTTCAACCACGCACACTTCGACTACGCCGGCATTCGCTCCGAATTTTTCCAGCACGACGATGCCTTTTATGTGCGCACCGACGATGCCGAAGGCGAGGTCGTCGCGAC
>CALEIM010000041.1 GCA_937876395.1 uncultured Wenzhouxiangella sp. | reverse complement strand
CTTCGCGCACTTGCTGCTTCGCTGCTTTGCGATACAGGACTTTTTACTCCCCGCTGCAAAGTCGATGACGCCTGTCGCGATCTTCCACCCTTGCTAAGATGACGGACATGAATGCATCCGAACTGTTCGTGCAATGTCTGGAGGCCGAGGGCGTGGAGCAGATCTTCGCTGTCCCCGGTGAGGAGAATCTGGATCTGATCGAAGCGCTGCGGGGCTCGTCGATCCGTCTGATCATCACCCGCCACGAGCAGGCGGCCGGATTCATGGCGGCCACTTACGGGCGCCTGACCGGCAAGCCGGGGGTATGTCTGTCAACTCTGGGCCCGGGAGCCACCAACCTGGTGACGGCGGCGGCCTATGCCGAGCTGGGTGCGATGCCGATAGTCATGATTACCGGCCAGAAGCCGATCAGAGCTTCGCGGCAGGGGCATTTCCAGATTGTCGATGTGGTCGATCTGATGCGTCCGGTGACCCGCTATACGCGCCAGATCGTCTCGGCGGAAACGATTCCGGCCCGGGTGCGCGAGGCTTTTCGGCAGGCGGAGGAGGAGCGTCCCGGCGCGACCCATCTGGAACTGCCGGAAGACGTCGCGCAAGAGTCGGTTGCGCCGGGCATCGGGCCGCTGACGGCCAGCCTGGCGCGTCGGCCGGTGGCCGAGGACAAGGCCATCGTGCGCGCCATCGCCGCCATTGAGGCCGCAGCGCGCCCACTGCTGATGGTCGGTGCGGGGGCCAACCGCAAGAGTACGGCACGCATGCTGGGCCAGTTCATTGAGCGCTTCGGTATTCCGTTTTTCAGCACCCAGATGGGCAAAGGCGTGATCGACGAGACCCGCGACTGCTGGATGGGCAACGCGGCCCTGTCGGATGGCGACTACGTCCACCAGATGATTGCTCACGCCGACTGCATCATCAACGTGGGTCATGATGTGGTCGAGAAGCCGCCGTTTTTCATGAGCAAAGGCAAGCGTACCGTCATCCACGTCAATTTCTCGACCGCCGACGTCGATCCGGTCTATTTCCCGCAGCTTGAGGTGGTCGGCGATATTGCCAACGCCATCTGGCAGTTCAACGAAAGAATGCAGCCGCAGGCGCACTGGGATTTCAGCTTTGCCCGACGGGTGCGCGCCGGACTGGATCAGGACCTGGCGGCCGGGATTGAGCGCGCTGAGTTTCCCATCCACCCGCGACGGCTGGTGCACGAGGTACGTCAGGCGATGCCCGATGACGGCATCGTGGCGCTTGATAACGGCTTGTATAAAGTCTGGTTTGCGCGCAATTACCCGGCGCGTGCGCCGCACACGCTGCTTCTCGACAACGCCCTGGCCAGCATGGGCGCAGGGCTGCCGGCGGCCATGGCGGCGCGGCTGGTGTACCCTGAGCGCAAGGTGCTGGCGGTTTGCGGTGACGGAGGCTTCATGATGAATTCCCAGGAGCTGGAAACCGCGCTCCGGCTGCAGCAGAATCTGGTGGTGCTGATTCTGCGCGATGACGCCTACGGCATGATCCGCTGGAAACAGCAGGATATGGACCTGCCCGATTTCGGCATGAGTTTCGGCAATCCGGATTTCGTGCGCTATGCCGAAAGCTACGGCGCCACAGGCCACCGGGTCGAACAGATTGATCAGCTTGCCAGTCTGCTCCGTCAGTGCCTGGCCGACCGCGGCGTTCACCTGATCGAATGCCCGATTGACTATGGCGACAGCTCGCAACAGCTATTTGAGGATATACCGGAGCACAGCGCGCGTATTACTCCGTAAGAAGAGAGCACAACACCATCGACCAAGGAGCACCGACATGAATCTCAGGCGCGACTATCCCTACTACCTGGCCGGCCGGCCGGTCCACGCCAATCATGATCTTGAAGTGCTCGACAAGCACACCGGCCAGGTTGCCTTTCGCGTCGCCCAGGCCGGCGATTCCCAGGTGGATCAAGCCATTGCAGCGGCGGTTGAGGCCGCTGATGCAATGGCCCGGCTGCCGTCATACCAGCGGCGTGACATCCTGCTCCACTGCATCGAACAGTTTCGTCGCCGGCGCGATGAATTGACCGAGGTGCTGATCATTGAAGGTGGCAAGGTCATCAATGATGCCGCCGGCGAGGTCAACCGTCTGATCGAGACTTTCCAGATTGCCGCCGAGGAGGCCACCCGGATTGGCGGTGAAGTGCTGCCCATGGACCTCGCGCCGCGCGCCAGAGACTTCTGGGGCCAGTGGAAACGGGTGCCGATTGGCCCGGTGTCTTTCATTACGCCGTTCAACTTTCCCTACAATCTGGTGGCTCACAAGATTGCGCCGGCAATTGCCGTCGGTTGCCCGTTCGTGCTCAAACCGGCCGGAAAAACCCCGGTTGGGGCGTTGCTGATCGGCGAGATTCTGGCTGAATGTGAGCTGCCCGAAGGCGCGTTCTCCATCTTGCCGGTCCCGCGCGATCAGGCTGCGCGCTTCACCGAAGACGAGCGGCTAAAGCTGATGAGTTTTACCGGCTCGGACAAGGTCGGCTGGCAGCTCAAGGCGGCCGCCGGCAAAAAGCCGGTGGTGCTGGAGCTGGGCGGAAACGCGGCCTGTCTGGTCGATCACGACGCCGACATTGAAGATGCTGCCACGCGCCTGGTTCAGGGCGCTTTCTATCAGTCGGGCCAGAGCTGTATTTCAGTTCAGCGAGTGCTGGCGCACGAGTCGATTTATGCCCGACTGCGTGATCAGGTGGTGGAGAAAACCGGCCAGCTTCGCGACGGCGACCCGCGCGATGAAAACACCTTTGTCGGTCCGCTGATTTCCGAGCAGGAAGCGCAGCGCATCGTTGCCTGGATTGACGAGGCGAAAGCCAGTGGGGCGCGCTGCCTGATCGGCGGCGAGCGTGACGGATCACAGGTCAAGCCGGCGGTGCTCGAAAACGTTGCTGACGACTGTCGGCTGTTCCATGAGGAAGCATTCGGGCCGGTCATGCTGCTGGAACCATTCAACGATTTTGACCGCGCAATCGAGCGAATCAACGCCTCGCGCTACGGTTTGCAGGCCGGCGTTTTCACCCGCGATATCGGCCGTATCCGGCGCGCCTGGGACCGGCTCGAAGTCGGCGGCGTCATCATCAATGAAGTGCCGAGCTTTCGCGTCGACCACATGCCCTACGGCGGAGTGAAGGACTCCGGCCTGGGG
>CALEIM010000040.1 GCA_937876395.1 uncultured Wenzhouxiangella sp. | reverse complement strand
GTGCCGAGCAGCACCATGGCAGCCGATACGGTGAAGAACACATTGTTTAGCAGCAGGGCCGATTCCCGGCTGATCCAGTCAAAGCCTTCGCCCGTCATGATGCGCGGCGCGCGCAGTGCGTAGAGCAGCAGCGCGCCGCCGGTGATCAGGCCCATGAATGCCAGAATGAATATTCCGCGTTCGGGATCGTTGGCAAAGGCGTGAACCGAGGTCAGTACGCCGGAGCGGACCAGGAAGGTGCCCAGCAGGGACATCGAAAATGCGGCAATCGACAGCAGCACGGTCCAGGCGGGAAAGGCGCCGCGTTTTTCGGTCACCGCCTGGGAATGAATCAGCGCCGTGCCGATCAGCCAGGGAATAAACGAGGCGTTTTCGACTGGATCCCAGAACCACCAGCCGCCCCAGCCGAGTTCGTAATAGGCCCACCAGGAGCCAAGCGCGATGCCGAAGGTCAGAAAGGCCCAGGCAGCCAATGTCCAGGGGCGCGCCCAGCGCACCCATTCGCGCTCAACGCGGCCGCCAAGCAAACCGGCAATGGCGAAGGAAAAGGCCACCGCGAAGCCGACATAGCCCATGTAGAGCAGCGGCGGATGGAAGATCATCCCGGGATCTTGCAGCAGGGGATTGAGATCGCGCCCGTCGATCGGACCGGGCAGAATGCGCTCAAAGGGGTTGGATGTCAGCAGAATAAAGAGCAGAAAGCCGACCGAGATCATGGCCATTACCGCCAGCACCCGGGCGGTGAACGGCCGCGGCAATGAGCGAGAAAAGACGGCCACGGCCGCCATCCAGCCGCCGAGAAGCAGCATCCACAGCAGCAGCGAGCCTTCGTGACTGCCCCACACGGCGGTAATCCGGTAGTACCAGGGCAGCAAAAGATTCGAGTGCAGGGCCACGTAGGTGACCGTGAAATCGTATTGCAGAAAAGCCACGGCCAGAATGACGAAAGCCGCGGCAAGAAAGACGAACTGGCCAATCGCCAGCGAGGGCGCCAGCTTCATCAGTGAGTCGTTGTTGCGCCAGGCGCCATACAGGGGCAGAACCGACTGCAGGCAGGCCAGCAGCAGGGCAATGATCAGCGTAATCTGGCCAAGTTCGGCACTCATCGACTTGATGCCTCCGCCGGATGGCCAGCCGCTTCGAGTGAGCGCATGACTTCCGGCGGCATGTAGGTCTCATCATGCCGGGCCAGCACCTCGTCGGCTTCGAACTGGCCGTTGGCATTCAAGTGCCCGTGGGCAATCACGCCTTGTCCCTCGCGAAACAGATCGGGCAGGATGCCGGTAAAGCTGACCGGTACGTCGTGCTTGCCGTCGGTGACCCGAAAGTGGATCGCCAGGCTGTCGTTGGCCCGCTCGACCGATCCGGCCGCCACCAGGCCGCCCAGGCGGATGCGCTTGTCAGCCGGAGCGGCATTGGCATAGACATCGGTTGGGCTGACGAAGTAGAGCATGTTGTCGTTGAGGGCCGTAATCGCCACGGCCGCCGCACTGCTGACACCCACCACGATCAGGGCAACCAGGGCAAGCCGTTTCTTACGTGTCGGTGTCATGATGACCTCCATTGATCAGCGCCCGTTCTTCACGCAGCTCTGCTTTGATGCGCTGCCGGCGCAGGCGTGGCTGGACAAACTGCCAGGTCATCACCAGTGCAAACAGCGCATAGCTGGTCCAGACATAAAACGCGTAGTCGAGCTGTGGAATCATGCCGTGTCTCCAATTGATTGACGAACCCAGTTCTTGCGCCGGTCCTGATCCAGCAAATCGTTGCCGGCCCGGTCGAGCAGGGCCGCGCCAAACATCAATTTGACGGCGATCGTCATCCAGATCAACGGCGGGAGCATACTGGAATGCATGGTTGATTCGCCAAACAGGCGAATCGTGGCGCCCTGATGGAGCGTGGTCCACCATTCCACCGAGAAATGAATCAGCGGAATATTCACCACGCCGACCAGGATCAGGATACATGCCACGCGCGCGCCCTTGCGGCGATCTTCAAATGCGGCATACAGACCCATGATCCCCAGATAGATGAACAGCAGAACCAGCATTGAGGTCAGGCGCGCATCCCAGGCCCACCAGGTGCCCCACATGGGCCTGCCCCACAGCGAGCCGGTGGCCAGGCAGATTGCGGTGAAGGCCGCGCCGATCGGTGCCGCGGCCATGGCCATGATCTCGACGGTGCGAATACGCCACACCAGGGCGATAACGGCCAGCACGGCCATGACCATGTAGCCGGCCATGGCCTGCCAGGCGGCAGGGACGTGAATATACAGAATCCGGAAGCTGTCGCCCTGCTGGTAGTCGGGCGGAACCACGTAGAGCGCCTGGTACAGGCCAATCAGCGCACACACGGCGAAGCCGGCCCACAGCCACGGCGAAAGCCGCTGGCAGAGACGATAAAAGATCGGCGGTGAACCGAGGCGGTGGAAAGCGACTTTGAGGCGTTGGAAGCTCATTCGATATTCAGTCTCAGGGCAGCAGTGATTGCCAGCGGCGCCAGGGTAAGGGCCAGAATCAGGACGGCGGCAAGCAGGCCCAGATGAGCGCGCGCCGAGTGGCCTTCGGCAGCGGCAGCAACCGCGCCGGTGGCGAAAATCAGCACCGGAACAACCATCGGAAACACCAGAATGGACAGCAGAATGCTGCCGCGGTTCGTTCCCAGGGTGAGTGCACTGGCCAGGCCGCCCACCAGGCTTAAAATCGGCGTGCCAAGCAGCAGACTGAGCAGCAGCGTTGGCAGCGCGGCGGTGGGCAGATAAAGCATTTGTGCGGCCAGCGGGGCGAGCACGATAACCGGTACGGCAGTGATCAGCCAGTGACTCAGCAGCCGCGCGATCACCAGCGTGCCGGGTGAGGCATCTCCAACCCACCACTGCTCCAGCGTGCCGTCTTCAAGGTCTGGCCGAAACATCTGTTCAAGCGCCAAAAGGCTGGCCAGCAGCGCAGCTACCCAGATCATGCCCGGAGCAATGCTGGACAACAGGTTGGGCCCCGGTCCCACGCCAAGCGGAATCAGAATGATGACGGCGAACAGGAAAATCAGCGGCATCAGCGATTCGCCGCCGTGGCGCAGGGCCAGGCGCAGATCGCGCTGGAGCAGGGCACGCATCCGCTGGAACATCATGCCTCGGCAGGCTGAGCCATCACGGTCAAAACGCGGCTTGGATGCTGGCCAAGCTCGGGCTGACGCTGGTGGGTCGAAAGGATCGCGGCACCGTCGCGGCCCAGATGCTCGGCCAGCAGGGCATCAACCAGGCTGCAGCCGTCGTCGTCGAGGCTGGCGTAGGGCTCATCAAGCAGCCACACGGCGCTCGGTGCCACCAGCAGACAGGCCAGGCCCAGACGCCGCTTCTGACCGGCCGACAGTGAGCGCGCCGGGCGCAGGCCAAGGCCGGCCAGGCCAACACGGGCCAGCGCGCGCGAGCTGTCAAGACCGCTGATCGGGGCCGAAAAGCGCCGCCTGAAATCAAGGTTCTCCCGACAGCTCAGCTCAGCTTTGACCGCCGCCTGATGGCCCAGAAACGCCACCGGGGCGTGGCGGCTGACGAGCCCGGATGCGGGGCGCAGAATGCCGGCCAGCAGGCGCAGCAAGGTCGTTTTGCCGGCGCCATTGGCGCCGCGTACGATCAGCGCTTCACCGCCGACGAGATCGACGTCCACCGGCCGGAATACGGCCTGTCCGGCGCGGGTGAATAGGGCCTGACGCGCCTTGAGCAGAACTCTCATCGGTCAGGCGCTCCTGTCGTTTCATTGAGGAACAGCAGCCGCGCTGGTGCTCCGGCTTCGGCGCAGACAATCGCGGCCTGGCCGAAATGCTGTGCCAGTGCCTTGATTTTGTTCTGTGGGGCCGCGACGATCAGCCGTCCCGGTTCGTCCGGCCAGGCGCCGTTCGGGTCGCGATTGAGCGCTTCAAAGTTTGTCCATCCGTGCGTCGTCACAGCCTGGCGCAGGGCCTGTTCGGCCCGTCGGTTGGCGGCGTCGGAACACCGTTGACCACCGGGATTCCAGGCGGTGACAATGGCCCAGTCGGCCAGGTCCAGGGCCTGATCAAGTTGAGGGTGGCGGCATCCGATCCGGATCAACAGCCAGCGGCCATCCACATGGACGCGATACTCGGCAGCGGCGAAGGCCTGATACAGCGTTTGGCTAGTGATTCGAGTGGCTGGGCTGTGCATGGAATCGGAGTGCTGACCGTTAACGGGACGAGTGCGGTACTATTTTAGCAAGTGCGTCAGGCCAGCGATGACCTGAATCAATTTGATGTGCTTTTCTGCACTCAAAAAGTCCTTACAAGTCGCCAATAGCGAGAATATGGAGCTTTGAATGTCCCGATTTGACTATGACCTGTTTGTGATTGGCGCCGGCTCTGGCGGCGTTCGGGCCGCTCGTATTTCCGCCGGCCATGGCGCCCGGGTCGGAATTTGCGAGGAATCCCGGGTTGGTGGCACCTGCGTGATTCGCGGATGCGTGCCAAAAAAGCTGCTGGTTTACGCTTCCCAGTTTTCCGAAGCCTTCGAGGACGCCGCCGGCTATGGCTGGCAGCCGGGTGAGCCGCGTTTTTCCTGGCCGGATCTGATTGCTGCCAAAGATCGCGAGATCGACCGGCTTGAAGGGATTTATCATCGACTGCTGGAAAATGCAGGTGTCGATCTGCATCGCGGCCGCGGCCGCCTGCTCGATGCCCAGCGGGTCGAGGTTGACGGGCAGGAGTTCAGCGCCGAGCGCATTCTGATTGCCACCGGCGGTCGGCCCTGGCGACCGGAGATTCCGGGCGCTGAACTGGGCATTGTTTCTGATGATGCTTTTGATCTGGCCGAGTTGCCCGGTCGGGTGCTGGTTGTCGGGGCAGGCTATATCGCCGTGGAGTTTGCCGGTATTTTCAACGGCTTGGGCAGTGAAGTCACGCTGGCCTATCGTCGCGATCTGGTGCTGCGTGGTTTTGACGACGATGTGCGCCGGGCGGTGGATGCGGGTATGCGTGGCCGCGGAATTGAAATTCAGTACCAATGCCAGCCCGCCCGTCTGGAGCGCACGGACGACGAAATTGAAGTCACCTTCAGCGATGAGCGCCAGGAACGCTATGACTGCGTCATGTTTGCTACCGGTCGTTCACCCTACACCTGGGATCTTGGCCTTGAGCAGGCCGGCGTGCGTACCGGCGCCGGTCAGCGTATCGAAGTTGATGAATGGAGTCGCACCAGTGCGGAGTCTGTATTTGCCGTGGGCGACGTCACCGACCGAATCAATCTGACCCCGGTCGCCCTGATGGAGGGTCACGCATTTGCCGACACCCGCTTTGGCGGCATGGAGCGACCGGTTGACCATGCCAATACGCCGGCCGCCGTGTTCAGTCAGCCGCCGGTGGGCACGGTCGGCCTGAGCGAGAACGAAGCCCGCGATCAGGGCTTCAGTGTGCGCATCTTTCGTTCGTCGTTTACGCCGATGAAATATACTCTGGCCGGCCGCCAGGAGAAAGCGCTGATGAAGCTGGTTGTCGACGCCGACAACGACCGGGTACTGGGCTGCCACCTGGTTGGGCCCGACGCACCCGAGATTGTCCAGGGCTTTGCCGTGGCGCTGCGCGCGGGCTTGAGCAAGGCGGACTTTGACCGCACCATCGGCATTCATCCGACCAGCGCCGAAGAGCTGGTCACAATGCGCGAGCCTGTCTGAACGGGCCAACCCGATCCACCAAACAAACTGCAATTTGAGGCAAATCCATGTATTCATTCCTGCGTTTCCTTCCGGCCCTGCTGCTGATTGCAGCCATCGGAACCGCCCAGGCCGCCAGCGACAGCGTCATCGTGCCCGGTCAGTGGATCGTTGAGCTCGAATCACCGGCCGCCCTGGCCTATCGTGGCGATCCCGGTTTTCAACTCGAAGGTGTCTCCGGCAAAACAGCCGGCCAGCGTCTGGCGGCTACGGCACCGGATGTGACCGGAGCGGGGCGCTATGACGCGCATACCGTGGCGGCACGCGCCTACACCAGTCATCTGGATCAGGAGCGTTCTTCCCTGCTAGCGAGGGTCGAGCAGACCCTGGGTCGCTCACTGGAGCCGACCCGCCGCTATCGACACGTCTTCAACGGTTTCGTTGCCAATATGGATGCGCATGAAGCCGCGCGCCTGGCCGGGCTGCCAGGCGTGCGTTCGGTTGAGCCGGTCATGGCTTTTCGCATGCATCTCGACGCCGGGCCATCGCTGATTGGTGCGCGCATCGTCCACATCGGCGGCGGCGGCCTGCCGGCGAGCGGCGGGGAAGGGGTCGTGATCGGGGTAATCGACAACGGGATCAACTGGGACAGTATGTATTTTTCCGACGATGATTTGATGTCGGGCCATGCGTTCAGCAATCCTCTCGGTCGTCAGCTTGGTTTGTGCAGCCAGTCTGGGGTGAACTGCAACAACAAGCTGATCGGCGTCTACGATTTCACTGACGAAGGCACGCGTGGCAAGGATCCTGCCGGCCACGGCAGCCACGTTGCCGGCATTGCCGCAGGTGTACCGATCCAGCTCACCCTGAGCAACACGGGCAACCATATTTATCGCACCACCGGGGTCGCTCCGCACGCCAACATCGTGTCCTACAAGGTCTGCTACGGCAAGCACCCCAGCGACTCCGATCTTGATGATACCTGCGATTCTGGCGCCATCATGGAAGCCTGGGAACAGGCCGTGATCGACGGCGTGGACGTGGTCAACTACTCCATCGGCAGTTCACCGCTTCCGCCCTGGGCCGTGGGCACTGCGCTGCTCAATCTGTGGTCGGCCGGGATTCCTTTCGTCACCTCGGCGGGCAATGAAGGCCCGGATGCCGGTACCATCGGCTTTCCGGCCAACGTGCCGTGGGCTTTTACCGTCGGCAGCTCAACCCACGGTCGGCTGGTCGGGCAGCGGGTCCGCGCGGCCGGAATACCCAGTGTGCTGGTTGTTTACGGCGGCGGACCGGCGCCGGCAGCGGGTCAGACCGCGCCGCTTGTGGCCGCAGATTCGCCGGGCGAGAACATGCTCGCCTGTCAGGCTTTTCCGGGCGGCTCGCTGGCCGGGGCCGTGGTTTTGATCGAGCGCGGTGACTGTACTTTCGAGCTCAAGGTTCACAACGCCGCCAGCGCCGGCGCGGTAGCGGTCTTGATGTACAACAATCTGCCCGGACCGCCGATTGCCATGGGCGGGCTGGAGGCCAGTAGCATTCCGGCCGCGATGACGGACTTTCAGACCGGCCAGCAGATTCGTGGCGCGATCAACCGTACGACCAACCCGACGGCAACGCTGACCGGTGAGGGCGTGGCGTCCACCAGCCCGGCGTGGCGCGATCTGATTTCGGATTTCAGCTCGCGCGGTCCGGCCGATTACGCACCCGGCATCCTGAAGCCCAATGTGGTTGCGCCGGGTTCGGACATCCTCTCGGCCTACTTCGATGGTGTCAATTCGATTGGCTTTTCAAGCGGCACTTCGATGGCCAGTCCGCACGTGGCCGGCGCGGTCGCACTGCTCCAGTCGATCCATCCGGATTGGGGTCCGGATCGTCTGCAATCCGTGCTCGAAACCACGGCTGATGCAAACGACCTGCGCTGGAACAACGCACCAGCAGGCGTCAATGATCGTGGCGCCGGGCGCATCCAGGTTGATCGGGCGCTGCGTGCCGGACTTTATCTGCCGATCACCCGCAGCCAGTTCGAGGCGGCTGATCCGGCCAGCGGGGGTGATCCGGCCAGCCTCAACCTGGCCGGGATGTGGGGTGAAAACTGTGATCCGACTTGCAGCTTCACGCGCCGGGTGCGAGCCCTTGAAAGCGGCAACTGGCTGGTGTCGGCCGAAAGCACATTGCCGGTTACGGTCAGCCCCGATACGTTCAGCCTGAGCGCCGGCCAGGAGCAGGTCATCGAGATAACCGTCGACACCATGGGCCTGGTTGGTCCCTTCGTTGAAGCCGCCGTTTTCCTCACACCGACCGGCGGTGATCTGGTCGAACAGAAGCTGACCGTGGGCATTACCCTGCCGTCCATGATTGATCGCCAAGTCGACACCAATCGCGGTAGTCACGCGGTCAGCCTGGCGATGGATGCCATGCCCGAGCCGGTTTTTTACAGCAGCGCTCTTGAGCGCCCAGCGCGTGAATCTTTCGTTCTGGACCAGGACCCATCGCCTGAATCGCCCTACCAGGGCACAACCGGCCGGCGCACTTTCCTCTACGACGTGGATGAAGAATCACTGATGCTTTGGGCCGAGGTGGTTTCCTCGGAAGCTCGCGACATAGATCTTTTCGTCGGTCGCGATGACAACGGCGATGGGCGCGCCAACGAAGACGAAGAACGCTGCCGCTCGATGAGCCCGACCGAGCTCGAAACCTGCATTATCGAGAATCCGGAGCCGGGCACCTGGTGGGTGCTGGTGCAGAACTGGCAGGCCTCGCCTCCGGGCGCCAGTAACCGCGTTGACCTTGATGTGCTGGTTGCCTATCCGGACAGCGATCCTTCGCTGGTTGCGACCGGTCCGGGCCGCCATGAGGGTGGTGTTCTGCCGCTGATGGTGCACTGGGATCAGCCCGAAATGCGCTGGGGCGAGCGGCGCCTCGGTGCGATCGGGATAAGCAGCAGCCCGGATCAGCCTGCGGACCGCGGCGTTCTGCCGGTCCGGATCACGCGCCAGGGCAATCATTCCATCGAGGCGGCCGCGCTGTTTGCCGGAGAAACCTTGCCGGTGATCGTGCCGGGTAGTGCCCGGCATGATCTGCTGTTCATTGATCTGCCGCCGCAGGCGGAACGTCTGCAGGTTCAGGTTCAAGGCGATGCCGACGTCAGCGCGAGCCTGCATCGGCTTGATTTCGACGCCATTGCCGATCACGCCCCTGACACACCGCCGGCTCCCGATACTGCCGCGCTGTTGAGCGGCAGCGGCTCGGCTGCCGGCATCAGTCTGAACTATCAGGCCGCGCCGGGCGTGGATCTTGAGCCCGGCCGCTATTACGTTGTGCTTGAAAATGCGGCCTCCGGCGAGCGCCTGGTCAATGTGACCGCCTCCATTGAGGAGAACGCCGCCAGCCTGCCACGCTTCGGCCTCTGGGGGCCGGCCGATCGGACCACCTACCAGGGCATCGAGTGGAATGTCGGTGGGGCCGGGATGATCGTCTGGTATAGCTATGATGAACAGGGTCTGCCGACTTTCTACAATGCGGTCGAGGCGATTGATCCGCAGCGCTCGACCTGGGCTGCCGATCTGCTGCGTACCACCGCCAGCACCGAAGCGCGCCAGAACATTGATACCGTCGGTCGTGTCGCGATCACTGCACTTGGCAGCGAGGAGCTGATCATGAGCTGGCGACTCAATGGCCATCACGGCTCCGAGCGCCTGACGCCGGATGTCGCAACCAGCTGCGCCGAGGTCAACGGCGTGCCGACCAGCTACAGCGGCCTGTGGTATGCGCCGACAAGCTCCCAGGGCGGTACAACCATGATTGTTACCGCCGATAGCCAGGCCCAAGTGCGTTACTACTTCGATCTCCTCGGTGTCGGCCGCTGGGTGATTACCACCGACGCCGGCGGTGCCGGGCCGTTGGCCGAGCAGCTTGACGTGCTTGAGCTGCGCGGTTTTTGCCCCGGCTGCGCGCCGGTTGAGGTTAGCATCGAGACTGTCGGCAGCTATGTGCGCCAGTTCCAGAGCGAAGACCGGGCCACCGAGATCCTGGAGTTTCAGTCGCGCCCGCCGTTGAACCAGCATTACTCAAACGAGGTGTCGATTCACAAGCTCACCAGCCGCCGCGATTGCCAGTAGCTGGATTGCCGGCAGTCAGTATTGCCAGCAGTCACGCCCTTGCCAGAAACCGGCCGACGGTAAAATCCGTCGGCCGGGGCATGCGGCTCTCGTTTCGGACTATTGTGTCCGCCCGTACTTTCAAGATACGTGAAATCTGCCGTGATCAGAAACCAGAAGCTTGTCGTGGTGATGCCCGCCTACAACGCGGCACGGACCCTTGAGCAGACCCTGGCAGAGATTCCGAAGGGCGTCGTCGACGAAATTGTGCTGGTCGACGATGCCAGCCAGGATGAAACGTCGGAGCTGGCCCGCCAGTTGGGGCTGGAGCACGTCATTCGCCACGACCGCAATCGCGGCTACGGCGGTAATCAAAAGACCTGCTACCGCAAGGCGCTGGAGCTGGATGCCGATATCGTCGTCATGCTCCATCCGGACTATCAGTACAACCCGCGCTTGATCCCGGCCATGGTGGAGCTGGTCGCCAGCGGCCTGTTTCCGGTGGTGTTGGGTTCGCGGATTCTTGGAGGCGGTGCCATCAGCGGCGGCATGCCGGTCTATAAATACATCGCCAATCGTTTGCTGACGGGGTTTGAAAACCTGTGCACCGGTGCCAAGCTGTCGGAATACCACACCGGCTACCGGGCCTTTAACGCCAAGGTCTTGCGCGAGCTTGACCTGGACGCCAATTCCGACGATTTCATCTTCGACAACCAGATGCTCGCCCAAGTGCTGGGCCGCGGCTATCGGATCGGCGAAGTTTCCTGCCCAACCCACTATTTTGGCGATGCCTCGTCAATCAATTTTCACCGTTCAATCCGCTATGGTCTGGGCGTGCTTGGCGTTTCCATCGCCTATCTGGCCGGGCGTACCGGCCTGGTCCGGTCGCGCTATTTTCCGGGCTGAAGCTGCGTGCTGAAGCAGCCGCCCCGACTGGCAGTTTTTGGCTGGGCTGCGGTCGTGCTGGTCGCGGCCTGGCTGCGCCTGTGGCAGATTGACCTGCAGCTTTTGATCGACGATGAATGGCATGCCATTCATCGCCTGATGCAGGTCGGCTATCGCGACATCCTGCTGTCGATGGGCCATGCCGATTACAGCATTCCTTTGACTCTGCTGTTTCGCTGGCTGGCCGAGCATTTCGTTCTCAACGACTTTCTGCTCCGCCTGCTACCGATGACCTTTGGCCTGGCCAGCGTGGTGCTGGTGCCGGTATTGCTTTCCCCCTGGCTGGATCGTCGCCAGCAATTGGTGCTGGCGTTCCTGATCGCCATCTCGCCGCTGCTGATTCATTTTTCGCGCTACGTCCGACCGTATTCACTGAGCGTGCTGCTCGGTTTTTCCGCCATGATTCTGCTGTGGCTGTGGTGGTGTGAAGGCGGTCGCTGGAAGGCCGCAGGCTTCGCCGTTTGCGCAACCCTGGCCGTGTGGTTGCACGCCCTCGTTGCGCTGTTTGTTGGCGCCGGCCTGATCTGGATTACCGCGCTGGGCTTGCTGCGCTGGCGTCGCGGCGGCGGCTGGCGGGATCTGCTGCGCGTCCTTGCGCTGGGCATCCTGACGACTGCTGCCTGCTGCCTGCTGGTCTTGCCGGCTCTGTTGAGTGATCCGCATTCAATTGCGGTCAAGGCCGGCCAGCACCGCATTGAAGCCCAGACCCTGCTGCGTTCATGGGAGTTGATTCTGGGCGTCGGCAGTCCGCTGCTGGCGGTCATGCTGGCCGTGCCAGTTCTGATCGGCGCCTGGCAACTACTGCGTCAGACGCCGGTTTTTTTTGGCTACTGGCTGTGGCAGATGCTGTTTGCCCTCGTCGCTTTGCAGCTAATTGGTCCGGATTGGATTCACAATGCCCTGGTACTGGTGCGCTACACCGCCGTTGCCCAGCCGCTCGTGCTTGGACTGCTGGCGATCGGTCTGGTCAGTCTGGGCGATGTGCTTTTCAAATCAATGCGCGCTGAATTCCGCTCCGGCGCGGCTGCCGTGCTGGGTTTGGCCGTGGTCGCCGGCCTGTATTTCAGCGGGCCTGTGCCGGAGCTGTACCGCGGCGTCAATCAGTTCACCAACTCGGTGCGCTATCAGCTTGACTATGATTTCGAGCGCGTTATCTATCATGAATTGATGGGGTACCTTGAACTGCCGCAGGCGTATCAACGCATGGCCGCCGAACCCGGTGATTGGGAGATCGTCGAGACGGCCTGGCATTTCGAATCGCACAACACGCCGATTCATCAGTATCAGCCTGAGCACGGCCTGCTGATCCGGATCGGCATGATCAGCGGACTGTGCACGGACTGGACCTGGGGCGAGCTCAAACCCGACAGCGATCAGCGCATCGAGCTGGCCCGGATGCTGTTCCTATCGGATCTGATCGAGCACGGCCCTGAGCAGAATCTGTTCGTCGTATTCCATCATCAGGCGCATTTCGCTCACAGTCGAGCACTGCCCGATACGGCAGAATGTCAAACCGCTTTCCACGAACGCTTCGGTGCGCCCTGGTATGAGTCGGATCAGCGGACGGTATTTAGGCTTCCTGCTTCAGCCCCGGCAGACGTTTTCTGAGCAGCCACGACACCGAGATCAGCGCCAATACGCCGAGTAGGGGCAATGCAATATCCGGGCGCAGCAGCAGGGCAGGGGAGATCGCACTTTGAGCATCGAGCAGGGTTTCAAGACCGGACCCGACGCCGGCGTAGATCACCGCCGAGGGGATAAATCCGAGCATTGATGCCAGCGCGAAACGGCCCACGCGGAGGTGGGTGAACGCCGCCCCCGCGTTGATCACGAAACATGGCGCCACCGGCACGATGCGCAGCACGGTGACATAGAAAATGGCATTGCGGTCCATCAGCTCGAACAGGGCATTTGCCCGACCGGGGTAACGCAGGCCGGTACCGTTTTGAGCCCCAAACAGGCGCACGGCCTGAAAGGTCAGGATCGCGGCCAGGCTGAGCCCGGCCAGTGCCGCGATGGAGCCGACGCCGGCGCCAAACAGAAATCCGCCGGCGACGATAAACACGGTAGCCAGCGGCAAGGTCAGAGTGATCAGAGCTGCAAAGAGAATGATGTAGATGGCCAGCCCCGGCCAGAAATGGCGCTCCACCAGCGCGTCCAGGCGGATAAACCACTCCATGGCAAAACCCTGACCGACCTCGCTGAGGCTGACGACGATGGTCAGACAGATGGAGACGGCCAAGGCCGCCAGCACGATCAGGGTGCGTTTTTGGCGCATGCGTCCTCTAGAGATTCAGTCCACTTTGACGCGACGTTGCAATGCGTCTGGTCGCAGGATAGCCGGAAATCGTGCCGCCTGAAAGGCTGCTGTGGCCGGACGCCTGCCGATACAATGGCGCTCCATGAAGGTTTCCGACTTCCAATTCGATCTGCCCGAGCGCCTGATCGCCCAGTACCCGCTGCCCGAGCGCTCGGGCAGCCGTCTGCTGCTGCTTGATCGTCAATCGGGAGCGCGCCAGGATCGCCAGTTTCGTGGGCTGCCGGAGCTGCTCACAGACAAGGACCTGCTGGTATTCAACAACACCCGAGTGATTCCAGCCCGTCTGTTTGCCCGCAAGGACAGCGGCGGACGGGTCGAGATCATGCTGGAGCGGCTGGTCAACGAGCACGAAGCGCTGGTCCAGCTGCGCGCCAATCGCAAGCCGATCGCCGGCTCTGTTCTCGCCGTGGACGGCCAGGCCCGGCTGGAGCTGTTGGGACGTGATGGCGAATTCTGGCGGCTGCGGATCGTGAGCGGGCCGGGCTGGCCCGAGCTGCTCCAGCGCGTCGGTCACATGCCACTGCCGCCCTATATCGAACGCGCTGACGAGCCGCTGGATAGCGAGCGTTACCAGACGGTCTTTGCACGCGTGCCCGGCGCCGTCGCCGCGCCGACCGCCGGCCTGCATTTCGATGAGCCCATGCTCGCCGCACTTCAGGCCAAAGGCGTGCGGCGGGCCGAATGCACCCTGCACGTCGGTGCGGGCACATTTCAGCCGCTGCGGGTTGACCAGCTTGCCGAGCACCGCATGCACGCCGAATGGCTGGAGGTTTCCGCGGAGTTGGTTGCCTCAGTTGCCGCCGCACGCCAGCGCGGTGGGCGCGTCATTGCAGTCGGGACCACGGCCGTTCGGGCGCTGGAAACCGCCGCCAGCAGTGGCGAGCTGCGCGCGTTTGCCGGTGACAGCCGGCTGTTCATCCATCCCGGCTACCGGTTTCGGGTGGTCGACGCCATGGTGACCAATTTCCACCTGCCCGGATCGACCCTGCTGATGCTGGTCAGTGCCTTCGCCGGCCGGGATTCAATACTTTCAGCCTATCGGCACGCGGTGGAAGCCGAGTACCGCTTCTTTAGTTATGGCGATGCGATGTTCATTGCCTGATCGTTATTCATTGACGGAGATGTCCACCAGCATGCAGTTTGAACTGTTGACCACCGATCGCGCCGCGCGTCGCGGGCAGCTCAGCTTTGCTCGCGGAACGGTAGAAACGCCGGCGTTCATGCCGGTTGGCACCTATGGAACGGTCAAGGCGATGACGCCCGAGGAAGTGCGTGGGACCGGTGCCGAGATCATTCTTGGCAACACCTTCCATCTGATGCTGCGCCCGGGCACCGAGGTGATTTCTGCGCACGGCGACCTGCACGATTTCATGGGCTGGTCGGGGCCAATCCTGACCGATTCCGGCGGTTTCCAGGTGTTCAGCCTGGCCGAACTGCGCAAGATGGATGAGCGCGGCGTGACCTTTGCCTCGCCGATTGACGGCTCACAGGTCTTTCTTGGGCCTGAAGAATCCATGGCCGTACAGCGTGAGCTGGGCGCGGATATCGTCATGATTTTTGACGAGTGCACACCGTATCCGGTCAGCCTGGCCGAAGCCGACGAATCGATGCGACGCTCGCTGCGCTGGGCGGAACGCTCCAAAGCAGCCCACGGCGACAACCCGGCCGCGCTGTTCGGCATTGTTCAGGGCGGCATGTACCCGGAGCTGCGCCAGCGCTCGGCCGAGGGTCTTCAGGCGATCGGTTTTGACGGCTATGCCATTGGCGGCCTGAGCGTTGGTGAGCCTGAACAAGAACGGGAAGCGATTCTGGACGCGACCTGTCCGCTGCTGCCGGCCGATCGTCCGCGCTATCTAATGGGGGTGGGGAGGCCTGAAGATATGCTCGCGGCTGTTGAACGCGGCATCGACATGTTCGACTGCGTGCTGCCGACGCGCAATGCCCGCAACGGTCACCTGTTCACCAGCCGCGGCGTGCTGAAAATCCGCAACGCCCGCCACACCCTCGATACCCGACCGATCGACCCCGACTGCAGCTGCTACACCTGCACAAATTACAGCCGCAGCTACTTGAAACACCTCAATAAATGCAACGAGATTCTCGGGCACCGCCTGGCCACCTTGCACAATCTCCACTACTACCAGCAGCTGATGGCCGAGATCCGCACCGCCATCGAGCGCCAGACGCTGGCGGAGCTCGCCGCAGAATTGCGCGCGGCCTGGGCGCCGGGAGCGGGGTAAGCCTTTGCCGAAATGCAACGTGTCGCGGCTATGGCCGGGAATCCCCAGCTGTGCGATAATTGCGCGTTTGTATCGGCCCTCACGGGGCTTGATTTGTCCCCAACGCCAATAGCTCAAGGGAAAGCATCATGGAATTTCTGATTGCCAGTGCCATCGCGCAGGATGGGGCCGCCCCGGCGCCGTCGATGTTCGGCAGCCTGCTGCCGCTGATCGTCATCGTCGTTATTTTCTGGTTTTTGCTGATTCGCCCGCAGATGAAGCGCAACAAGCAGCACCGCGAGCTCGTCGCCGCCCTGGCGGTGGGTGATGAGGTGGTGACTTCCGGCGGCATGCTCGGCCGGATTACCGAGGTTGGCGACAGCTTCGTATCGCTTGAGGTCGCCAAAGGCGTCTCGATGAAGCTGCAGAAGCACTCCATCAGCCAGATCGTGCCCAAGGGCACCTACGAATCTTCAAGCTGATCCATTCCTCGTTTCCAAAACGCCCTTTCCAGACAGACCAAGTACCGGGTTTACTTAAATGAGTCAATTTCCAACGTGGAAGTATGTCCTGCTGATCGTCGTTCTTGTACTCGGGGCGATCTACGCGCTGCCGAATATCTACGGCGATGATCCGGCAGTTCAGGTTTCCTCCTCGCGCGGCTTCGACCTGCAGAGCGAGCTGGTCGGCCAGATCGAAAATCAGCTCGACAGCGCCGGCATTGCCTATCGCCAGGTTGATTTTTCACCCCAGCGGGTGCTGGTGAGATTCGACAACACCGATCGCCAGATGCGCGCGGCCGATTTGTTGCGCGATTCCTTCGGCACGGATTTCGTGGTCGCGCTCAACCTGGCGCCGTCAACGCCGGCCTGGTTGCGGGCCCTGGGGGCCAAGCCGATGACACTCGGCCTTGATCTGCAAGGCGGCGTTCACTTCCTGATGCAGGTGGACATGGACGCCGCGCGCGATCAGCAGCTCGAAAGCTATGTCAGCGATCTGCGCAATATTCTGCGCGATGCCGGAATTCGCTACCGCTCGGTGCGCGTTGATCGCAATGCCGTGGTAGCCGAGCTCCGAAGTGAGGAGGACCGGGATCAGGCCCGCGCCCTGGTACAGAGGGAGTTGGGAGATGAGCTTGAATTCGAGTCCGTTACCGGCTCGCGGACGGCCAATCTTCGCGTTCGGATTCAGGAGAGCTACCTGCAGGAGCTGCAGCGCAACGCCGTGCGTCAGAACACCACAACCCTGCGCAACCGCATCAATGAGCTGGGCGTTTCCGAGCCGGTGATTCAGCAGCAGGGCGCTGATCGTATCGTCGTTCAGCTACCCGGTGTTCAGGACACCGCCGAGGCCAAGCGCGTCATCGGTGCCACGGCCACGGTCGAATATCGCGGCGTTGATGAGCAGAATGACCCCTATGAAGCCGAGCGTACCGGCCGGATTCCGCCGGGCACGCGGCTGTACCACGACCGCAATAGTCAGCCGCTGCTACTGTCGCGCGAGATCATCGCCTCCGGCGACAACCTGATCGGTGCCGCGGCTGGTTTCGATCAGCAGTCGGGTCAGCCAAACGTCGTGGTTACACTGGACGGTGCCGGTGCCCGGCGCATGCTTGATCACACCAGCCAGAACGTGGGCAACCGCATGGCGGTGGTGTTTATCGAGCATCGTCCGGAAACCCGCATGGTCAACGGCGAGGAAGTGCACAGCACGCGCCGGGTCGAAGAGGTGATTTCAGCAGCCGTAACCCGCGAGCCTTTTGGTCGGCGCTTCCAGACCACCGGCTTGGGTTCGGCCACTGAGGCCGCCCAGTTGGCGATGCTGTTGCGCGCCGGTGCGCTGGCTGCGCCGATGCAGATCATCGAAGAACGCACGGTCGGCCCGAGCATGGGTCAGGACAATATCGAAAAGGGCTTCCGCTCGGTGGTCATCGGTTTTGTTGCGGTGATGCTGTTCATGCTGATCTACTACAAGATGTTCGGGATCATCGCCAACATTGCGCTGACGGCAAACGTGGTGCTGATTTTTGCACTGCTGTCGATTCTGGGCGCAACCCTGACCTTGCCCGGCATTGCCGGTATCGTGCTGACCATCGGTATGGCGGTGGATGCCAACGTACTGATTTATGAGCGAATACGCGAGGAGCTGCGCAACGGCAATACGCCCCAGGCCTCGATTCGCACCGGCTACGACAAGGCTTTTGTGACCATTGCTGACGCCTACCTGACGACCCTGATCGCGGCCGT
>CALEIM010000039.1 GCA_937876395.1 uncultured Wenzhouxiangella sp. | reverse complement strand
CTAAGCGCTTTCCGACTCGCTGAATGTTACAGGAATAGTGACGGGGTACACTAGCACTCAGGCCGAGCGGCGGCGCATTCGGGCAGCGTCGGAACGGCGCGTTTCAAGCGCTTCGAGATAGCCGTCCTCCAGCCCGGTGACGTAGCGTCCGCTGAAGCAGGAGCTGTCGAAACCATCGAGCCGGGTATTCTTGCCGCGAACGGCCTTTTCCAGTGCATCCAGATCCTGATAGATCAGGCGATCGGCGCCGATGGCGTGGCTGACTTCCGTCTCGGTTCGTCCGGCAGCGATCAGCTCGCTGGCCGCCGGCATGTCAATGCCGTAGACGTTCGGGTAGCGAACCGGCGGCGAGGCCGAAGCAAAATACACGCGCCGGGCGCCCGCCTCTCGCACCATCTGGATGATCTGCTTGGAGGTGGTACCGCGCACGATCGAATCGTCGACCAGCAGCACGTTCTTGTTACGAAATTCCAGCGAGATGGTATTGAGCTTGCGCTTGACCGAGCGCACCCGCTCCTCCTGACCGGGCATGATGAAGGTCCGGCCGATGTAGCGATTCTTGATCAGGCCCTCCCGGTACTTGACGCCGAGCTGATGAGCCAGCGGCAGGCAGGCCGTGCGGCTGGTGTCGGGGATCGGGACAATCACGTCAATGTCGTGATCGGACCATTCGCGCAGAATCTTCTCGGCCAGGGCTTCGCCCATGCGCAGCCTGGCCTTGTAGATCGACAGGTCATCCATCATCGAGTCGGGGCGCGAAAAATAGACGTATTCGAACATGCACGGCGTATACGAACGAGCGTATTGGCTGACCCGACGATGCAGTTCGCCTTCGAGGGTGATGAAAACGCATTCACCGGGCGCGATGTCGGAAATCAGCTCGAAATCAAGAATATCGAGAACCACCGATTCGGAGGCGACCATGTACTCTGGACCGTCCGGCGTTTCACGCCGCCCGAGCACGACCGGCCGGATGCCGTGGGCGTCGCGAAAGGCCACCAGGCCAACCCCGGCCACCAGGGCGACTGCCGCATAGCCGCCGCGACAGCGGCGATAGACGCCGTCGACGGCCGCGAAAATGTCTTCGGCCCGGATGCCGTTGCGGGTGTAGCCGCTGAGTTCGTGGGCGAGCACGTTGAGCAGCACTTCCGAATCCGATTCGGTGTTGATATGACGCCGATCTTCGGTAATCAGCTCATGGCTGAGGCGCTCACTGTTAATCAGATTGCCGTTGTGGCCCAGGGCAATTCCGCACGGCGAATTGACGTACATCGGCTGCGCCTCGTCCGGGTGCTCGCAGCCGGCGGTCGGATAGCGCACGTGGCCGATGCCGACGTTCCCGCTCAGTCCGACCACCGCGTCTTCGTCGAACACATCGCGCACCAGGCCCAGACCGCGGGCCGAACGCATGCGGCCGTTGTCCAGCGTGGTGATACCGGCTGCATCCTGCCCGCGGTGCTGCAGGATGGTCATGGCATCGTAAAGACGAGCCGCCACCGGCGCGCGCCCGGCAATTCCGACGATTCCACACATCAGATTTCGGCCTCCTGGGCCATGCTGTCAATGCTCACCTGATCGGGCAGATAGGCCTGAATGGATTCCGGGAAATAGCCCGCCAACCAGGTCGCCATGCGCTCCATTTCCGGCAACAGCATGGACTGTCGCCACCAGGGATCTTCAGTAAACGGCGTGAACGCCGCAATGATCACCGCCGCGAGCACAATCGCCAGCCCGCGCACGGCGCCGAACAGAGCGCCGAACATACGATCGCTGCCGCTCAGGCCGGTACTCTCGACCAGCCTGCCGATCAAATAGTTGATCAGGCCACCGACCGCAAGCACCAGCAGAAACACGCCGACAAAAGCAATGATGACGCGCACCGAGGGCACCTCGACCACGCTTTCCAGCCGAACCGCCAGCGGGCCGGCCGCCTGCAGGGCGGCGTAGACGGCCGCCAGCCAGACCAGCACCGAGAAAACCTCGCGCATGAAGCCGCGAAACAGACTCACCACCATCGACACCACGATAATGCCGATGACGGTGTAGTCGGCCCAGTTCATGGATGGGATACCACGATGCCGTCCAGCCCCTCGTTCTCGCGCAGCGTATCGAGCAGCTGATCGGCGTCGGCTCGATCTGCGAAACTGCCCACCCGCACCCGCCAGATCGTCCGACCCCCGGCATCTTCGTCGTGAATGAAGGCATCGTAGCCGGCCGCAGTGAGCTGGTTGGACAAACCCACGGCGTTGGTGCGACTCGCAAAGGAGCCGACCTGTACGGCCAGTCCGCTGGGACGCTCATCCCCGGCGGTTTCGAGTTCACGCACGACCGGATCCACGCCGGCCACCGTGCTGGCAATCTGGGTCCGCGCGCGCTCGGCCTCACTGCGGTTCGCATAGGGTCCGGTGCGCAGGCGGTGGAGTTCGGAATTGTTGCGAATCAGCACATCCTGGCGCACCGCATGACCCAGACTCTCGAGGCGCTGCCGGATGGTGCCGGCCGTGTCCTGGTTGCTGAAGACCGCCACCTGCACCGACCAGTCGCCGTCCGCGGTCGGTTCCGGCGCTGCCGGCGCGCTCGGCATTGGTTCGGGTGGCGCCTCAATCGGGGCTGATTCTTCGGCGTCGCTTGCTTCGGGGGTCAGCGGCTCGGGTTCGGGTTCGGGTTCGGGATCGACAGCCGCTGGCGGTATCTGCTGGTCGCGAACGGGCGGAGGGTCGCGCTGGTCCGCGCCGCTTGCTGGTGCTGAGTCAATTCGATCAAGCGTGGGCTCGGCGCGGCTGCCAGTCGGCACTGCTGGCTCATCTGAAGGTTCCAGCGCAATGCGTCGGACGCGGCGCTCGCCGGCCGGCTGCTCAGGCAGGTCGACGCTCAGTTCGCGCTGCTCACCACCTTCCCGGTCGCCGCCATCAAAGAGCATCGGCAGAAAAATCACGGCCAGAGCGATCAGGATGCTGGCCCCGACCAGTCGCTGCTTGAGTGCCTTGTCCATAAATCAGTCTTTAGGGCTTGAAGCCAGTTCGGGCCACGCTTCGGCCACGGTCAAAAATGAGCCGAACACCACGATGCGATCATCTGGCGCACTGCTTTCCAGCGCGCGGCGCAGCGCGGCAGGAACCGATTCTACCGTTTCCAGGCGACCCGCAACAGGCACAGCGGCGAGCTCGGCGGCCAGGAACTCCGCCGACTGCCCGCGTGTGCCGGCCAGCGGGGCCAGCAACCAGCGCGTGAAACAGGCGTCGAGCCGGCTTGCGATACCGGTCACGTCCTTGCCGAACAGGGCGCTGAACACGGCCGTGCTCTGAGCGCTCGCCGGTCCAAGTGCTGCGGCCAGAACCTCTGCCGCAGCCGGATTATGAGCGACATCAACAATTAGCTCCGGAGCGTGCTGAAGGCGTTGGAAACGACCCGGAAGCTGCACCTGGCGCAGGCCCTCGGCGAAGGCGGCATCGGAGCATTCAAATCCGGATCCAAGCGCGTCCAGGGCAGCAATCGCACACGCGGCGTTATTGAGCTGCCAGTCGCCGGCCAGGGCCGGCACGGGCAGATCGCGGCTGCGGCCACCTGATCTCAACCGGAAACCGTTTTCGCCGCGCTCGACCAACAGCTCGTGTCCGATCCGTTGCAGACTGACGCCGAGTTGCTCTAACGATGCGATAAATCCGTCCGGCGGATCGGGCTCGCCGAGAATCAGCGGCCGGCCGCGGCGGGCGATGCCGGCCTTTTCCATGCCAATCTGCAGGCGGCTACTGCCCAGGTACTCGGCATGATCGATGTCGATCGAGCTGATCACGGCCACGTCGGCATCAAGGATATTGACTGCGTCAAGGCGTCCGCCCAACCCCACTTCAAGTACCAGCAAATCGATGCTGGACTGCCCGGCCAGCCACAGGGCGGCGAGCGTGGTGTGTTCGAAATAGCTCAGCTCCACATCCCCCCGCGCCCGTTCGACCTGCTCCAGGGCAGCAACGATCTGCGTCTCGCCGGCCGGCTGTCCGGCAATCCGCATGCGCTCGGCAAAATGCAAAAGATGCGGTGAAGTGTAGGCAAAACTGCGCTTGCCGGTGGCCAGAGCGATCGCTTCGATCATGGCCACCACCGAACCCTTGCCATTGGTGCCGGCCACGCTGATCACCGGCATTTCCATGCGCAGCTCAAGACGCTGCCGGACTTGCTGGACCCGCTCCAGACCGAGTTTTATTTCTGCGGCCGGAGCGCGCTGTTCAAGGCGCGCCAGCCAGTCGGCCAGCGGCCCTGTCAGGTTCGGGTTGCGGGTCAAGACGGCGTCAGGCGGACGGGTCGGTTGCATCCAGCGCTTGTTCGTCGCCATCGAGCAATTCACCTTCGTGGACCGGGTCCTCGCGGCGCGACGCCATCAGCATGGTCAGCAGGCCGTGAATGCGGTGGCGCAGCTCGCGCCGGTCGACGATCTGGTCGATGGCGCCCTTGTCGAGCAAAAACTCGGAACGCTGAAACCCTTCGGGTAGTTTTTCGTGCACGGTCTGCTCAATGACCCGCGGACCGGCAAAGCCGATCAGGGCGTTCGGTTCGGCGATATTGATGTCACCGAGCATGCCCAGACTGGCCGATACACCGCCAGTGGTCGGATGCGTGAGCACCGAGATATACGGCAGGCCGTTTTCAGCCATGCGCGCCAGCGCGGCCGAGGTTTTGGCCATCTGCATCAGGGAAAGCAGCCCTTCCTGCATGCGCGCTCCACCCGAAGAGGCAAAGCACACCAGCGGCAGACCACGTTCCAGGCAATCGTGGGCGGCCAGGGTAAAACGCTCGCCGACCACCGAGCCCATTGAACCACCCATGAAGCGAAAATCAAAGGCGCAGGCAACCAGATCCATTTCCAACAGTTGCCCACGCAGCGCGATCAGGGCGTCATTCTCGCCGGTTGCCTTCTGGCTGGCGACGATGCGATCGCGGTATTTCTTGGTGTCTTTGAACTTGAGCACGTCGATCGGCAGCAGATCCGCACCCAGCTCAATGTGCTCGCCCTCGTCGAGAAAGGCTTCAAGCCGGGCGCGGCCGGTGAGCGCCATGTGATGATCACACTTCGGACAGACGTTGAGGTTGCGCTCCAGCTCCGGACGGTAAAGTACGGCATCGCAGGCCTTGCACTTGGTCCACAGACCGTCGGGCACCTTGCGGCTTTTCGAGCCCTCGGTGCGAATTCGGGCGGGCATCAGTTTCTGGAACCAGCTCATATTACAGGCTCACGGCATCGTCTTGAACGGAGTCGGTATTGTCCATGCTCCGGCGAATCGGGGCAAGGTAGGCGCGCGCGGCTTCGGCCGCGGCCGCGACCGAATCGGCCTGACCGAGGCGCTCGACCAGGGCCGAGCCAATGACCACAGCATCGGCAGTCGCCGCCACGGCAGCCGCCTGCTCAGGCGTACGAATACCGAAACCAACCGCCACCGGCAAGCCGGTGGTTTGGCGAACCTGTTCGACCGCCGGAGCCACGGCAGCCACATCAAGGCTGGCCGCACCGGTCACACCTTTGAGCGAGACATAGTAGAGAAAGCCGCCGGCCAGCTCGGCCGTTCGCGCCAGACGCGCGGCGCCGGTGGTCGGGGCGACCAGGAAAATCTGGTGCAGATCGTGACGGGCCAGCTCGGCCTGCAGTTCAACGGCCTCTTCAACCGGGACATCGACGACCAGCAGACCATCGACCCCGGCCTTGGCCGCTGCGCTGCAAAACCGCACCAGGCCGCGCCGTTCGATCGGATTGGCGTAGCCCATCAGGACGATGGGCGTGTGCGCGTCCTCGCGCCGAAACTCGGCCACCATGGCGAGCACTTCGCTTAGCCCCGTGCCTTGTTCCAGGGCCCGCGCGCAGGCTTCCTGGATGACCGGACCGTCAGCCATCACGTCGGAAAACGGCATGCCGATTTCGAGCAGATCAGCGCCGGCTTCAACCGCCGCCTTGAGCACCGGAACCGTTGCATCCGGCGTCGGGTAACCGGCCGTTATAAAAGGAACCAGGGCGCGGCGCGAGCGTTTCTTGAGCTGCTCGAAGCGAACGTCGATGCGATTCACAGCGTGATTCCTTCCAGTCCGGCCACGGTGTTGATGTCCTTGTCGCCGCGGCCCGACAGGTTGACCAGGATGTATTCATCGCTGCTGCGTTCGGCGGCGAGCTTCATCCCCCAGGCGACTGCATGGGCCGATTCCAGCGCCGGCATGATGCCTTCGATGCGAGTCAGCTCGTGGAACGCAGTCAGGGCCTCGTTGTCGTCGATCCCGACGTAACGCGCCCGGCCTGACTCCTTGAGCCAGGCGTGTTCGGGGCCGACCCCCGGGTAGTCGAGCCCGGCCGAAATCGAGTGGGTGTCCATGATCTGCCCGTCGTCATCGTCGAGCAGATAGGTGCGCGAGCCGTGCAGCACGCCGACGCGGCCGGCACACAGGCTGGCGGCGTGGTCGTGACCGTCCAGGCCCCGTCCGGCCGCCTCGACGCCGAACATCTCGACCTGATGATCATCGAGGAAGGGATGAAACAGGCCGATGGCATTGGAGCCGCCACCCACGCAAGCCACCAGGGCGTTTGGCAGGCAGCCAAACTGGCGCTGCATCTGCTGGCGCGCCTCGCGTCCAACAATCGCGCTGAAGTCGCGCACCATCACAGGATAGGGATGCGGACCGGCGGCCGTGCCGAGCACGTAGAAGGTGTCATCAACGTTGCTGACCCAGTCGCGCATGGCCTCGTTGAGCGCATCCTTGAGCGTCCTTGATCCGGCCTTGACGCTGATCACCTCGGCGCCGAGCAACTTCATCCGAAACACGTTGACCGACTGACGCGCGACGTCGTCAGCGCCCATGTAGACCACGCATTTCATGCCGAGTCGGGCAGCCACGGTGGCCGTTGCCACGCCGTGCTGGCCGGCGCCGGTTTCGGCAATCACGCGCTGCTTGCCCATGGCCTTGGCCAGCAGACCCTGGCCTACGGTGTTGTTGATCTTGTGCGCGCCGGTGTGGTTCAGGTCTTCACGCTTGAAGATAATTTTCGCACCGCCCACTTTTCGACTCAGGCGCTCGGCGAAATACAGCGGCGAGGGACGACCGACAAAATGCGCCAGATCCGCGTCCAGACGCGCCATGAAAGTCTCGTCGGCCAGATAGCGGCGCCAAGCGGTTTCAAGTTCATCCAACGCCGCCATCAAGGTTTCAGCAACGAAGCGTCCACCGAACACGCCAAAGTGTCCGGCGGCATCCGGCAAGCTCCGCTCAAGCGCTGTGTTTTCAGCCGTTTCAGCCATTTCCAACTGCTTTGATAAAGTCTTTGATCAGCTTACCACTCTTGATGCCGGGAGAGACCTCCACGCCGCTGGATACATCGACCGCGTCCGGTCGAAATCGCGCCACAGCCGGGCCGATATTGGCGGCGTTCAGACCGCCGGCCAGAATCCAGGGGCGGGCTACCGGGCCCAGGCGGCGCCAGTCAAAGCGCTGCCCGCTGCCACCGGCTTCACCCGGTGCGTGGGCGTCAAACAGCACGGCGTCGGCCAGTTCAAAGTCGGCTGGATCATCGGCGCTTTCACCACCCATGGCCAGCGCCTTGATCCAGGGTCGACCAAACTGTCGGCAGAAATCCTGGGACTCGCGACCGTGGAACTGCAGCCAGTCCAGTGGCACCCGTTGCAGAGTATTTGCGATCTGCTCGGCCGGCGCATCCATGAACAGCCCGACGCGGGTCACAAAGGGCGGCAACGCGCGGCAGATGGCCCGGGCGCGCTCGGCATCGATCGTGCGCGGGCCTCGCTCGGCAAACACCAGGCCAATGGCATCGACCCCCGCAGCGGCCGCTGCCAGACCGTCCTCGATTCGGGTGATTCCGCAGATCTTGATACGGGTCATGGGCGCTCCAGGATTTCGCTCAGATTTCTGTCGCCCCGGCTTCGGAACGGGGCGGAAAATCGATCGGACGCTCAAGCGGCAACTGCGGAAAATCCGGATAGCGCGGAGCCACAAAGTAGAGACCTTCAGGTGGCGCGGTCGGGCCGGCCCGGGTCCGGTCGCGCGCGGCCAGCACCTGCCCCGGCCAGTTCACCGGACGCTCGCCGGTTCCGACCGGAATCAGGCTTCCGGCGATATTGCGCACCATGTGATACAGGAAGGCGTTGGCCTCGACCTCCAGGCGAACTTCGCTGCCGTGGCGGCTGACTTCAATTCGGCTGATCTTCCGGTGCGGTGACTTCGCCTGGCAGCCGACCGCCCGAAAACTGGAGAAATCGTGCTCGCCAATCAGCGCCTGAGCGGCGTGATGCATGCGTTCGGCATCCAGCGGCTGGTGAATCCAGGCAAGTCGGCCACGATCAATGGCCGGGCGCACCCAGCGATTGAGAATCCGGTAGCAATAGTGCCGGCCGGTGGCTGAAAAGCGGGCGTGGAAACCGGCCTCGACCGGGCGCACCCAAAGCACGGAAATGCCGGGCTGCAGATTGCTGTTGCTACCCAGCACCCAGGAGCGCTCGGAGCGCTCGGCCGCGGTGTCGAAATGAACCACCTGGCAGTGAGCGTGCACGCCACTATCCGTGCGGCCTGCGCAGTGAACGAGCACGGGGTGATTGGCGACCCGGCTCAAGGCCGACTCCAGGCAGGACTGCACGGTCGGCGTCTGACGCTGGGTCTGCCAACCGTAAAACCCGCTGCCGTTGTATTCGATCCCAGCCGCCAGTCGCATGCCTGCCTGAGCGCCGCCTGCGCGGCCTTGAGTTCCTGCTGTGCTAATCCAGTTCGTCGAGCAGCTGCTGCGCTTCGGCACGCTTGGCCGGGCTGCTGTCGCTGAGCACCTCGTCGAGCACGGCCCGGGCGGAGTCGGCCAGATCAACCGAAATATAGGCGCGCGCCAGATCAAGCTTGACGTCGGCATCTTCGTCGTTGAGTGTCGGCGACGAGTCCGATTCGACGCTGCCGGAATCAGACGGCTCTATCGGCGACGGCTCATCGATCGGCGCCGCGGCATCACCGGGCAGGAAGTCAAGTTCGTCGGCGACGTTGTCCTGATCGGGCTCGCTCAGGTCGGAGCTGAACTCCAGCTCTGAATCTTCTACCGGCCGCGGTTCAGGTTCCACTTCTTCGATCGGGTCTTCGGCGTGGTCGGAATCAGGCTCGTGCGTTTGATCCTCGCCGACATCGGCCGAGAAGGATTCGAGTGCCAATTCGTCGGCGCCCTCATCAACATCGGCATCGTCGTCTGCCGCCGGATCATCCTCAGTCGGCGCCTCGACAAACTCATCGATTTCCTCGAACTCGTCGAAGCTGGCGTCCTCGCCGTCATCAGCGAAGCGGGTGTCGGATACTCGCCCGCTGGCCGGATCATCCAGCCGATCAGCAAGGATCGCCAGATCGGTATCAAAGCCAGCCTCTGGCTGATCGGCGGGCTCCGATGGCCGGTCTGCCACCTCGGGATCGAATGAGAACGGCGCCTGTGGCGCGTCGTCCCGAACATGCTCATGCTCTTCGGTGTCGAGCATGCCAAGCATGTCGTCGGCGCGTCGATCAAACTCCTCATCGACCGAATAGCCAGTCTCGTTGCCTTGCAGCAGCGGATGATCGGGCGCATGCACTGCGGCCAGAGACAGGGCGTCCTGCCACTGGGGCGCCGTTTCATCTTCGACTTCCTGATACATCTGGTCGAAGGCGTCAGTAAATTCGTGCTCGTTGCCGTAATCGCCGAGCAGCCGCAGCAGCGCCAGGCGAGCGCCGAGATCATCAGGATTGCGCCGGACCGCCGCGCGAGCCGCCTCCACCGCCTGATCGCCGGTCACCGCCCCCGACCCGGTCCGGCTTGCGCTGCGACCGCGCAGCCAGCGGAAAATGGCAAGCACCAGGCCCAGCAGCACCAGCAGACCGATCAGTGGCCACAGCCAGGCCGACAGCCCACTACCGTCGGTGCGGGTGACGGCCATTGTCTGCCCGGCTTCATCAGATGCTTCGCTGCCAGCAATAGACTGTTCGGCCTCTCCGACCGCTACCGGATCGGCCGCGCTGTCGGCCGCGCCCGGCTGCGGTGCCTGGTCGGCCAGTCGCGGCTCATCGGCACCGGCGGCGACGGTTCCGAACTCGTCTTCGAGCTCGCTCAAATAGTCAGCGACGGCGTCGTCCTGCGCGCCCATGCCGGTTTGCGCAAGAGCCTCCAGCTCGGCACGCGCCAGACGTGCTTCGCGCAGCCGCTCCTGGAGTTCAGCCAGGGATTCTTCAGCGACCGCCAGGCCGGCGATGTCCCGCTGAGCGAGCGCTTCGCGCACTTCCTGGACGTGCTCATCAAGTGCGGTACCGTCGAAGTCCTGTTCGGCGATTTCGCGCTCGACGTCAGCCAGGTCGTCGCGCACCCGGTCAAGTTCTTCTTCGGCAACCGACGAGCTATCCGAAAACTGCTCGTCTTCAGGCGGCACCACGTCAAGGCGATGGACGATTTCATCCTCGCTCAGGCTGACCTCGGTCCCGACACGATTCGGCTGATCCAGCTCAGCCTCAGCGGCCGCCACCGGCGTGGCTTCGACCACCGGATCGGGCGTGGCGCGTTCAGGCATGGCCGCGTCGCTGATCACCGGCACCGACGGGTCCGCTGCCGGCTGCCAGGAACGCATATGCTCGCGGATACGCTGTTCAGCCTCGGCGCGATTGAGCGCGCGGACTTCGTCGAGGCCGGGCATGTCCAGGCGCACATCGGAGCGCATACGATTGATATTCCCGTCCAGGAAGGCGGCGCGGTTGCGATTGAAAATCGCCAGCATGACCTGGTCCATGCTCAGGCTCTGATCGGGGCGCCAGGCATGGGCAAGGCTCCACAGAGTATCGCCGCGCGCTACCTGTACGGTATCGGCACGGGGAGCGCTGGGGGCTGCTTCGGAGGGCGCGGCTTGCGCAGGTTCAGACTCAGGTTCAGGCGGAGCTTCGACCGGCTGACGCGGCGCTGGCGTCGCCGGACGCGCCGGACGCTGTGTTTCAGCGGCAACCGGCGGCGCGGTTTGACGCGGACGTTCTGCAGCCGGCTCCGGCTGGCTCACGCGCCGGACCGGAGCGGCCGATTCAACCACCGGCGGATCCAGAAACAGGGTGTATTCGCGCAGTACTCGGCCGCTGGCCCAGCGCGCGTCAATCAGGATCTGTACCACCGGGTCATTGACCGGCTGCTGGGAACGGACCCGCACCTGGGGCGGGTCAACGCGCCGATCCACGGTGACTTCGAGCCCAAGCGCCAACGATTCGCTGGGCAGGCCCAGACGTTCGAAATCGGCCAGTGACGCCGGACCGACGCTGATCGACTCGATCGCTGCGGTCTCGATATCGAGCAGCCGGATCGAAACGTCCAGCGTTTGTCCCAGCCAGGAGTCGACACGTGCCTCGCCAAGCCCCAGCGCCCGAAGCCCCTGGGCCGGGAACAGCAGGATGAGTGCGCCCAGCAGAACCGGGACGATCAGTCGAACAAGGTGTTGGGTCATGAGCGCTGGTTCCCTCAGCTGCCTGAACAAATTTATGTCAATTCAAGCGAGTATACCAATGTCTTCACACAATGAGAAAGCACTCATTTGCCGCGCTGGGCAATCAGGTACTCGGCAATCTGCAGGGCGTTGAGAGCCGCACCCTTGCGCACATTATCGGCCACAACCCAGAAATTGAGCCCGCGCGGGTGGCTCAGGTCGCGCCGCAGACGGCTGACGAAGGCTTCATTGTGGCCGCTGGCGTGGGTCAGGGGCGTCGGGATCTCGGGCTCTTCAACCAGTTTGATTCCCGCCGCGCCGCGCAGCAGTTCACGGGCCTCATCAACTTCCAGAGGTTCAACGGTTTCCAGATGAACCGCCTCGCCGTGACCGAAAAACACCGGCACGCGCACCGCCGTGGCGTTGACCGCCAGCGTGTCGCTGTCGAAAATCCGGCGCGTTTCATTGTGCATTTTCATCTCTTCGCCGGTGTAGCCGTTGTCCTGAAGCGTATCGATCATCGGAATGACGTTGAACGCGATCGGTGCATTCAGGACCTTGGCCTCGGGCTCGGTGAAGTTGAAGCGATCCCTGGCCTGCTGGGCAAGCTCTTCCATCGCCTTGGCTCCGGCCCCGGACACCGACTGATAGGTCGCCACATTGATCCGTGCCACACCAGCGGCGCGATGGATCGGTGCGACCGCCAGCACCATCTGGATCGTCGAGCAGTTGGGGTTGGCGATGATGCCGCCAGCGCTGCCGAATTCATCAAGTACGCTGGCATTGACCTCGGGCACCACCAGCGGCACATCCGGATCAAGGCGAAAATACGAGGTGTTGTCAATCACCGTGCAGCCGGCCTTGGCCGCTCGCGGCGCATGCTCCGCTGATACGCTGCCGCCGGCCGAGAACAGCGCGAAATCCCAGCCGCTGAAATCAAAGCTGGCCAGCTCCTGAACGCGCACCGACTTGCCGTTGAACATGACAACGCTGCCGGCTGAACGACTGGATGCCAGCAGGGCAATCTCTTTGATGGGAAAATCGCGCTCGGCCAGCAGCTCAAGCATGACCTGTCCGACTGCGCCGGTCGCACCGGCGAGTGCCACTCGATAACCTTGTCCGGTTTTACTCATGAAATCGCTTTGTATCTGTATGATCTGTGAATGGGGTCAGGCTCCGATCCGCGGCGTTTGCTCGCCGACGTCACCACACTGGGCACGGTGGAGCAGAAAGTGATCCAGGATCACCAGTGCCAGCATGGCCTCGACAATCGGCACGGCACGAATCCCGACACAAGGGTCATGGCGTCCGGTGGTCACAATTTCAACCGGCTCGCCTTCAATCGTGACCGTCCTGGCCGGCAGGCGCAGTGATGAGGTCGGCTTGAATGCAACCGCACATTCCAGCGCCTGCCCGGTCGAAATTCCACCCAGCACGCCGCCGGCGTGGTTGGACTGAAACCCTTCAGGCGTGATTTCGTCGCGATGCTCGCTGCCTTTTTGACCCACCGCGGCAAAGCCGGCGCCGATTTCCACGCCCTTGGCTGCGTTGATGCTCATCATGGCGGCGGCCATATCGCCATCGAGCCGGGCATAGACCGGCGCACCCAGGCCGACCGGGACGCCGGTGGCACGCACGCGCACCAGAGCGCCGACCGAATCGCCGGACTTCCACAGCGCCTTCATGTAGCGCTCCAGCGCGGGAACGCGCTCAGCATCCGGGCAGAAGAACGGATTGGCGTTGATGTCTTCCGGGTTGAATTGCCGGTCGCAAACCTCCTCGCCCAGCCGGCTCAGCCAGCCGGTGATTTCCACGCCCAACCGGGTGCGCAGATACTTCCTGGCCAGTGCACCGGCGGCGACCCGCATGGCCGTCTCGCGGGCCGAAGAGCGCCCGCCGCCACGATAATCGCGAATGCCATATTTGTGGTGATAGGTGTAGTCTGCGTGCCCGGGCCGGAAACGGTCGGCAATATCGGCGTAATCCTTGGGGCGCGCATCGGTGTTTTCGATCAGCAGCGCGATCGGTGTTCCGGTGGTCTGGCCCTCGAACACGCCGGACAGAATCCGCACGTCCTCGGCTTCGCGGCGCTGAGAGGTCCAGCGGCTCTGGCCGCTTGCCCGGCGCATCAGTTCGGCGCGAATCTCTTCCGGCGTGATTTCCATGCCCGGCGGAAAGCCGCAGACCACGCAGCCAATCGCCGGCCCGTGGCTTTCGCCGAACGTGGTCAGCGTCAGCAGCCGGCCAAAGGTATCAGGCATGGGCCGGCTCGCGCCTGCCGGGCGGTAAAGCTCTGCCGATCCGGGTGATCAGCCTCATCAGTGTGGATAGCGCAGGATGGCAGCCAGGTCTCCGCCGCCGGGAATGTCCTGGCGCCGCAGAGCGACAACCTTCGCGCCGGTGGCAAATGCCCGGGCCGTGATCTCATCGGCAATTCCGTAGGCTTCAGCATCATCCTCGGCCACGAAAGTGACTTCGCCGCTGTCGTCATCAACAAAGCCCGGCAGCACCGAATCGATATCAACCATCAGGGTCTGGACAGCTCCGAAGGTCGCGGCCCTGGCAAGATCAGTGATATCAGTGCTGGTGCGTCGTTGATTGCTGCGCTGCTCGAACAGCGCGTGCAAGGTCTTGATTTCTTCAGCATAAGCTGCATCAAGCAGCGGTCGGGCAAGGCCGGCCAGCTCAGCTTCGCTCAGCCGATCCGGATTGGTCGAGATCGTTGCATCGAGCAGATCCGGATAGGAATTGACCTGCGGATACACCGAGGCCAGACGGCCGGTTGCAGCCAGGATTAGTGGAATTTCACGACCGCTCAGAATGGAACGCAGTTCATGATCGATCCGCCGAGCATACTGCTGCAATCGCATATTGTGGTTTTCGGGGTTGTTGATCCGGCCAGAAAACGAGCGCTGTTGCACCGCTGCCGGGCCGGCCGATGAATTCAGGTCAGCCGGCAGGCCGGGCACCTCGACTCGGGCGGCCGGCAGATCGGCGTGCATTTCAACCAGACGCACAGCGTTTTCCGACAGTGCCAGGATGAAGGCTGAATGGGAAAAGGCTACGGCACGAAACAGCGGTTTCAGATGGAAGCGATCAGCAACCTGAACCATGGACACCAGTTCGTTGGCCAGGCGATAGCTGCGAATGCTCTCGGGCGTGGCAAAAACCGCCAGACTGTTGGCCTGGTAGTACCAGAACTCATCGTCGTCGAGCAGATCCTTGAGCTGTTCCATAAGTGCGGCCAGCTGGCGCTTGTCAAACCCCGCATCGACAAGCTGCTGCTCGGCCTGGTCGACCAGATTGCGCATTTCGATGCGCGACGCCTCAACTTGCTGGGTAACTGGGGTGGTGCGCAAATAGATCGATACGCAGCCTGGCTGGCGTTTTTGTGACAGCGTCGCGAACTCCGAACGCCCGGGAATATCAACGTGAAGCATGGTCAGTCCTCAAATGATTTGCCGATCGGTATTTGGTTTCAGTTTACTTGCTGGCCCTAAAGATTGGTGTAGTTCGGCCCCGCACCGCCTTCCGGCGTGACCCATTCTATGACCTGATAAGGGTCGGCAATATCACAGGTCTTGCAGTGCACGCAGTTGGCCGCGTTGATCTGCAGACGCTTGCCGCCCTGATCTTCAACCACCTCGTAGACGCTGGCCGGGCAAAAGCGGGTGCAAGGGTTGCCGTATTCTTCCGCACAGCGGGTAAAGCAGACGTCCGGATCGGTGATCTTCAGGTGCACCGGCTGGTCCTCGTCATGCTCAGTCTGGGCGAAGTAGACCGAGGCCAGACGATCGCGCGGCGGCAGGTCGCGCTCAACCCAGTCATAGTCGAAGCCTGGCTCATCGAGCTTGCGATACTGCTCATGATCGGCATGATTGGGTAGCGTGCGCGGCAGCTTGCCCGCAGTCACCGTTTCGATGGCGGCGGTGAACATGCCGCGCCACAGGCCCTTGGTGAAACCCGGCCGGACATTTCTGACTTTCTTCAGTTCGGCGACAATATCGGAGTCACGCAGACGCGCATCGAAACCTGCGCTGGACAGCGATTCGGCCAAGTGTTCGGCAGCCAGCATGCCAGATTTCAGCGCCTGATGCGTACCCTTGATCTTGGGCACATTCAACAGTCCGGCCGAATCGCCAATCAACATGGCACCGGGCATTTCCACCTTCGGCAGCGACTGATAGCCGCCCTCGACCAGCGCGCGCGCGCCGGCCGACAGAATCTCACCGCCTTCGAGCAGCTCGTGGATCACGGGATGATGCTTGAACTGCTGAAAAGCTTCAAACGGCCTGAACATCGGATCCTGATAGTCCAGCCCGCAGACAAAACCGATGGCGACGCGATTGTCGTCGAGGTGATAGACAAAGCTGCCGCCGTAGATTTCACCGGGCAGCGGCCAGCCCAAGCTGTGCTGGACCAGACCGGGCTGCACGCGCCCTACGGGCAGGCGCCACAGCTCCTTGAGCCCGATGCCGTAGGTCTGCGGATCGCAGTCGGCATCGAGCCGATATTTTCTGATCGCACGCTTGGTCAGATGCCCCCGGCAACCCTCGCCGAGCACCGTGACCGGGGCATGAATCTCGATCCCCTGAACGTAGGTATCCTTTTCCCGCCCCTGAGCATCGACGCCCATATCACCGATCACCACCCCCTGGATTTCATCCTTGTCGTTGTAGGACAGATCGGCTGCCGCAAAGCCGGGAAACAGATCAACTCCCAAAGCCTCGGCCTTTGGCGCCAGCCAGGCGCACAGCGCGCCCAGTGAGACGATGAAGTTGCCGTGGTTGTTCTGCTGCGGCGGAGTGGGCAGCCGGTATTTGCCGCGCTTGCTGAAATACAGAAACTGATCTTTTTTGACTGGCACGCAGATCGGCGGCGGATTATCCCGCCACCCCTCGATCAGTTCATCCAGCGGCTCGGGCTCAATCACCGCGCCGGACAGAATATGCCTGCCGATTTCGGCAGATTTTTCGATCACACAGACGTTGATCTCGCTGTTGAGCTGCTTGAGCCGGATCGCGCAGGCCAGACCGGCCGGGCCGGCGCCAACGATCACGACATCGTATTCCATGACTTCGCGTTCAGACATAAAACTGGATCGGCTATGGGAACAGTGTTACCAAGGATACCGCCTTGCCGGCCTGACTGTCAGCCTGGGTTGGTGAAACGCGCTTCGGATTTCCCAGTCTTTCTTTTCGCCCTATGCTGCCTCGCGCCCCAGGCGGCCTTCGCGGGTGGCTTCGATTGACTTCCCGCGCCCCGACCAAACGGTCGGGGCTGACAGTTTTTATTCTGAATAACGGCTTATTGACTGGCCTCGAAGCGGTCATGGAACACTTTTTCAGAGCAGATCACGCGGATATTGTTGATATCCGAATCGGTGACCGTGCCCGAGGCATTGTTGACCACGCAGACCTGGCTCGGGTCAGCGGGTTGAACCAGTACCGAGATGTCATAGCTGCTACCGCTATCCCAGGCCGTTGGGAAGGTAAATGGTCCGTTGCCAAAAACCACCAGTTGAGTGCTATCAGTCTGGTTCTCCAAGATCAGCATCTGCCCATCAAGACCAACGACCATGCCACCCACCGTGAACTGGTCGGTGGTGCAGTTGATATGGACGTTGTTCACGTCCGAGTCGTTGATAATGCCGCTGCCGTTGAGGACCGTACAGGTCTGGCTGGGGTTGGCGGGCTGGCTGAGCACCGTGACCGTGTAGCTGTCGCCATCGACCAGCGGCTGCTCGAAACTGAAACTGCCCTCGCCATCAACTGGCTGATCACTGCCGCTGTTCAATTGCAGTACCAGACCGCTTCCCAGCAAACTGCTGATCGTGCCGCCGACGGTGAACTGGTTGATGATGCAGTTGACCTCGATATTGGTAATATCTGCGTTGGTCAGGGTGCCGTTACCGTTGCTGACCGTGCAGTTCTGGCTGGGGTTGACGGGCTGTGCCTGGACTGCGATAACATAGCTGCTGCCGCTATCCCAGGCGGTCGGGAAGGTGAATACGCCGTTGTCGGAGATCGCCAGTTGAGTATTGTCT
>CALEIM010000038.1 GCA_937876395.1 uncultured Wenzhouxiangella sp. | reverse complement strand
AGGCCAAGCCGCAGATCGGGCTGGACTTCGCCCACGCGCTGCGCTCGATCGTGCGTCAGGACCCGGACGTGATCATGATCGGGGAAATGCGTGACCTTGAAACCGCCAAGATCGCCATTCAGTCGGCCCTGACCGGTCACCTCGTTTTGTCCACTCTGCACACCAACGATGCCGCCGGCGGTGTGACCCGTATGCTTGACATGGGGGTTGACGACTACCTGCTGACCTCGACGGTCAATGCCATCATGGCCCAGCGTCTGGTGCGACGTCTTGATCCCGAAATTCGCAAGGCTTATGACGTGCTGCCCGAGATGGTTGTCGAGCTGGGCCTTGAAAAATATACCGACGAGCGCCCGATCCAGCTCTACCACCCCGGCAGTTCGGAGCTCTGCCCGACCGGCTACCGCGGCCGAACCGGTATTCACGAGATCCTGGTTCTGTCGGAAGAGATCCGGCGCATGGTCATGAAACACGCAACCGCCACGGAAATCGAAAAACAGGCGCGCAATGAGGGCATGCGCACCATGTACGAAGACGGTTTGATCAAGGCCCTGCAAGGCCTCACCTCGGCCGAAGAAGTGCTGAGAGTCACCCAGGAGGCCTGACCCGGATGCCGCTGTTTGAATACAAGGCCGTGACCCCATCCGGCGAAACTCTGACCGGGGAGATGGATGCACCAAACAAGGAGCTGGTCATCGCCCATTTGCAGGAAGCCGGTAATATCCCGGTTTCAGCAAATGAGGTGGGTTCCGGTTTCCGGCTTTCGGCTTTGCTGCGCGGCCGTCAGGGGCTCAAACAATCCGAGGTGGGTGATCTGACTCAGCAGTTGGCCACGCTGCTCAGCGCCGGCCTGCCGCTGGATCGCTCGCTCGGCATCCTCGGCGAACTGGCCGAGAATGAACGCATACGCACCACGGTGGAGAAAATCCGTGATCGGGTGCGTGAAGGCGGCGCGCTGTCGGAGGCCATGGAAGAGCGCCACGGCGTGTTCTCGCGGTTTTATATCAATATGGTGCGCGCCGGCGAGATCGGTGGCTCGCTCGATCAGACGCTGACGCGCATGGCCGACTATCTGGAACGCTCCAAGGAGCTCAAGGATTCGGTCGTATCGGCCATGATCTATCCGGCCCTGCTGGTGCTGCTGGCGATCGCATCGCTGATTCTGCTGATGGGCTATGTGATTCCGCAGTTTGCCCCGATGTTTGAAGAGTTCGGCGGCGAGCTGCCGATGCTGACCCGCATCGTCATGGCCGCGGGCAACATACTGCAGGGCTACTGGTGGGCGCTGGCGGGTGCCGTGCTGGTGGTCGTGTTGTGGTTTCGCGGGCAGCTCCGGCAGCCGGCGTCACGGCGTCGTTGGGACCGGCGTTTTCTGAATATGAAAGGCGTTGGCGACGTAATTGCCAAAGTCGAAACCGCGCGTCTGGCACGGACTTCCGGCACCCTGCTCATCAATGGAGTGCCGCTGCTGTCGGCACTTTCCATCGCCAAGAATGTCATGACCAATACGGTGCTTGGCGATGACGTGGCCGAGGCCGCGACACAGGTCAAGACCGGCACGCCGATGGCGCGCGCGCTGTCGGCCAACGGAAACTTTCCGCGCCTGGCCTTGCAGATGGTCAACGTGGGCGAGGAAACCGGCAAGCTCGACGAGATGTTGCTCAAGGTGGCCGACACCTATGACCGTGAGGTGCGCACGACCATTGAACGCCTCATGGCCCTGCTGGTGCCGGGTCTGACCCTGGGGCTGGCGGTGGTCATCGGCGTGATCGTGATGTCGGTGCTGATGGCGATTCTCAGCATCAATGAGCTGGTGGCCTGAGCGCCGCCCCTATACCTAAGGAAACAGGCCCGCGATGGGCTGGAGGACAACTATATGAACAGGGTTTCAAGCAATTCGGGTTTCTCGCTCATTGAGCTTCTGGTGGTGCTGATGATTCTCGGCCTGATTGCCGGGCTGGTGGTGCCCAACATTCTGTCGCGCGGTGAGGACGCCAAGGCCCGGGCGGCCGTGGCCGAGGTCCAGCGCCTGTCGATGGCGGTTGATGAATTCTATCTCGATAACGGCCGTCCGCCCTCGGAGCTGCGCCAGCTCGTCGAGCGGCCCGGCAATGCCCGCAACTGGAACGGCCCCTACGTCAACCAGAACAACCTGAGTGACCCCTGGGACAATCCCTACAATTATCGCTATCCGGGCCAGAATCGCTCGTTTGATATCTGGTCTTACGGCGCCGACGGCTCACCGGGTGGTGATGGCCCCAACGCCGATATCAATAACTGGGACTGAGTTGACGACGCCTGCCGGGATATCGTTTCAGACCATGCGTCCGCCAGCGGTAGCCCCACGCCGCCTGCGCGCTGCCGGCTTCAGCCTGATCGAGTTGATGGTGGTCATGCTGTTGATCGTGCTGCTGTTCGCCGTGGTCGGGGTGTCGGTTTCACGCTCGGTTGGCGGCGCGGAGATTCGCAATGCAGCACGCGAAATCACCGCCGGCATTCGCCATACCCGCGGACAGGCCATCATTCAGCGTCAGCAGCAGGTGTTTCTGGTGGATGCCAATCAGCGCACCTGGCAGGCAGCCAATCGCGAGCCGGTCCAGTTGCCCGATGGGCTCGAAATCACGCTTGAAACGGCCCGTTCGGAAATGACTGGTGAGAACGCCGGCGGCATTCGCTTCTTTCCTGACGGGGCGTCAACCGGCGGCAGTGTACGTGTGCACGCGCAGCAGCGCGAGTGGCAGATCAACATCGCCTGGCTGACCGGTGAGGTCAGCATTGGTCAGGAGCAGGAATGACTGTGATGACTGGCCTGCGTTCATGTTCGGCAAGCTTTGTTCGGGGTCGACCCGAATCGAGCCGGCAGGGCGGCTTTACCCTGATCGAAGTCATGGTCGCCTTCATGGTGTTTTCGCTGCTGTTTGGCGTGATCCTGCAGATTCTGTCGACTTCGGTGGGCAACACCCGCCTGTCCGGTGACTACACCCAGGCGGCGCTGTGGGCCCAGTCGAAGCTTGACGTGGTCGGGCTTGAGTCAATGATCGAACCGGGCGCGACCCGCGGCCAGTTCGATGATCGTTTTTCGTGGGTCATGGATATCACTGAAACCGCCGTCGTCGACGAACGCGGACTGGATCTGCTCGAAGATCTGAGCATTGCGCTCTACCATATTCAACTGGTCGTCGAATGGGGTGAAGGGGGCGGCGAACGCTCGGAGGTGTTTGAAACCCTGCGTTCGGTCGATATGCACTGGGAAGAGCGCCAGCGGCAGATGGGCGGCGGGCCGGGCCGATGAATTATTCGTCGATGAATTATTCGGCGCATCGTCGTCAGCGCGGTTTTACCCTGATCGAGGTCATGCTGGCGATCGCTCTGGTGGCAATCATCATGGCCATGGCCTACGGCGGTTTTCGCGCAAGCGTCCGGGCCACCAGCTCCGGAGAGGCGGTGATCGAGGAAACCAACCGTCTGCGTGTGGTCCAGCAGTTCGTGCGTCGCCAACTGATGCAAACCCGCGCGCTGGTGATTGAGCAGCCCGAAGGCGAAGAAGAAGTGGTCCGCTTCCAGGGTGATCGGGATTTTGTTCGCTTCGTGGCCTCTCTGCCCGGTTATCTGAGCTACGGCGGGCCCTATGTTCAGCAGCTCAGCATCGAGCGCGGCAACGAGGGCCAGGATCTGGTGTTTTATTACGCCATGCTCAACGGTTATGAGCCGGGCGCTCTGGAAGCGACCACCGACGGCATCGTGTTGATGGAGGGCTTGAGCCGCGCCGAGTTCATTTTTCTCGACGTGGACGAGGAAGGCAACGAAACCTTCTGGACCGACTTCTGGGAGTTTCCCGAACGGCTGCCGTTGGCGGTCGGCCTGGTCGCCGAGATGGACGGCAGTCGTGGCCTGGTTTGGCCGGATCTGGTCGCGCCGGTCATGATCGACGCCAGTCACGCCCAGCAGCGCCCCACCATTCGCCGCGCCTCTGATATGCTCGTTCCGCAGCGCGGTCGGCGCCAATGACGTTTCCAGTTTGCCGTCAACAGGGCATCGCGCTGGTCGTGGTGCTGTGGATCCTGGTGCTGCTGACCATTGTGGTTGGCGTATATGCCGTGCTGGCGCGCACAGAGAGTCTCCAGGCGCGCTTTTTGTTCGACACCACAGTCGCCCGCTATGCCGCTGAGGCGGGCGTGCACCGCGCCGCCTACGAAATGACAAACCGGGACATGGAAACGCGCTGGGTGCCCGATGGCCGCCCGTATGTTTTCCCCTTTGGCGAGGCGATGGTCGAACTGCGCATTACCGACGAATCGGGCAAGATCGACATCAATCGTGCCGGCGAGGAACTTCTGAGCAACCTGTTTATCTCACGTGGGATGGACGAGGTCGAGGCCTGGCATCTGGCCGACGCCATCGAAGACTGGCGCGATGCCGACGATCTGCCGCGGCTATACGGCGCCGAAGTGGATGATTATTTTGCCGCCGGCTACCCCTACGGGCCGGCCAACGCTGATTTTGTTTCGATCGATGAGCTCCAGCAGGTCATCGGCATGAGTTGGGATTTGTTTCGCGAACTTGAGCCGATGCTGACGGTCAGCTCCAATTCCAGCCGAATCAATCCGGCCTTTGCTTCCGCCGATGTGCTGGCCGCCCTGCCGGACATAGATCGCGAGTCGGCTGAAGTGTTCGTCGAAGAGCGCCACATGTTCCATCCGGCCGATCAGCAGGCCCTGATGTTGCCCGATGGCACGCTGGTCAACTTGCAAGGCGGCGGCCGGACCTTTAGCATTCGCTCGCGGGCGACGCTGGACAGCGGTACCTGGAACGAAGTGCAAGCCACGCTCGAGTTGGGCGGGGATCATCGCGGGCGACCGTTTCGGGTGCTGCGCTGGCGTGACAATGTCGAGGATCAATGACACAAAGTACCATCAATGACCAACTGGGCAGCTTGCTGGCCCGCTACCGCGCAGGCCCTTTACCGGGCTTTCTGAGCTGGTGGCGCGGCGAGCTGGCCGAGCTGGTCCCCGGCCGCTTGCGGCGCCGGATGATCCCGCCGCGCCCGGAACTGTGGCTGGTGCCCGCAGCCGATGACGCCCTGGAGATCTGGACCGGCGGCGAGCAGCCCGAGCGACGCGACACCTTCGGCGCCAGCGAGGATGCCGCGCTGTTGCGTGATCGCTGGCAGGCTCTGGTCAATGGCTTCGGCGACGGTTTGCCGGAAATTCGCCTGGGCCTGCCGGCCGAGCACATCCTGCAGTGTCCGGTCGAGCTGCCGCTGGCGGTGGAATCAAATCTCGATCAGGCGCTGCGCTACCAGCTTGACCAGCTCACCCCGTTTTCTGCAGACCAGGTGTTTTATGACCATGCGGTGGTCGACCGCAACGTCGAGCGCGGACGCATCCAGCTCGATCTGCGCCTGGTGCTCAAAAGCCGCGTCGAGGCCTTCATGGAGCGCCTTGACGCCATTGGCATCCGGCCGCACGCCATCGACTGCCTGGTCGGCGAGGGCGAGCCGGACCTGGAAGGCTTCAACCTGCTGCCTGCCGAGCAGCGGCCGCACTATGTTCATCGTCGGGCGCGCATCAACTGGATGCTGGCCGGCGGCCTGGTCGCGGTGCTGATCCTGGTGATGGTCGAATCCCTGTGGCTGCGTCAGCAAACGGTTGACAAGCTGGAGCGGGAGGTTGCCGTTTTGCGCAGCGACGCCGATACCGTCATGGCCCTGCAGCGCCAGCTTGAAGATGCGCTGACTGCGGCCAATTTTCTCGCCGAGCGGCGCCGCCTGCAGCCGGTCAGCGTTCAGGTGCTCGACGAGCTGACCCGCATCCTGCCCGACGATATCTGGATTCAGCAGCTGCAGATGCGCGGCGATGAGCTGCAACTCCAGGGTCTGGCTGACGCCTCGCAGCGCCTGATCGAACTGATCAATGATTCCGGCCTGCTGGCCGATGCCGAGTTCCGCGGTACGGTCAATATTGATCCCGCCAGCGGGCGCGAGCGCTTCAACGCCCGTGCCCGCATCGAGACAGGAGGGGCCAGGCATGCAGTTGCTGCCGGATCTGAAGGATAATCGCCCCTTGGCCATCGCCTTGCTGCTGATCGTGCTGGTGCTGGTTTATCTGCTCGGTTTTCACTGGTTCGTGGTGCGCCATGCCGAGCTGTCGGACGAAATCAGCAGGCTCGAAGAGCACGCCGGCCGGTTCAAGGCAGCCGTGGCCCGCGGTCCACAGTTGGAGCGCGAACTCCAGGAACTGGAAAGCGAGCGGCTCGATAGTGCGCTGTTTCTGCCCGAGGGCAGTTTCAACGTGGCCGCTGCCGGTTTGACCCGACGGCTTCGCGATACCATTGCCCGCGAGGCCGACGATATCGAGCTGTGCACCATCGTGTCGACCACCAACCGCCCGGATGCCGAGCCTGAGCGCTTCGAGAAGGTCACGCTCAATGCCCGCCTGACCTGCCCGCTGCCCGATGTGGTCCGGATTCTCTATCAACTGGAGAACAACGTGCCGCTGATCTTTATCGACGGCCTGATGGTCAATCAGCGCATACCGGCCGACCGCACCGGCCGGCGCGGCTCAGGCGGTTACGGGCAGCTTGATGTGCGTTTCGATATGTATGGCTTCCTGTCCGAGCAGGTGAGCAATGATTGACCTGCAGCGCAATCTGCTGACCGCCCTGCTGGCCGGCGCCATCGGCGTGCTGTTGCTGGCTGGTGCGGGCATGGCGTTGCTGCTGGGCCGGCCCGACGTGGCCGATATCCAGCCTTTGGGCGGCAGTGCGCCCGACGAGGTGATCGTCGATGTGCCCCAGACCGGGTTGGAGGCCTTCGAGAGTTACTCGGCCATTATCGAGCGGCCGGTTTTCTTTTCAGATCGACGCCTGCCGGTGGTTGAAGCGCCAAGTGCGGAAGCCGAGCTTGCCGAACAGCAGCAGTCAGGCGAAACCGAAGAGCCGGTAACCGAGCTCAAGGCGACCGTGGCCGGTATCGTGATCACGCCGGAAATGAAGCTCGCCATGGTCGCCGATGCGCAGGCCGGGAAAACCCTGCTGCTGCGCGAAGGCATGAGCCTCGAAGGCGAACAGGCCGCCTGGAAACTCGACAGCATCGAGGCCCGTCAGGTGCGCTTCGTTTCGGTCGACGGCCGTGAGCACGAACTTGAACTGACCGTAAACACCAGCGGTCTGATTGCTCCAGCAAGTAGCAGCCCGTCGCCCCGTCGGGGTGAGGGCGAAGCATCGCCGCCCGATGGCTCGGACGGAGCTGCCCGACAAGAGGCCAGCGAGGAAGCGCGCACCCGGGCCGAGGAAATTCGTCGTCGCGTGGCAGAGCGCCGGGCCGAACTCAGGGCCGAGGCCGAGCGTCGTGCGCAACAAGGACAGGACTAACAGGAAAACAATGGCTGACGACAAGCGAGCAACAACCCTTCAAATGCCACTGATGCTGGCCCTGGCCGGCGTCTTGCTGGCCGGCTGTGCCTCCTTCAGCGGGCAGCACACAGCGCATGATTCGACCGTCCTTGAGCCCGGTCGCAGCGCCGTGTCCGAGGCCACCCGTCTGGCCGAAGGCGAAGTGCTGATCGACGCTGAGGCGGACGAGGATGACGAGTCAACTCAGTTCAGCGAAACCGAACTGTTTGCCGGCACCGGCATCTTCATTGATGAAAGCGCCAGCCGGCCGCGTACGGAACCGCCCGGCGACGACGGTGAAATCACCCTCAACTTTGAAGGGCAGGGCATTCAGGAAGTGGTGCACGCCATTCTGGGCCACATGTTTCAGGAAAACTACGTCATAGCACCGGGCGTGAGCGGCGAGGTCACCTTCTCGACGGCCAAGCCAATCAAGCGCGAGCAGATCATGTCGGTGCTCGAAATGCTGCTGCGCTGGAACAATGCAACCCTGATCTGGCGCGAGGGCCGCTACCACGTCGTGCCCATCTCCGAGGCCGTTCGCGGCAACCTGGTGCCGCGCACCGATTCGGCCGGCAATGCGCGCGGCTACGAGGTCATGGTCGTACCGCTGGAATTCCTGTCGCCCGGAAAGATGGCCGAAATGCTGGAGCCCTGGGTGCGTGAAGACGCGGTTTTCCACGCCGATAATGCGCGCAACCTGCTGTTTTTGGCCGGAACCAGCTACGAACTGAACAATTACCTGCAGATCATCAATACCTTTGATGTGGACTGGCTGGCCGGTATGTCGGTTGGTATTTTCAATCTGCAGCGTATCGAGGTCGATGAGCTGTTGCCCGAGCTCGAAGGCGTGTTCGGCCAGGAAGGCGAAACCCCGCTGGCCGGCATGTTCCGCTTCATGCCGCTGCAGCGCCTCAACGCCATCATGGTGATCACGCCCAACGAACATTACCTGGACGAGGCGGGAAAATGGATTCGCCGTCTCGATCGCTCCAGCCCGGAGGCCGGTGCCCGGCTCTATGTTTATCGGGTCAAGAATCTGGAAGCTGACGCCCTCGCGGGCTACCTCGGCGATCTGTTCGGCACCGGCGGCGGCAGCAGCCGGCCGCGCGAATCTCGCGGTTCCCTGGCGCCGGGCCTGGAGCGCGCTTCGGCCTCGTCGGTCAGCGATTTCCAGCGCTCCCAGTCCGAGCGCGGCAACGAAAATCAACAGCGCAATACCTCCGGCGGCATGCAACTAGGCGATGGCGACGTGCGCATCACTGCCGTTCTGGAAACCAACTCGCTGCTCATCCAGGCCTCACCCAGCGAGTACGACGCCATTTTGTCGGCCATCGAGCGCCTGGACGAGGAGCCCCTGCAGGTCATGATCGAAGCCCAGGTGCTGATTGTCACGCTCAACGATGATCTGCGCTATGGAGTGAGCTGGTTTTTGGCCAATCGGGGGCCAGGCGCCGGCGGGCCGAGCCTGCCCGAGGACTTTGCTCCCAGTCGCTCACAGAACTCGCTGCTATTTGGTTCGGGTACCGATGTGCTCGGCACTCTGACCCGCCGTGCCACGGATCGCACCTTTGTGGCCGCCACCATCGACGCCCTGGAGTCGGTTTCGGACGTGCGCACCATTTCCTCGCCCTCGCTGATGGTGCGCAATAATTCCGATGCCAGTATTAACGTTGGTCAGCAGTTGCCCGTCCAGTCGACCCGCTTTGTCGGCGGTGGAATTGGCCAGTCGGGCTCGATCGGCAACGTCCAGTATCTCAACACCGGGGTGATTCTCGACGTTACGCCGCGGGTCAACCCGGGCGGTCTGGTGTATCTGGATATTCGCCAGGAAGTGTCGTCCCCGGGCGACCCGGGCGTCGGTGACAACCCCTCGGTGGACACGCGGACCATTGAGACGGAAGTGGCCATCCAGTCCGGGCAGACCATCATGCTCGGTGGTTTGATCCAGGAGGATCTGCTCGATTCACGGTCCGGAGTGCCGGGTCTGCAGCGCGTACCCATGCTCGGCGCGTTGTTTCGCAGTACACGCAAGGAAGTCCGGCGCACCGAAACCCTGGTCCTGATTACCCCGACCGTGGTCGAGTCCACCGACCAGCTACGCCGCGTTTCCGACGACGTGCGCAGCCAGTTCGAGGCCCTCAGGCCGATGCGCGGAATTACCACGATCCGCGAAGACTGATCAAAACACCAGATAAAACAATTAATTGGAGCGACAAGAGATCATGAGACAGCTATTCAAAGCAGGCCTGGCCGGTATCGCGCTGCTTGCTCTGGCCGCCTGCCAGCCAGCCGAACAGGCGGCGCAGGATGAGGCGCAGACGCTCGAAGAGCGTGCCCAGGCGCGCTGGAATCTGATGGCCGAAGGCGATTTCGCCCAGGCCTGGGAATACTACACACCGGGCTTTCGCCAGCGCGTCGAGCGCGATATTTATGTCAGCGACATGCGCACCCGGCCGGTCACCTGGCTGGGTGGCCAGGTGCTCGGCAGCGAATGCGAACAAGACGACCGCTGCCTGGTCACGGTTGAGGTAAGCTATAGGGCGGATGTGCCCGGAATGCGCCAGGCCAGGTCCCAGATGGAGCTGACCCGGCCCATTGAGGACGAATGGATCCGCCTCGACGGGCAGTGGTGGTACGTGCAAAACTGATGTCAAAACTGATTGCTTTACATTTCCTGATCAATTAGCATAGAATTACGCCTGCTGGGATGGGTTCGGGAGGAGCCGCGCGCGTCCCACTAGTGTTTACACAGAGCCCTGTGTCCAACAACTTAGGAGTGTTGTAATGAAAAGAAATACCTTGACGACTGCGGTACTTGCAGGTCTGACGGGCGTTGCGGGGATGGCCGGCGTTGCTAACGCCGTCAACGTCAACCCCGACGGCCTGGGTCAGGTACTGCTGTATCCGTACTACACCGCCCGCGGTGGAAACGATACGCTGATCTCGATTGTCAATACCACCGAGCGTGGCAAGGCAGTCAAAATCCGCTTCATGGAAGCCCTGAACTCGCGCGAAGTGCTCGACTTCAATATCTACATGTCGCCGTATGACGTGTGGACCGCTGGTGTGACTGCCACTGCTGATGGCGGTGCCAAGATGGTTACCGGCGATTCGACCTGTACTGCGCCGTATTTCTACGATGCAGACACGGGTGTCGGTGAGCAAGCCTTCCTGAGCTATGAGTACGCTGGCGATGGTGGCCCGCAGGGTATCGAGCGTAGCGCATCAGGCTACATCGAAGTCATTGAAATGCACAGCATGCTGGCGGGTCCGGGTTCTAACGACCCGAGCAATCCTGGCTATGTGCACTGGGGTTCCAAGCACGTTGCCGGTCAGCCGCGTGATTGCGATACCCTGGTCAGCTACTGGGCCCCGGGCTCAGCTTTTGCCCCGTGGCGTGATGGCGGTGCTGGTCTTGATTTTGGCTTTGACACTGAGCTGGGCGCCTCTGGTGGCCTGTTCGGCGCCGGCAGCGTGATCAACGTGGCCGACGGCACGATGTTCAGCTACAACGCCACCGCCATTGACGGCTTCTGGGCGGCGGGTAGTAGCAACCACACCAATCCGTCGTCCCTGCTGCCGGATCTGGGCAGTGGCGATAACGTCGTCAGCAACCTGTTCATCAACGGTGCGGTTGCGTCGCATGACTGGACCTTCGGTGCCACAGATACTTCAGCGGTCAATGCTGTGCTGACCTACAACATGCTGATGAACGAGTACGCTATCAGCGATGACTTGACCGGTCATTCGGAGTGGGTGCTGACCTTCCCGACCAAGCGCTGGCATACCGACGCTGACGGTGGCTATGTGCTGCCCAATGAGCCGGTTCCGCCGTTCACCCGCACTTGGCATGTCCTGCCCAGCGGCGCCCTGAATCACTCTTGTGAAGACATGGCTTTCCGTGTGTGGGACCGTGAGGAAACCGAGCCGACTGATCCGGTCGGTGATGTGATCGTGTCGCCGCCGCCGCCGGATGAGACTCCGGACCTGTTCCAGCTCTGCCGTGAAGCCAACGTGGTGCGCTTCAGCAATGCGCCTGGCGAACTGCCGGCAGAATCGGAAATCATGAAGGAGCCGCTGCGCGACGACTTCCCGCGCCTGAGCTACGTCAATTTCCAGCTTCCGGGTTACCAGGACGGCTGGATGCAGTATGACCTTGGCACGGTGGCGGCAGCCTCGCCGGTACCTTTCAGTGAGCGCCTGAGTGAGCCGGCCGGAAACGGTGAAATGCTGCGCGGTCTGCCGGTCATCGGCTTCTGGGCCAGCACTTACACCAACGGTGACGTTGGCGGTCTGCTGTCCAACTACGGCGGGTCCTTTGACCATCGTGGTAGCCGTATGATCGTGGTCTCTGGCGACTAATAAGGCCTTTGGCCTGACTAGTTCAGACCCACGCGATCTTTGCGTGTACAGAGCAAGAAAGGGGCCACCCACTGGGTGGCCTTCTTTTTTAGAAATTACGGAATTTTTACGTACGGTTGCGGGTCAAATAACTTGGAATACAATAGAGTGTGCCTCGGCGCTCGCACATACACGTCAAGTAACGCTTATACTCTGTCATCTGATCAGGATCATCCAAACGGCCATGAATATCAGCAAGTTGCAATTTAATACCCTATTCCTGTTCGCCGGCCTGCTGGCCGGCGCGGCATTGATTTCGAGCCAGGCGGTGGCCCAGAAACAGTTGATTCTGCAGACTCAGCCGGACCCGACCGTGATCGAGCTTCAGGGCAATCTGCAGATTGACGGCGACGGCGATATTCGGGTCACTCCGGTTGATCCCGAAGCCTGCACCGCTACCGGTAGCTGCGAGGATGTCGAGGTCCATGTTTCCAGCTTCACCGTCAATAGCCAGGCCAGCGCGGTGTCTGTGTCTCAAGGTCAGAACCTGACCTTTCGCTGGAGCACACGCGGTGCTTGGGCCTGCGATGGAACGGGGCTCAGTGGCTGGACCGGCACCGGCAAGACCTCCTCAGATTTGTCGGGTCTTACGGTCCCCACGAGTAACGTGCCCGTTGGAACCTACCAGGTCAGCCTAAGCTGCTACAACGGCTCGGTTCTGGCGTCTACCACACCCAGCGTTGCCGTAGAAGTCAAAGAGGCCGACAGCGGGCCGCCTGACCCTGAGCCGGTTCCGCAGATCTGCGATTCTCGGCAGAAGCTGCCGACGAACTGGAACCGTTTGACCACTGGCTCCAACAGTTGCAGCTATCGATATGCCGGCATGGCCGGCGGAGGCAGCGGTCCCCATACAGACCACGACTGTCGTGAATTCAACAAGGTCTGGCCTGCGAATTGGGATAACATGGATAACTCGCAGCGGGTGCTGGGAACGCCGGCACGCAACAATGGGCGTCACTACATGGCTCTGGGCTTCAATAGTGGTGATATTCCGACTGCATTACCCCCCAGTGGACTACATAACTATGGTTCGTTCTCACTCGCCCCACCCCAGACCAGTGGTCTCGACAATCGGCCGAAGCTCATTAGCATATCCCGTTGCCCGGGCGACTTTGACAAGGCGGCCATTGATATCGACATGGGCTCAGGCTGTATCGTTCGTGAGGTCGGTTTCAAGGGCCCGAAATGGGGTGGGCCACATTACCGCACCCAGAACGGCGTTTGCGCTCTGCAGCCGAATACCGATTACTATCTGAATATCATTTATACCCTGTCGCCGGTCGGTACTCCGCCGGCACAGATCGAGCCTGACTCGGAATGCGCTACGGGTTCCGGCTGCGGGACTAGGTGGATGCCATCAGGTTGAGTTGATTGCTAGGATTTATTTTCAACGTCTCATGATGCTCAAGCTGGTTTGGCTTTAGTCAGGCCAGCTTGAGCACCTGATCCACCAGTATGAGCGCGAAGCTGAAGCCAGCTAGTCGGGTGAGTCCTCAGCTCAAATATAGAATCCGCGTTAGCGGGCATCAGTTCTGAAAAACAACAACAGCTCTCAGAGGAATTCATGCTGAAATCACTGGCTGCAAAGGCCTTTATTGCCACCGTCCTGTTTCTGTTTCTCATCGAGTCCGCCGCGGGGAGCTCCCTGGGACTGCCGCGCAACTCGGCGTCATTGCTGCATCAAGGCCCGGTCAGGGTGACCCAGGCTGATGTCGATGCCTATCTAAGCCGGATTCCGGCCGATCAGAGGGCCGGCTTTTTGATGAGCAATGAGCGCCTCGGGCAGGCGCTGGAAAGCCTGCTGCTGGTGCGCTTGTTAGGGAATAAAGCCATTGAGGCCGGAGCGCTTGAAGATGCTCTGGTCGAAGGCAGCCTCTACCAGGGTGCGATGGTCTACCTTGCCGAGCATTATCGTGAGCGCTATCTGGAAGAGCAGATGCTTGCCGACTACGGCCAGCAGGCGCGTGAACTCTATCTGACAGAACCCCAGCTGTTCCGCCGACCGGAGAGCGTCAGCTTCACTCATATTCTGGTCAACCGTGGCCGTGGTCGCGGTGAGCTGGAGGCCATGGAACAGATTTTCGAACTGTATGAGAAGCTTCAGGCAGGAGAGGAGTTCGATGCGCTGGTCAGCGAATATTCTGATGATCCATATGCGGATGAAAATCAGGGCAGTTATGAGAACGTCGCCTTCGAAGAGCTTGACGAGGAAGTGGCCAACGCCTTGCAGCTAATGCAGCCTGGTCAAACCTCCGAGCCGGTGCTGTCCGCCCACGGCTGGCATATCATCCGTTTGGACGGACAAACCGAGGCCGGTCAACTTCCCTGGGAAAATGCTGAATCTGCGGCACGTGAGATTGCTCGGCAACGCCACAGCCGGGAACTGATCGAGCTGCTCTATCGTCGCCTGCTCGATGAACATCCGGTTGAAATCGAGCCGGGTTCAATCGAAAAACTGCATGAGCGCTACGGCATCAGCGGCAATGATCTTCCGACCGCCGAGAGCCTGCGCCAGTCTGACGAAGGCTGACAAGGCGGGGCGCCGTGAACGGGGCCGACCTTGCGCTGCTGAGGCGGCTGACAACGCGCGAAATTCGCTCCCGTTTTATCGGTAGTGCCAGCGGCTGGCTGTGGCTGATCGTCAACCCACTGCTGCTGCTGGCCGTTTACGGTTTTGTATTTGGCGTTATATTTCAGGCCCGGGTTCCGCCGGGCCTCGACATGCCCTTTATCGCCTGGCTGGCCGTTGCCCTGTGGCCCTGGCTGATGTTTTCAGAGGGTGCGCTCAGGGGCTCGCAGGCCATTCGTGACCACGCCGCGCTGATCTCGAAAGTCGCGCTCAAGCGCGAAATGCTGGTCATCGCTTCGGTTTCGGCTGTATTTCTTCTTCACCTGGTCGGCTACCTGGCGGTGCTTGTCGTGATCGCGCTTATGGGCGTCGAGCTGCACTGGCTGGGACTGCCGCGTCTGCTTGGCGCGCTTGTGTCGCTGTATTTGCTCACCCTCGGCTTTGGCCTGGCACTGTCGGCGCTCCAGGTTTTTATCCGCGATCTGGAGCAGGCATTGCCGACCGTGTTCATGTTCTGGTTTTTTCTGACCCCCATCCTGTACGCACCGTCACTGTTGCCCGAGCAATTCGCCGGCTGGCTGCGCTTCAATCCGATGAGCTGGTGGATGGACGAGATTCGCCTGGCGCTGCTGCACGGCGAGCCCTGGCCGGCCGGTGTATCCCTGCTGCTCCTGTTGGGTAGCCTGCTGGTACTGTGGGCCGGTAGCGCGCTGTTTTCCAGGCTCAGCCCGTATTTCGAGGACTTTTTGTGAGCACCGCCCTGCTGGAACTCAGCGATGTGGCCAAGCGCTTCCCGCCGACCGTACACTCCGGCGCCCGACTGCGCGCTTTCTGGCAACTGCTGTGGCGGGGTCGGTCCAGCGGCGGAACACGCGTTCTTGAAGGGATCAGTTTCAAAGTCCAGCCGGGTGAATCGCTGGCCATCATTGGCGCCAATGGCGCGGGTAAATCCACCCTGCTCAAGATCATTACCGGCGTCCTTGCGCCATCCAGCGGCACAATTGTGCAACGCGGCAGCGTGGCCGCATTGCTGGAGCTGGGCGCTGGCTTCGACCCGGAATACACCGGTCTGGATAACCTGCGCATGAATGCCACGTTCCTTGGCCTGTCACGCGCCGAGATCGATGCAAGTCTGGACGATATTCTCAGCTTTGCCGACATCGGTGAATCAATACATGAGCCGGTCAAGCACTACTCTTCGGGCATGGTGGTGCGGCTCGGCTTTGCGGTCGTGGCCGCGGTTCGCCCGGACCTTTTGATCACCGACGAAGTGCTGGCCGTTGGCGATGAATCCTTCCAGAAAAAGTGCATCCGCTGGATCGAAGCCTACCTGGATGACGGCGGTACATTGCTGATGGTGTCGCACAATATGTATCAAGTGCAGAAGCTGTGCCGGCACGCGCTGTGGCTTGATGGAGGCACCGTTGGGCACTATGGCGACGTGTTCGATGTCAGCCAGGCCTATCTGGCCTGGCACGAGCGCAAGGATGCCGCAGCCACCGCGGTTACGCGCAACAGCCAGGCACCCTATCGGATCGAAAGTTTGACCCTGGAACCCTGCACCGACGAGGCCAATCCATTGATCGCAATGGCGACTCGCCTTGAGGTTTACCTCGAACTTACCGCACCAGATGAGCGCCCGCCGGAGGTGTTGATCGGCATCGTGCGCGCTGACGGTACACCGGTCTACGGCGTGGCCACCGACCACGACGGAGTTGAGGCGGTGTCACTCGGTTCAGGCCGTTTCCAGATCGGCATTCGCTTCCCGGAGCTGCCCTTGCTGCCGGGCGGCTATGCCGTTCGCGCCCATACCCTGGACCCGGAAGGCCTGAGAGTGCACGATACTGTCGAACAGGGCTTTACCGTCACCGGCCAAACCCGTGAGCTGGGCATGATCCGCATCGAACACGAGTGGATCAGATAGTGAGTGTTATTGCGGTACCGCTGTTCAACGCCCCCGAGCAGGCGCGACGCTGCCTGGCGGCGTTGCAGGCCAACGTTGCTGCCGATCAGGAAGTGGTCGTCATCGACGATGCCTCCGATGATCCCGCCGTTCGACCCATCATGGATTCCTTGCCGAGCCACTGGACGACGGTGCGCAATCACAGCAATCTGGGTTTTGTCGGCACCGCCAACCTGGCTTTGACCCTGGCCGGCGAGCACGACGTCATCCTCCTCAACGCCGACACCCAGGTGACCAGCGGCTGGCTAGAAGCCATCCACCGCTGCCGCGACAGCGATCTGAAAATCGCCTCAATCACGCCGTTGAGCAATAACGGTGAAATCGCCTCGATCCCAGAATTCTGCAATGCCAATCCCTGGCCAGAAGAGCCTGAGCGCTGGGCGCAGGCCTGTCGTGAATCCGGCTCGCCCGAATATCCTCACGTACCCACCGCGGTCGGATTCTGCATGTACATGCGCCGTAGCTGCATCGACCAGATCGGACTGTTTGACGAGGAAGCCTTTGGACGCGGCTACGGTGAGGAAAACGACTGGTGCATGCGCGCCGCATCGGCCGGCTGGCAGCACGTCCTGTGCGACGACGCCTTTGTTGCCCACGAGGGCGGCGCAAGCTTCGGTCCCTTGGGTCTGAAACCCGGCGGCCGAGCAATGGAAACCCTTCTCGCCCGGCATCCCGATTACCTGCAGCGAGTCAGCGACTTTATCAAAGCCGACCCGATGGCCAGGCGGCGGGAGCAGATCGTAGCTGCCTACCACGCTGGTGGTGCTTGAGGTCTGAGGTCGGAGGTCTGAGGTCTGAGGTCGGAGGTCTG